>DASTDH010000687.1:0-2618 GCA_035710445.1 Chthoniobacterales bacterium
GGACTCAGCCACGCTCCCGCTCCGAGCTCGGGCTCGACTCTCCAGTATTTTTCTTTCCGGCGGCGAAATCACGATACGTTCAGACACCCTCTCTTTCTATCGCAATCGCCTATTAGAAATCAATGTAACAGTACACTAGTCTGTCCGGCATAGCCCGGTCGACCGCCGAACATCTGGTCTTCAGTGATGCGGCGGCGGCGGATCCCAGCACGCCTTTGATGTGAACGAGCTGCGATCGATTGATCGCTTGCCCTACAGCTCGATTGTCTTTTCCTCGTGCGTACCGTGGGTGATCCAACGTTTCCACGTTGCTTCTCGGCGTTTCGTATCAACAATGATTACATTAGGTTCCGGCGGCAGCAGGCCACCGGGCGGATTCTGTCGGCAATTAAAACAGATGGTTGATCCGATCCGCTCAAAAAAATGGTTCTCGTCGCCTACGGTAAAATGTACGTGGCCGCTCAGCGACCAGCTTGGTTGGCCTTGGCGAACCGCCTGAGCAAATACCAGATTGCCGCTCTTCGGAGTGGCGATCAAACTGTTGGCCGGCGGTTCATGATGCAAAACGAGCCAAGGCAGCGGCTGCGAGCGCAGTTGTTCGACATAACCGTCGGCGCGATACGGACAACAGGTCACCGCCAACTTCTCGCCGGAACGTAACCGAAACAATTTTTCGTCACCGTCGACAGCAACCTGATGATTCAGTTTCAGCGCTTGGGCCCAGGGTCGAGCAGACGCAAACTGGCGCAGGATCGCCAGCTTACCATTGGGCAAAGGAACCCCTGGATAGATCAATGGAGCGCCAGAGGGAAAATCGTGATTCCCGGTGCAAATCGCCAAATTGACGGGCCGCTTTAGAAGGTGCTGAATCCATTCGTAAAGGTAGATCAGTTGGCGAGCCATTCCTTGCCGGTTCTCCAGTTCAAACAGATCACCGCCAATAGCCAGCAAATCATATTCGGTAGCGACTTCCCGCAGCCACTCAAACCACGGAATGTGAAAATGAAGATCAGCGGTTAAAAGAAGTTTCACTGTTCAGCAGCCGCAGCCCGACAACGTCAAGCCTACTTCGCGACCGCCCGACTGTATAGGCTTAAAGGCTCTGGCGCCGGTCAATCCGGCGGTCCGGGGACGGACCAGCCCTACATTGCAACGACGGCAACGAACGTCAGCGAACGACAACGGCGTTGGTGTTCATTGTTGTTCACTGTTCGCGCCCTACCTCAGTTTGCTCGCCAGTCGACCGCCCAAGCGCGGATTCTCCACGTCCGGCACATCCACAATCGAGAGGTTTGCATCGGGTCTTCCTCCGCCAATCATCAGAAAACGAATGAAATCCGCTAACCCCTCCACCAAACGGGCACGCCTGAGCGGGCCACAGTCGATCGGATCCAGCCCGAGCTCACGCGAGAGTTCGATCACGGTATTTCGTGCATTCTGATCGTCAGCGGCTACAAACGTCGCCACCTTGAATGAGCGAATCCGGTCAGGAAAAAGCTCAATGATCTCCTGCGCAAATGTATTGTAGGCCTTCACGATCCGAGCGCGCGGGATTTGTTGCTGCAGTCTTTCGGCGTGCGAAAGAGTAATCGGCTCGTAGGCGAAATCGGGCGGGATCTCCGAATTGTTAAGGTCGATTACGATCTTGTTATCCAGGGAATCGGCCCGTTGCAAAGCCGCGGAAGGGTTAACTCCGCGAAGCGAGTAGACCAGCACTTCACCAAAAACCGCTGCCTCATCGTTGGTACCGGAACGAGCCTTTCCGTGGGTCAAGGCAGCCGCCTGGCGCACCTGTTCCGGGTCTCTGCCTCCAAAAAACACGTCGTGCCCAAGCTCGGTCCAGGCGATGCCGAGCGAGCGACCCATGTTTCCAGAACCAATGATGCCGATCTTCATAGCCGGACGATACCGCTGCCGGGAAGATGGACAAGTACCCACTATTTTGTTAGGTACTTACCAATATGAAAGTAAGGGCACGAACTCGCCAGGCAAAGCGGGCTTTCAGCTGCCCGGTGGAGGCCGCCCAGGATGTGATCGGCGGAAAATGGAAGCCGATCATTTTATGGCATCTTCACGCAACCAAAGGTCCTTGCCGATTCGGCATGTTGCGACGCGCCATCCCGAACGCGACAGAGAAAATGATCGTACAGCAGCTTCGGGAACTGGAATCAACTGGCATCGTTCGCCGGAGAGTATTTCGGGAAGTACCGCCTAGGGTTGAATATTCGCTGACCGAAGAGGGCAAAGATTTGAGAGAAGCCCTCGAGGACGTTTGTGAGTGGGGCGAACGATATGCCAAGAGAATCGGCGCGGTTATCCGCAACCATCTTCCGGCGGGCGAGGAGTGAGAGGCGACTGGTGACAGGTGATTAGTGATTAGTGAACAGTCAGCAGTCAGCAGTAACCAGTGTGGGTTTGGCGCCTATAGGTCTTATATGTCCTATACGTCTTATTCGCTTCTCACTTCTCACCAATCACTTCTCACCTGTCACCCCTCACCCGCTCCCGGCGTTCCCACCGCTCCCTTGCGTCAGGGATGCTTTCGCATATCGGTCTCACGATGTTGATCGAAGTCGATAACCGCCCGCTCCGGAGATCGTATACAGCTCGTCTGCGTC
>DASTDH010000688.1:0-7088 GCA_035710445.1 Chthoniobacterales bacterium
CTTTACATCCGTTGGCAGCGATGGGTGGATGGCGAAGTCTCCTATAGGCCGCTCTTTCGGGCAACTTGCTGAGCAGCAACCCGGTGTTCGCGGCCGATCGTTGCTGTTCATTCTTTTCGGAGCGAAACTCTCCTCATGCAACCTACCTCTAACTGCGCCGGGAACGAGATGTCGCTCAAACTGCCCAAGCCAGTCGCCATCTATCTGGCGGCGGAGCAAGCGAAGAATATAGACATGTTGGCCCTTTGCTTTGCCGACGATGCAATAGTGCACGACGAAGGCCGCGACTATCGTGGGCTCGATGCGATAAAGTCCTGGAAGCAAGCGGCTGACATCAAATACCGATACGTTGCGGAGCCGCTCAGTGCTTCAATCGGTGAAAAGACGGTGACGCTCTTGATCCGGTTAACTGGCGACTTCCCGGGCAGCCCAGTCGAGCTCGACTACACGTTCACCCTCGCCAACGATAAGATCGCCTCACTGATTATCCAATGATTGAAGTCAAACGTTGCTGGCACAATCGTTCAAGCTCCGGGATCGACAGTTACTACTACCACTACCACGACCGAACCACAGGAGGAGCAGGTTATTACCTATGAGCAAATGCAGCAAAATTTGCCGCGCTACCAACTAGTGGAGAAGAAAAGGCAATAAGGGAATCTATCTCGATCGTCAGACCGGTCAGAAGGTAAAGGTTAAGTGGGAGGACTAATTTCCAGCGAGGATAAGTGTCGCCCGGCAGCGCTTTTTTCGTAGATAGAATTTCTCGCTTATGGCCAGAGTTAAGCTTTCTTCGTCCTTTTTTCCCGATCGTTTCAACCCTCGAGATTGTCCATGAAAAAGATACGACCAGCCGCGCAAGCTGAAGCGAGCCTGATTTATGCCGGAAAAGAAAACTGTCGAACGAGCACGGAGCGCGAAGCGGCAAGGCAAAGCGCCATCGACACAGGCGGGCGAATTTGTACGCGAGGAAATGGAGCACATCCGTGAGGGAAAACATGGGGCCCGCTCTAGCAAGCAGGCTATCGCAATTGGACTCTCCAAGGCGCGACGGGCAGGCGTAAAACTGCCACCACCCGAGAAGGGAACTGTGCCGGAGAGAACCCGGCGACAGGCCGAAAGTGAATATGAACGCGCGGGGGAGCGTAAAGATGGAAAGCCGTCCTCAAGGAGAAGCCGGGCGACTACCCGAGCATTGAAGCGTGAAGGAAAGGGAGCGGCTTCAAAGGCAGCGCTGGCGCGGCAAGCTAGCACCGTAGCACATCGCCGGACCGCCGGTCAGCGGTCTGCCTCGGCAAGAAAGGCAGCCCGAACTCGCCGCCGAAGGTCCGCCGCGAAAAGTTAGCGGAACATTGGTTGGAGTCTACCGTGGGCTAAGTAGAGATCGACATTTTGGCCGTTCTCGGCGGACGGTAGTATTGAGCGCCTCCGGACTCCGATCACCGTGGCTTACGCTTTCGCTGCGGTGATTTCTGTTTTTTGGGTCCAGGATAGGCGGGGGGTTTGACCATTTCCTCATCTGCCCGACCCTTCGGATCCTGTCCCTCTTTTTCCGGATGATTGTGGCTGGGGCCGGGATAATCCTCTACTTCACTCATACTGACGATATCGCAGCAAGTCGATGGAGCGGTCTTCCCTGGTTTCTGCGCGCGAAGTGCGGTCTCTCTGATTTCCACAACTTTTCTGTTGCAGTCAGGATCGTTGAATTGTTGCCACTGCGGCGTACCCTCCGTGTGGTCTGCTCTCACAGTCAGCTGTTCGATACCTCCTAAGGACCGGATGTACCTACTGACGCTCTGTGTCCGGTTTACCGATTGCTACTTCGCAATTTCTATGGCAACTCAAATCTTATGCTGAATCGGCACCAGCTGGTTTAGGAGTTTCTTCTGAGCCAACTGCAGACGGGTTTTGACCGTACCAAGCGCAATCGATTTTCGATTAGCGATTTCGCGCTGACTCATTCCTTCGAAGAATGTGAGGTGGACGACCTCTTGTTGCGGTTCTGGCAGTAGACGGATCATTCGGCCAAGGAGTTCCGACAAATCGAAATTGGGTGGCTTGGCCCCGCGCCCGCACAATTTCTCATTGAATTCCGCTTTCATCTCCGTTTCCAACCGGTCGGTGGCACGGCGGTAAGCTAGCCGGCGGCGCAAACGATCGAGCGCTCTTCGCCTGGCCAAAGTCACTAGGAATCCGTGCAGTCCTTTCTCGGCCACGAATCGGTCGGCACGATCCCACAGCTGGATAAACACATCATGCAGCACGTCGTCAGTCTCGCCCTCTTCGTGGAGCACGCTGAGGATCACTGCTCGCAGTGTCGATTCGTAGCGCTGATAGATCGCCGCCATCGCATCCGAATCCCTCCGCACTACTGCCTCCATTAGTTCAACATCCGTTGCTTTCTCCAAATATTGTTCCATGATGGCTCCGATTGAGATGCTCCTTTAGCCTAACCCTGAATGGCTTTCTGAAAATCGGGGGCCTCCATGATCGAACGTTCAGAATTTGAGCGACACTTACATGGGGTACGACCTTATAAAGTGAGCTTACCCGGCCGGCCTCGGTCGCGATTTATCAGCTCTGACGACTCTATAACTGAGGGCGAATCCTGACCTGGGGGTAGGGGACGTACCGAAGGGCAACTGTATCAGGTCGTTACATCTTTAGCCTTCTTAGCCACGAAGTAGAGCGATATCGGGAGAATAGGATCGCTGCCTTTACGACTTCTTCCAACGCCCTTGAGCCGAAGGCACTCCAGGTTCCCATATCGCAACCCGATTCCAGTCAATGCCGCCACCGGTAATCGCGTAGCTGCTGACGACATGGCTAAAAAAGGACAAATTTGGTATCACCACCACTGGGAACAATTCTGTTCCGAGAGCACTGTTCAGTACTTTTGCCCATTGCACCAACGCCACACCCCAGTGTGCCATTCCCAGGACATTCTCCCCGACCGGCGGATAAACCACTGTTTCGACGCTTGCGCCACCTCTTGGAGTGGACCACTGAGAAACGATAACCGATCCCGTACCTTATCGAGATAAAGTGGGAAGTCCTGCAAGAAACCGGCGAAAGGTCGAGTAACTAATGAACCGACGCCCATTCATTCTTTGCCGTTTGGTTTCTGCCGGCACAAATCGTAACCACCATTGTTGAGCTCAAGATCCGCCATGACGGAATGTGCGCCGCACTTCAGGCATAGAAATCCTAGCTCTTGGTCTTGATATTTCAGAGATCGATAGCCACCGCAACAGTCGCAATGGCCGACCATGTGGTGAGAAATCCTTTGAATGACAGGGCTCATTTCGGCTCAAATTCGATTTAGCACGTTTCGTGCCGATATCGAAATCAGCGATCCAACGGTTCATCGCAACAAAGTGAAAGAAAGCCCAGCCCATCTCGGGCTGTTTCGGGAAACGGGAAACGTCCAGGCAAGATCGGTATTACCCGGTTAATCGATCGTGATTCGGTTCGAAGATTCGAACCGATCGAAATCTTTGACCCGATAGATAATTGCGGACCCGATCCAGCTCAGCACGAAAACGCCTATGATTATAAAGCCCACGGTGCCAAAATTATTATTCAGACTGCTAACGAAGTCCCATCCTCCGCCGTTGAGATTTAGCCGATCCTTAAGCAGTCCGAGCGCCTCGATCCCTCCGATCAGCAACGCGACAACGACCGAAACAAAGGTGATCGTCAGGTTGTAATAGAGTTTGCGGATGGGTTTAATGAACGCCCAGCCGTAGGCTCCAACCATCAAAATGCCGTCGGTGGTGTCAACCAGTGTCATCCCCGCAGTAAAGAGGAGAGGGAAGACCGCCATAGTCTCAACGGTCAAGCCGCTGGTTGCAGCCGCGGCCGAGATCCCCAGTATCGCCACTTCGGTCGCTGTATCGAATCCAAGACCAAAGAGCAAGCCAATCGGATACATGTGCCAGGGTGAGGAGAGCATTCGGAAGAGTGGACGGAAGATGCTGCTTAAGACGCCGGCCCCAGACAACATGTCCGAGCCTTGGTCGATGTAGTCCCCTCCTTTCCGTACTCTTTGAAACGTACTCCAAACGCCTCGAAGGATTAGGATGTTGATGATGGCGATAGTAATGAGGAAAAGAGCAGAAACCAACGTGCCGATCATTCCGCCGATTTCTTTAACGACGTCCATCTGCTTTTCCACGGCCGAGGCAGCTAGGTAAACGATCAAGGACGCTATGACAACGATGGTCGAGTGCCCAAGCGAAAAGAAAAACCCGACCGAAACCGGCCGTTTGTTTTCCTGGATCAGCTTACGAGTCACATTGTCAATCGCGGCGATATGATCTGCGTCTACCGCGTGGCGAAGTCCAAACGTGTACGCCAGGAAGGCGGTTCCCAGAAGGAGCGGTTTTTCATGAAAGGCAATCAGTGCCCAAATCCAGCCTCCGATGTTCAGCAGGGCTAAAAATGCATAAAGCGCAATGGTGCGGGTTCGAAAAATAGGCGAGAATATTTCGCTCATCGGTAAAGGCTCAGGCGGGTTAGCTTCGACTATTGCCCGGCACACACTTCATTTAGAATAACACGTTTAAAGGAACCGTGTCACCAAAAAGCGCTATGCGACTAATGCCGGTGATGGCTTCAGCGTTCGTTGTCCTAGTTGCATGGCTCAAGAACCGAGCTTTTGACTGGCGTCTAGCTCTCCGGATATTGAACCTATGGTGAGAAATCAGGTGGCCCGGTTTGGGGTGTCTTTGAATCCGACACTCCTTCGAGAGCTCGATCGAATGGTAAAAAAGAAGGGTTATCAGAACCGCTCTCTGGCGATTAGTGAGATGATTCGCAGCCAGTTGGTCGAGCATCATCAGGAGCTGGGAGACAACGAGGTGGTTGGAACAATTACCCTGGTTTACGACCATCATCGTCCGCAGGTCCAAAAGAGCCTCACCGATCTGCAGCACAAACACCTTGAAGCGATCGTTTCGACTCTTCACGTCCATCTTGACCACGATAACTGTCTCGAAGTACTAGTCGTTCGTGGCCGAGCTTCAGTCGTGCGAGCTATTGCCGATCACCTCATCGCGGCCAAGGGTATCAAGCACGGGAAGGTGACGCTGATGACAGCCGGTAAGGATTTGCCGGCGTAAAGCGCGACGGACGGCCCGAGAGATCAGCGAAAGTGTTCCAGTCGCTGCGATTCTTCGTCGTGGCGAACTAACCTACTTCAGGGTCAAGGCGGTGTCGGATTGACCTTGCTCAATGTTCATAACGGTGGTGTCCGTCGTGATCATGTTCGTGTGAGTGCGTCTCAACGGGAAGGATATGCCTATGAGTGTGCGCTTCGTCAGTTGTCATCGCAACGGGCTGTAGGCGGTTATACAGGCCACACCTTTTACTGAACGTGATGCCCGAAGCCGGGAATATCCCCCAGTTTTGAACCGCAGACTTCAATAGCTAGTTCCTGCGCCACTGGTAAGTGCGTGTCTCGATCGGTGGGACGTCCACAGGGAGGGTATCTGTCGAATAAGTTAGGAGATCCTCGCCCGCCAGGAATCGGACGCATCGCAAGAAATATCACATTGAACATACCAATCCCACTGCGCCCGTCTTCAGGTTCCTCCGAACGGGAAGTTAGATCACAGGGTGATCCAGGAAAGGTCCTTCGGCTGGCGATCCCAGTAAGTTTAGAATCAGTTTTCCAGATGGGATTTAACGTGATCGACCAGATGATTGTGGGTCTCCTGGGCGCCGACGCGGTAGCCGCAGTAGGCTTGTCTAACAGCATCGCTTCTATTGCCATGCTGCTCTACGCTTCGACGGGTGTCGGCGCCGGAGTCATGGTTGCTCGCGCCTTTGGCCGCAAAGGCATGGACGAAGTCTCCCAAATAGCCTCAGCCGGCCAAGCGCTGTCAGGGCTTTTGGGCGTGCTTACGGCTTTTCTGCTCGTCACGTTTTCCCGACCCCTTCTGCGCCTGGTGGGGGCGGATCCGAAGTTAGCGGGAAGCGCTGATAGCTATTTTCAGCTCTACGCTGTTTCGATTGCCCCGATGATTTTAAGCGCGGTGATCAGTGCAGTGTTTCGGTCGCTAAATGCCCCGCGTACTCCTTTGATCATCACCAGCGCTGCAGTAGCACTAAACACGGCACTAGCTTTTGTGCTGGTTCTCGGGTTTGGGCCTATTCATTCCTTTGGCGTAGCCGGAGCCGGTTGGGCCACGCTGCTTTCACAAAGCGGTCGTTGCTTTGCGTTGATCATGTTTCTCTACGCCGGCAAAAAAGGCGTATCCTGGATTTGGCCGCAGCCCGGTTCAAAAATAGGCGCAACCGCCGCCAAGCTCTTGCGGTTGACCGGGCCGATCGCGCTTTCAGAAGTGCTCTGGGGCATGAGCACGTTTATCTACGCGGTCGTGTTCACCCACCTGGGGACCACGACGCTGGCGGCTAGCCAGATCGTGCTTTCCTGGAGAGCATTTTCATTGTGGCGTCCGCGGGCTTGGCGCCGGCGGCCGTGGCGGTGATCGGGCACGCGCTGGGAGTGCGCTCGCTATCGGCGGCTAAGTCTAACGCATGGATCGCGATTCGTTTTGGCGTCTTTGTCGCCGTTGTGCTTGGCTGCCTGTTTGCGGGCTCGAGTTTTCTGCTTCCGACGTTTTACCCTAAGGTTGGTCAGGCTGTGCTGCGCTTGGCTTTCTGGGGCGTGCTGCTGATGGCTCTCACGCAGCCGGCCAAGGTCTTGAGCAGCGTGCTCGGCAACGGTGTGCTGGCCAGCGGGGGTGACACCCGCTTTGTACTCATGGGCAATTTGGCCGCAACGTACGTTGTCGGCTTGCCTGTCGCGATCGGGTTAGGCTTGTTCGCGCCGTTCGGGTTCTTCGGAGTATTCGCTGCCAAGGCCCTGGAAGAGGGCATCAAGGCGGGTTGCTTCTTGCTTCGATTCGTCCGCGGCCATTGGTACGAGCACGCCATGAAGGAGGAGCAAGGCGCAAAAGACGATGTGCAGCAAAGCGAGGACCGAAGAAATGAATCGGAAGATACTTGTGCGGTATAGCCTGGCCGACAAGTTTGAGAAATTCTAAGCCTTCAAAGGATCACATACCACATGCATGCTAGCG
>DASTDH010000689.1:0-2942 GCA_035710445.1 Chthoniobacterales bacterium
GTTCAAAATCATCGCGAGTAATTTTAAGGCTCCGTGATCGCCTACCGCTTGCGCGTGGTGGGTCGTCCATGCGGAATCGGAGCCCATCAGGAGAAAAGAATGCCTGGCTCGCAATTCTGCAAACCGGGGCGACATTGTCAATAGAAGTGACTTGCTGGGCCTGGTCTTTCGCGGTCTCGAGTGCTTCAGCTTCGAATCCGTTGGATCGGCCCTTCGCCTCAAACACGAACCAGTCGTTATTCTCGGACAGGCCGATCAGGTCTGGCCGCGCCCCTCCTGTGCGGTTGCAATCTCGTAGTTTTGCCCATACACCGCGACGTGCAGCATTCTCGGTACGTCGAAAAGCAGTTCGGCGAAAAGCTTGGCCAGAGTCATTCCCAGGTAAAAGGAAATTGAGGTTTTCTCTGAGGGGTCCGAACTCACATATGGTGCCGTTTGGATGAGCCGCCCAGAACCTGCCTGAAGCAAATACGCCCGCATCATCGATGCACGATGCAGTCTCTCAACCGCTGAGTAAATGCCGTATGCGTATTCATCTCCGGCTGCCTTGCCGGTTGTTATGGCTGCCCAGACCAGTTGAGCCCACGTGATTTGGATCTGATTATTTCCGTTAAGTCCTGCGAAAGTACCAGAGAAGTTTCTGGCGCGATATGGAATTACAGGCATATTTCTTTTGTAGCAAGACCATCTTAGCTGAACATATCCTTCCCACGGTTTCCCCTAATGATTCTTACTTTTAAGGGCCAGTATGGCTCGACCATTGATCTCCATCGTGAAGGCGAGATCCAGGGATACGAGTTCCTGGAGCCGCCAGTTGAATTCAGGTTCGTCCGAAATGGCGTGCCACTTTCCGACTGGGCTACGCCAGTTTGTGGCTATGTTTCACTCCTGCACCCAGAAGTCAATGATTCAATCGTGACCACTCGAGGTATCGATGCAATGCACCTGGCCATCGAAACTCGAGGTCAGGCCGGAACGTTTACTCTCCTGGTTTGGCCCGGTTAATGACCCAAAGATCAGAATCTACGGCCTCCACCACAAAGACCTTCGATCCAGGTTCAGAGAGACCGTCGCGTGTCCGAATTGATGAATCACACCGCGGAGCTACGCATAGCCGACGACAGGATACTTGAAACGGTCAGATTAGCCTGTTGAAATGATTGCCAAGATAGTCACACACAAATTACGGCGCTTGCCTTAGGCTCAAACTGACGGAAGTAAGGGTAATATCCTTCCGCTAGGTGAGAGCACTTCAGCAAGTTGGAGACTTCAGGGCCCGATCTTTCCTAAGATAGCGTGAAGGCTGGCTGGCTCCAAACGTGGTTTAAGAGGGAATGCAAAATGGTTTCCCGACAGGTCTTTAGAGGTGGGCAGTGATCAAACTTGATGAGCCTTCGCTCCGCGCGATGATATCGGCCGACGAAGACGAGCGACTTGAATTTAAGCGAACCGTTCTCTCAACGAAGGAGATAACGGAATATGCCGTCGCGCTGGGGAATGAAGGCGGTGGCTGGCTAATCATGGGGGTTACCAACAGTAAGCCTCGTACAATGGTGGGTGTACCCGAGCAGTCGCGCGAAGAGCTCCTCAGAATTCAATCCGCGGTTTTTGATTCAGTTGGTATTAAGATTCGTTTGCATCCCATTAGCACTTCAACCGGCTGGGTTTTGGCTGTTGAGATCCCTTCTCGTCTTCCTGGGAAAGTCTTTCATACCCAGGGCGGCAAATACTTGATGCGGGCGGGCGAATCGCTGCGCGGAATGCCGAATGAGGAGATCGCCGCAATTTTTGCTGAAGCAGCCCCGCCTAAGCAAGCAGCCCCTTCGGCTGTCCCGGTTCTGAATGAACTGAGAACATTGGCTGCGGAGAGAAAGATCGTGAGGGTCCACCCGATTGTGCCTGGTTATCGAGAAGGGGATGACTTTGAGATCGATGCGGCGACCAACAGGACCATTTCACTACGCAAGTTATCCTCCGGTCACTACATTGAACTTCCGTTGCAACGCATTAAGGAGGTGCTTTTCACGGGTGAGACTGTTCCGCCAACCCTCGTCCTGCATGGCCGATTGCAGTGGATCGGAGTGGCTGCCACTTGGCGATTCCTCGCTGATGCTCCCACCACTGATCGCGAACGGACGCTAGGTTTCGAAAAGATATCCAGCCTTAATGATCCACGTGTCCGCGAGCTACAGCAGCAATTGGAGCCAAGGGGCTTCAGATTCCATTTCTCGCATGAGAGAGATGTCCCGACCTTGGTTGGCAAAGGATGGGAAGTCTTAGTCGACACAGATGGACGATTCTTTCGAATCGCAACCGGCAGTGAAAGCCTAGTCCTCATGGTATTGAGATCGCAACGATGAGTTCATCCAACAAAGACTCTAGATGATTGCTTGAGATGCGGTGCAAAATGACGGATTGAGGTGACCAATGGGGAGCAACCGCTGAGATGGACGACGTGAAAAAGATGGGACAGCCGGAGTCCCGCGATTTCTATGTTTACGCACATCGTGACACTGGAGGCACGATATTCTACATCGGCAAGGGAACAGGTAGACGTGCTTGGTCGCAAGAGCGTCACCCTGTTTGGCACCGGTACGTCAAAGAACGTCTTAACGGAACCTACTCTGTTGAGATTCTTCAAGATGGGCTAACCGAAACTGAAGCAGAAGCCCGTGAGTTTGAACTGATCGCACAATTCGGTAGTCAGCTTGTAAACTGGCAAAACTCCGGGCGTGGGTTCGACTATGCAGCGCTTGAGCATTACCACGCGTTGCGTGGGGCCAACCTCCTCTTTATTGCGTCGACTCGGCCGTTCGAGGATTCTGATCTCAATACCGCTATTGATCGATACAGACAAGCCCTCATCAACCTTCGGGAGTACGAAGACCTTGTGGTTGAAACGGGAATTGTCGCCGAACTGAGCCGCGATCTGAAGATCGGAG
>DASTDH010000690.1:0-13418 GCA_035710445.1 Chthoniobacterales bacterium
CCGACTTTCGTGGTTACGGTTGAAGAGCGCATTACCCCTTTGCAGCTTAAAGGTGGCGCCTCAAGTGCTTGCATAATTGCTTGCGTCGTTTCGACACCGGGGGAGGGGGGCGGATTCGCTTGGTGGCCGGCAAAAGCGACCGGTCCAAGTGTCGGAAAATTTTTTGCAGGTTCGGCGAGTTGTGAGTTCGCTCGCGGGTGCCGGTCGATCACGAAATACCGCCTCCCAATCTCGAAGGACTCTATATGTATGAGGAACCCTGAAAATGACCAAATACGATTCGATGCGGATCGGCTTTGGCGTTTTCCTCTCAACTCGGGGTTTGCCTGAATTTCGAAAACGCGAATTGCGCGTTTGCCCAGACCCGTCAACGGACGACTTGGGTTTGCAGTCCCTTTTGCGTAAGGTCATACAAGAGATCGAGAAAACATGTTATGACGGAAGAGGAAGCATTCCAAGATTGGTTCAAGGAACATTGGCGGTACGCGTCAAGCACGAACGCAGCGCGAGCGCGGGAGGCCTGGCTCGCAGCGAGGGACGCTTTTATCACCAGTCAATTGTTGGATGATCTCCATATTGATCCGGAGCGTGCCGTCATGGCGGAGAATTTCCCGCGCACCGGGATTTTTATTCGAGCCAAAGATCAAAGCGGGAAACATCAGAGCGTTGATATTGCGCTACTGAAAAAAGCGAGTCTGCTCGCTTTGCTACGCAGCCGCGGCGAACGAAACGAATGGGCCGAAAACATGGTCGGACTTTTGCTCGGACACGGACCTTTTCACGATCGCTTGGCTGAGCGTTACGGGCAAAAGAAGAAATAAATGAGCACGAGCCGAGCGTAAACTTCGCGTAGCCAAGCTTTGCAATGTCCCGGCGCGGGGCAGATGAAAGCGCTAAGAGCAATGGGGGTAATCGTCGAACGAGGCATAGACGAGTTCAGCTTGGACTTGCTCGGACTTAATCGGGGCGCTCGTCCCGATTGTAGCAAAGCCAGGTTTAGCGTCCAGGTACTTCACGATGTCCTTGAGTAATTTGTCCAGCTGGGGTGAAGCTCGTCTAGCCCGTTTCTCATTCGGGTTTCCAGCCCCTCAATCATATCGGCCACGAGCTGTTTTTCTGGCGGAGGATTGCTGACTGGAAAGCTGCGCCATATGTTGAACTCTCGGGAATTGGTATTCAAACTATCTACCAAACCTTTAACATCACCATAAACGCTAATAATATTCTCCCGTAACTTCCGGTCAGTAATTCTCCCGAGCGCGGCGGCACTCGATTCGAAAACCGTAAAATAGTTTTGTTCAGAACGGATCATTGCTAACGGCAAAAGTTTCGGCGCATATTATTCTCCCGCAGCACTTCGCGCGATTCGTGCCGGTCGTTTAACGACTTCTGTAGCGGATCACAGTTGGCACCTTTAAGAACGCGTAATTCTGCCGCGATCGCTTGTAGAACGCCTTTAATCATGCGGTCTTCAGCTTCGAGACCCCGCCTTCGTCATCGCCACCCTCACCGCCTCGCTCGTGACCAACAGCGGTCGCTCGGCTTGGTTCCTCGGCGTGCTCGTGCTAATGGGTTACCTGATCTTCGCCCTGACGCTCTATTTGCTGCCGCCTGGCGCCCGCTGATAGCCAGCACCCGAAATTTCCTGAAACCCAATCGAGCAGGTAAAGCAAGCGGTTTGGGTCCGATCTAAGGCCTCAAACCTTTACCGGCATGGGCCTACCGGGACATACTATGCTAGAGCCAAAGTCGGCGGGTAAGGTTATTGTCTATGGGATCGCAGTGGCCATCCGCATTCGAACTGATGAAAAGGGCACCCAAGAGCCTAAAAAGATGTGTCGCCCTAGCCAACCGTCCCCTCAAAATCCGCGACGAACTTTTCTATGCCGATCCTAGTTAGCTCATGGCTCAGATTAAAAGAATCCCATGGCCTTTCTAAATCAAGCTTTGCATATGGAATAGGCTTGAGCGGTTTGCCAGTTCCGTCGATTCCACCGTAGACAAAATCTTTATCAGGCAATGGACGTCCCGCTTTCACCCATGCTTCCAGAACTTTCGTGGGCACTGTCACCAGTTCAATTCCCAAAGCAAAACAGGCAAGCAATTGAGGAACGGTCCGGATGCTGGCACCCAGAACAGATACGTGACCGTCGCCTTGGGAATACATCTGCTTGATATTCTTTAAGAGATCCATCCCGTTTTCCCCTCGATCATCGAGCCTGCCAACGAATGGCGAGACATAGGCCGGTTCCTTTGTGCCCTTTGTCGCGGCGTAGACCGCCGCCGCCTGCTCTTGGGAAAAACAGAGGGTAATGTTGACGCGCATCCCCTGCTCTACCGATCGCTTTGCAGCACGCAAACCTTCATGCGTGCATGGGTATTTAATGTAAGCATTGGGAATCCAGGTGAACATATCCTGGCCCTGCGCAAACATCTGCTCCGCACTTGTCTTGAGATCGGAAAACACTTCGATCGATACACCTGCCTCTCCCACCAGAGGAGAAATACTCTGAACGATCTTTTTGTATTCTTGCGTCTGTTGTTCCAGACTCAGTTTGTGACCCGATGCTACTTGCGCCTGGATGGCAGGGTTCTTGGAAATCAGACTCGGATTGGTTGTTTGGCCGTCGACGAATCCCATCAGGGTCTTTAGCCTTTGGGTTTCTTTCGGATCACCGCCGTCGACCAAAATTTTCGTGTTCGGCTTTGTGCTCTGCATATTCAATACAACTCCTTGTTTCGAATGAATCGATTCGATAGACGATCTTCGTCATCGGCAGTTTCGTTCGACGACAGTCCCTGAAGGGGCGCCGCTCCGGAGAGTTCTTACATTGTGCTACAAATTCCAGTTATGTTCAAACAACAGGATCGCCTTCTTTCGAATTGCGGATTGCGTTGGTGGACTCGAGGAACTCCAAGCTGAAGTTTTCACCGAACGATCGCGGAATGGCCCGTCTTTTCGCCTTTCCTCAAGGAGCCTAGCATCTCACGTACTCCACGTACATATAAGACGGATTCGCAGTGTTGGTGATCGGCCAGCCTCCACCAAGCGCAAAATCAACCATGCAGTACAGGCCTTGACGGTTAATTTTCCGTTGCTGGTACTAAAGTTGATCCGCTGGTAGGAGAGCCGAGCCCGAACCAGGCATCTCCAAAGTCGTCCCGGGCAATGAATCGTTGAGCTACTTTTGGTGGATCCCTCTGCGAGATGGTTTGTTCCCGGGAGTGCTTAGCGATGTTCACTCACAAGGCATCGAGCTTTGCCGCCATGATGAAATCATTGCGATGGAGAGCCCGAATCTTGTGGGTCCAAAGGGTCACCGTTACCCGACCCCACTCGGTCAATATGGCCGGGTGATGACCTTCTTCCTCAGCAATCGCGCCAACCCGATTCGTGAAATTCAAGGCCTCGGCAAAGTTCGAAAACCGAAAGACCCGTTCCAGTCTTTGAATGCCATCCCGCTCGACTAGCGTCCATTCCGGGATCAAAGGCTTGAGCTCGAGAATCTCTGCGTCAGTAACTCGCGGAGAATCGCGCCGGCAGGCGGTACACTTTTCGTTTTGCAGCGCGTCCATAGTCATCGGCCCAGACTAGATGTTTCGCGGAATTGTCGGCCAGATCAACGAATGACTATAGCACGTCTTGAAAGAGCAGAAAAATATCACGACTCGAAAAAAAAACGGCATTACCGGCGCTCACGGCGCTCACGGCATTATTCTAGATTGACCGCCGTTTCGCTCTACTCTAGCGTGCTAGCTCATCGCTCGAAGCACTCTTCCTGGTCCGGGTGAGCGTATCAGGCGCATGTAGCGGGACCAGCTGCGCCAAACCCCCGAAACCATTTCTCAAGCATCGAGGAAAGTCATGAAAAGAAATACCTGCGGCACAGTTTTGCTGGTCGCTTTGGCAGGCCTCACGTTACACGGTACGGCTCACGCGGATACCAAGAACATGCGCATAGCCTTCTCCAACAACTATGCGGGCAATTCTTGGCGGCAGGCCATGTTGAAAAGCTACGACATCGTAACAAAAAAGGCAGTTGCTGACGGAGTCGTCGCTGCCGCCGATGTGTTCACTACGGCTGACAAAGAAGTTCCCACTCAGGCAGCACAGATCCAGAACCTGATTCTTCAGGGCTATAACGCGATTGTGATCAATGCGTCTTCACCAGACGCTTTGAATGGTGCAATTAAGCAGGCGATTGATGCTGGTATCGTGGTCGTTTCCTTTGACGGAATCGTGACCGAGCCAGGCGCATGGCGGGTAGTCGTTGATTTCAAAGATTATGGCGAACAGGAAGTCGAACACTTGGCTAAATGGCTTCCCAAAGGTGGTAACCTTTTAGAGATCCGCGGTCTCGCCGGTACCTCGATCGATGATGCGATCCATTCCGGAATTGCCCAGGGAGTGCAAAAACATCCCGAATTCAAGATCGTCAACAGCGTGGAGGGAGACTGGGATCAAACGACCGCGCAAAAGGCGGTCGCAACGGTTCTGCCTTCGCTGCCGGAAGTTGCCGGGGTGGTTGACCAGGGCGGTGACGGATACGGCTGTGCACAAGCCTTCAACGCGGGCGGACGCAAACTGCCCATTATCATCATGGGAAATCGCCAGGATGAACTGGCCTGGTGGAAAGAGCAAAAGGCGAAGAACGGGTATACGACCTGGTCCGCATCCATTGCGCCTGGTGTATCGACGCTCGCCTTCTGGGTCGCACAACAAATTTTGGACGGGCGCAAGGATATCCCGCACGATCTGCTGGTGCCTTATCTCGCTTTCACCCAAGATGACTTCGAGGCTGCCCTGGCGAACATTCCGGCCGGCGGTGTAGCCAGCCATGAGTATACGCTGGATGAAGCCAAAAAGGCGATCGACGCTAATTTAAGTAATACCAAGAAATAGCCATTATCAGCGACGATTAGGACATGCTAGTGCACCGTCACTAATATATGCGAGACGGTACACTAGTACTCTATGTGAGCCATTGTGAATCATGTCCGAACTACCGGTGAATATCGTCAAGCTGGACGGAGTCGAAAAACATTTCGGCGCCGTCCGGGCACTGGCTGGAGTTGACTTTGCCGTTAGCGTCGGGGAATGCGTTGGGCTGGTGGGTCACAACGGTGCCGGTAAATCGACGCTGATGCACGTGCTTGCGGGCACGCTAGCTCCCGACAGAGGACAGATCATCATCGGCGCCGAACCACAGAAGGATTATGCGGTGGTTCTCGCCCAGAAACTGGGCGTTCGTTGTGTCTTTCAGGAACTGTCCCTGTGTCCGAATCTCACCGTGGCCGAGAATGCGCGTGTTCTTCACCCATCTATCGCTGGATGGGGTTGGCGAAAACGTGCCGGGGAACTCATTGGAAGCAAGCTCGACGAAATTTTTCCGGGTCACGGCGTCTCGGCCGATGCGGTTGTGGGTGACCTATCGATCGGCAAACGCCAGATGGTCGAGGTAGCGCGGGCTTTCACCATTACCGAAGCGCCGCTCCATTTCGTCATCCTGGACGAGCCGACATCATCGCTCGACAGCCATCGGGCCGGTCAACTGCTTTCTTACGTCCGGCGAGTGATAACAACCGGCGCCGGCTGCATTTTGATCTCGCATCTACTCGGCGAAATTCTGGAATATTGCGATCGCATCGTGGTCATGCGCGACGGCAAGGTAGTGGCTGCCGATCGCGCTTCTGCTTTCAATCGCGATAAGCTGGTCACAACCATGGGTGGCGTGGCTGCTGGCAAGATGCGAGCGGAGAAAGAAACCGCTCCACGCGGAGGCACGCCGGTCCGCATTCGTGCGCGTCCAACGAAACAGCATGATGGTATCGAGCTGGTAGCCCATCAAGGTGAGATCGTTGGGCTTGCCGGTCTTTCCGGTCACGGGCAGACCGAGCTTTTGCTCTCAGTTTTCCGAGGAGCAACTCGTCGCCTGCCCCGGATCGAGGTGAGCGATCCGGTGGCGCTGGTGGCCGGTGACCGCCAAAGTGACGGGATTTTCCCCCTCTGGTCGATTGCCAGAAATGTTGGGATTCGATCGCTGGCATCCTTGCACAGAGGTCTCCTGATCTCCTCCGAGCTGGAAGCCCAACTGGCTGAACAGTGGCGCAAACGTATCAACATTCTCACGCTGGACATGCGCAACAACATCCTCTCGCTCTCCGGCGGGAATCAGCAGAAAGCGTTGTTTGCCCGTGCGCTCGGTTCGGAAGCGAAGATCGTGCTGATGGATGACCCCATGCGCGGCGTCGACATTGGCACTAAGCTCGAGGTCTATGATCTGATTCGTACTGAAGCGAATGCCGGACGCACCTTTCTGTGGTACACCACCGAAATGGAAGAACTGGAGAATTGCGACCACGTTTATGTATTCCGCAACGGTCGTATTGTCGCCGATCTACGCCGAGGCGAGCTGAACGAGGAACGGGTCATTCAGTCCTCCTTTGAGGAGGTCACCCCATCATGAGTTCGGCCAACGGCGCACGCGCCGTGCAAATGCCGCTGGCTGCGTTCAAGACGCCACGGCGTTTTTTGCGGGCGATCCTGCCTGCACTCTCGTTTGCGCTGGTTCTGCTTGGTATTGCCTGGCTCAATCCTCGAGCGATGAGCTATTTTGGTCTTAACCTGATGCTCAACCTGGGTATTCCGGTGGCGCTGGCGACGATCGCGCAGATGTTTGTCATCACGGTTAACGATCTTGATCTGTCGATCGGTACCTTTGTCAGTTTCGTCGGTTGTGTAGCGGCAACCTGGTTACGATATAACCCGCTTTTCGGTATTGCGGTCCTGTTGGCGAGCGTCGGAGTCTATGCACTGATCGGTGCAGTGATCTATCTGCGCAATGTTCCCTCGATCGTGGTAACGCTCGGCATGCTGTTTGTCTGGCAGGGCCTCGCGCTCCTAGTCCTGCCAACACCCGGTGGCAAAGCTCCGGCTTGGCTCCACGAGTTCATGAATTTTCGTACGCCTTATGTTCCTTTTCCCATCATTGCGGCCTTCATTATTGGGGCGCTCGTTCATGTCGGTTTGATGCGCACATCCTATGGAGCCATCTTGCGCGGCTCGGGCGGCAACGCGAACGCGGTTGCCCGCGCGGGTTGGTCGCTGTTGAAGACCAAAGTCATCATGTTCGCATCGGCCGGCGTTTTCGGGGTCTTTTCCGGGCTGGCATTGATCGGGCTAGCCACATCCGCTGACGCCAACATTGGCAAAGGCTACACTTTGCTTTCGATCGCCGGCGTTATCCTCGGCGGCGGAGAATTCGTCGGAGGTCGTGTATCCCCGATCGGCGCGGTGATCGGAGCGTTGACCCTCACGCTGGCCGGGACACTCCTCAATTTTATGCGGATCTCACCGGATTGGCAGGTGGGCGCCGAAGGGGCCATTCTCATAATCGTTTTGGCTGCCCGGGCGATAATCAATCGAGTCGACGGGAGAGCGGCATGAAGTCCGCAGGCGGGAATAGTGTTTTCCGCCAGCCATGGATTTGGTCTTACCTTGGCGCGCTGTTGGTCTGGTTGGCGGCAATCATATTCACCCGCGGATACGGTGCTGGGGGAATGATAACCGCGGGGCTAGCGCTTGCTGTGTTTTCCGTGATTGCTGGAATTGCCCAGATGTTTGTGATCACGCTGGGACCCGGTAACGTCGATCTGTCGTTGCCCGCCAATATCGGTCTGGCCAGCGCGGTCGCGATGAAAGTGATGAGCGGCTCTGATTCGATGATCGCTGCGGGTCTCCTGGCAGCCCTTGTCTCAGGCTGCGGTATCGGAATTGGCAACTATCTTCTCATCTGGCTCTTACGCATCCCACCGATTATCGCGACTCTTTCGGCTAGCTTCATCATTCAATCGATGGGCATTAGTTATGGACGCGGCCTACAGATCAAGCCGCCACCTGCGTTTGCCGACTTCACGACGGCACAAGTCGCAGGGGTACCTTACCTGGCGATTGGCACAATTCTTTTTACGATTGGAATGGGCATTCTGTTGCACCGGACGATCTACGGTCGATCGGTCCTGGCTATTGGACAGAATCCCCGCGCCGCTTGGCTGGCCGGCATCGGAGTGGAACGGACCCGGTGTGCAACCTATGTGTTGAGCGGTGCGCTTGGTGGGATCTGCGGCGCCTTGTTGGCCGGCTATTTCCGAGGATCGTCACTGGAAATCGGCGACGAATATCTCCTTACGTCGATTGCTTTGGTGGTGATCGGAGGAACCTCAGTCAGCGGTGGAAGAGCCAATGTAGCCGGTTTGTGGGGAGCAGGGCTCTTCCTCGTGCTCCTGCTCACGATGCTTAACACATTCGGGATCCGAGGAGGCATTCGCTTTGTGGTTACCGGGTTGGTCATCATTGGAGTGATTATTGCGGCCGGAGGGCAGAGGCCAGAGGCTAGGAGCTAGAAGATGGAATACAGAATACACAATACAGAATACAGAATACGGAACACGGAGCTCCTGCTCACGATGCTTAACGCGTTCGGAGTGAGAGGAGGCGTTGGCTTGGTGGTTAGTGGGCTGGTTATCATTCGAGTAATCTAGGGGGCCAGAAATACGGAACACGGCTCCGTGTTCTGTGTTCCATATTCCGTATTCTAGCTGCTCGGTCTCCGCTCATTCTTCCCCGTCATAGTATTCCAGTCCTTCCGATCGGATCAGGCGGCGCTCGGGTGAACGCACAGTCCATTTCTTGCTATCGGGAAAATAGTTGGACTCGCCAAACGGGTTATCGGCTATGACATAGACGATGAGATCTTCCGTGTTGTCGTTGATGAGCTGATGGGGTTGACCAGGCCGGAAGATGAATGCGTCGCCCGATTCGATGGGGGTTGTTCCATCCTGGTGCCGCACGACGCCACGGCCTGAGATCACGTGGTAGAATTCCCATTGCACACTGTGCGAATGATAAGGGTAGGGAGTCTTTCCGGGTGGGATGCGCAAGATCTCCACATCAAACGGATGCCGCTCCATGAGATCCATCGATTGCGGCTTACGCCCAAGTGCCTCTGAGACCTGTTTGCCGGCCCCGGCGAATTTTCCTTTAGGTGAGGACCAGCTGTCCTCTGCCATATTGTTGGTGTTGACCTTGCGCATGCGTGGTTGCCTAGCAGAAATTGGAATGCAGAAGCGAGAATTTAGATGAGCGCGCCGGTCGACTGCTGCCGGCTCGGGCTCCAGTTGAAAGGATCCAAGACTTGCTTCCGGAGTAGAGTTACACGAAAAGGCGCATATGAAACACACGCGTTGGAAATTTCATGGGTTACGTCCTTGGCCAAGCGGGGAGGCGCCGGTAAATGATCCTCGCGCTGATCCCTTCGTTCGACTTCGAGTTGAAACCGATTCTTGAATGTTGAAAGAGAAAGACACGAATCCAAGCAATCCTCCGATCTTGATTCGACGAGCTGGGCTTGCGGATGCGGAGGCGATCACCGACATTTATAACGAAGCGATTCTAACTACAACCGCCACGTTCGACACGGAACCAAGGCTGGTGGCGGAACGCGCCGAGTGGTTAAATTCGCACGACGAACGGCATCCGGTTTTCGTTGCGCTGCTGGAAGGCAAGATTGTGGGTTGGTCCGCATTGAGCCGTTGGTCGGACCGCCGTGCCTATGACGATACCGCCGAGACCTCGTTCTACGTGAAATCTGAGTTTCGTGGTCGCGGGATTGGGCGCAAGCTCAAGCGGACTACTATTGAGGAGGCTTCACGGTTAGGATTTCATACTTTGATCGCCCGCGTAGCGGATGGAAGCGAAGAAAGTCTACACCTCAATGAGAGCATGGGGTTTGTCTATATTGGCACGCTCAAAGAAGTGGGCCGGAAGTTTGGTCGACTAATCGACGTACACATTTTACAGAAAATGCTGCGATAGCAAGAGATGTCATCCCTGTTCGTAAAACGTACGGAATCTCTTTAGAATGGCATTTCCACTCGAATCAAAGTAGCGGTTTACCGGAGGTGCCTTTCGTCAATTTACGATCTGGCCACCTGCAACTTCTAACTTGTTAACGGGACTGGTTCGATGATTTCGGGATCATTGTTGATCGGCGAGTTGACGCGCGAACTAATCTCCCACATTTGCATTTCCTCTGAGGGGTAAGGTCGCAGCAACGACTTCAGGTTTGCCTGGCCGGTGTCGCCTAGCCAGACAGGAAAGTCGGCATCCCGCAAGATAACTGGCATTCGGTCATGAATCTGGGCGATCAAATCGTTCGCCTCAGTGGTAACGATAGAACAGGAGCGTAACCATTCCTGCGTTTCCGGGTCTCGCCAGGCTTCCCAGACTCCAGCGAAACAAAACGGTATTTCGTTCTTTAAAGATATGTGGAATGGAACCTTCGGGGGACGAGTCTTGCGCCACTCATAGAATCCGTCCGCCGGAATCAGGCACCGGCGTTTTTGGAATGCTTGTCGAAATGCCGGAGTTGTATCAATGGTCTCAGCCCGGGCATTAATCGTGCTGTAGGCGATGCGTTTGTCCTTGGACCAATATGGAATCAGACCCCATCTAAGCCAATCGAACGATTGCGCCTTGGAATCTCGTCTAATCCGGATCGCCAAGACTTCAGTGCTGGGAGCGACATTCCAAGAGATGGGCAGATCGCGCTGAACCGGGATGGGAATACTCCATCGCCGAGCGAGTTCTTCTTCGCGAGTGGTGCGCCGGTAACGTCCACACATGACCCAATTGCGGAATACGAAACGTGGATTGCAGACTGTGCTATATCCACTCCGCTTCGCGGCGTTGCTTACTTCATACTGCAAACCGCGGTCAGTCTTCTTTGATCTGCAAATTCTTAAGCCGCTCGAAGGCTTGTTTCACTTCATCATCGTTAATGTATTTTTGGCCCTCGGTACCGAACTTCGCTCCGATCGAATTGAGGTCCGACTCAAAACTGGTGAGCCGCTCCTGCGCTTTATCGCAGCCGGCCGGCGGCGTGTCGGGGTTCGCTGAGCTCAGCTTGACCAGATCGGGCCCCAATTCCTTTATCCGTTTGGTGAAAGTCTCGGTTGCATCGGAAAAAACGTTAAGCGCCTGGGCGAAATCATGAGCATTGGCGACCTGGTCCAATTTCGTTCCAGAATCACGAATACTGGCGATAAACGTATCGACTGCTTGCCCAAAATCATCGCAGGCATTCGCTCGGGCCAAGACTGTCGACACCAACAGTGCGCCGAGTATTGCTAGAGATTTCATTCTGTTCGCGAAATCCTTAACAGCTCCTGGACTTAGGGTCAAAAGAACTTTGCCGAAGCGAGTCATCTGCCGAAGCGAGTCATCTATGGATATCGGTTGCCAACAGAAACGATTAATGTTTTTCAGCCGGGCCGGACGATCCCTGCTTGATGTACTCGTACAGTTTCAAGCTCCCAAAAATGAGCAGAGCCGGCTTAAGCGCGAAAAGGACGAGACGAAACACCAGGCTGATCAGGCCCCGAATGGGAGAGAGACTCAATAACAGACCCAGCAAGACCGAGACCAGAGCAGATTCTAACGGCCGTCTGCGAAACTGCTCTTCGAGTTCTTTCCAATTCCAGCTTGGAGTATTAGGGCTAGACGATTCCATAGGTTGGAGGAAGAACCGATAGCAAATAGCAAATAGCAAATGGCAAAATTGCCCGCCGTAAGACGATGGAGAAGCTAAAGATCCAACCGCCAACCGCTAAACGGTTAACGCATCGGGATGATGTTTTCTCCAATAGCGGCTTAGACCGGTGACGCTCATAGCGGCCGGGTCGGCTTGTTCATAGACTGCAACCCCTCTCTCGCCGATACCGGTCCCGAGGATTTCTTGCTCTGCAAATCGCTGAAATTCCGGAACGATGACTTCGTCGGATTTACCGGCTCGCAAGGCGTTTTTCATCCACTCGGCCCAGGCCGACAGCCGAACGCTGAGCTCTTTGAGATGGGTTTTAGGATTAGCAAAGAGACCGAAATGAGTCAGACAGAGGCGTTCCGGCTCAAGCTTATCGATTCTGGCGATCGAGGAACGCCAGGCCTCTATGTCAATATCGGGAGGTGGACATGGTGGAAAGATCGGTCCGTTTCCAATCGCCACTCCAGCGATATCGCCGGCAAATAGCAGCCGGTCTGAAGCGAGCCAGTAGACATTGTGATGCTGAGCGTGCCCCGGTGTTTCGAAAACCTGCAAATCCAATGCTCCGATCCGAATGACTTCGCCGTCTTGCGTGACCCGGACGGCGTTTTCCGGGATTCCTTCGATCGGTCCCCAGAGGTAGTCCATTTGATCTCCGTAGATTCGGGTCGCGCTTCCCACCAGGCGCCCAGGATCAACGATATGGGGGGCTCCTTTGGGGTGAACGTAGACAATCGTGCCAAACTCTCTCTGCCAACGCCAGGCTCCGCCGTTATGATCAAGGTGAATATGGGTCGCGAACAGTTGCCGAACCTGCTCCGGAGGCAGCCCGCGCTTGCGGAGTTCGGCCACCACATTTTCAAAAACATTGGCTGGGCCGCAGTCGATCATGACAAGGTCGCCTGGTGCGGCTTCGATGACTGCGACGCAAATAACTTGAGGAGTGTCTAGATGGACGGAATCGAGCAAGTGGACCATGGTGAGCGCGAAACAGGGAAGGAGTCGAATTCAGCGGTGTCAGAACTGGATTGTGTGTTCGCGAACCCAAAGCTGGAAATGGTTAGCGGTCAACGGCAAACGTGATCGGTCTCGATCGGACTGAGCGCGACGCACCCCCTCGTCCTCTTCCCCCGAAAGGTTTCGGGGTGCAGGGGGACCCTTGACGGGAAGAGTTCCAGGGGTTAAAAGCCCGGGCTGAGTCCTGGAGTCCGTTTGAGACTGGGTTCCGGAACGGACACGCCCTACCTTGGAATGGGTTGCTGAGCCGAGCGGATCAAGGCCGTAGCCTGGTTTTAGATTGATTCGTCATCAGCAAATCCGCTATCCGTAACGGACTATCACCCAGCAGATGAACTATTTATCGCACCGGTTGAGCCGCTGTCTGGCATTATCGATTCTATCCATCCTTGTTTTCGGCTTATTGCCAGCCCGTGGTGATTTTTTGTGGTTTAAGTCGCAGGAAAAGGCCAAAGTCACCGCCCCTAGCCAACTGGTCACAGGACAGGCTCCGGCGGTCATTAACAAGGCGGCCTACGACAAGCTGACGCCGGAAAACATTTCGATCGTGGTTTCCCTCTCTCGGCAACGGCTTCTGGTGAAGGCAGGCGACGAGATGGCGATTGATTCGCCGGTATCGTCTGGAAAGAGAGCGCGGCCGACTCCGACGGGAACGTTTCCGATTCTGCAGAAGGATCCCGACCACCATTCCAATGTTTACGGCAACTTTGTCGACTCGCGCGGGCGGGTCGTTCGAAGCGGTATCAGTGCGTTGATCGATAGTGCGCCGAGTGGCAGCCATTTTGAAGGTGCACCGATGAC
>DASTDH010000691.1:0-2989 GCA_035710445.1 Chthoniobacterales bacterium
GCCGATTTGGCTCAAACTAATGTTCCGCGAGTACGACTATTGCCTCGATTTTACTGGAAATGACCGATCTGCACTGGTCGCCTTCTTTTCGAAAGCAGCTAAACGGGTGAGTTTCAGCTTCGTCGCGCGTCGCCGCCATCGCTCCTGGATCTATACTGATCTGGTTTCATCTTCTATTCGCGATCTTCATACGATTGATCATTACTTGGACCTCAGCCGATTCCTCGGTTTTTCAGGCCCTTCTCCTGAGCCGGCGCTTACCCTTCCCGAGGATGTGGTAAGGGCTGTACCCGAAATTCTTCGCGAGATCGGTTTGACCACGCCTTTCTTTGTGGTGCATCCCGGTACGGCCCGCCGGGAAAAGTATTGGCCGCCAGAGCGCTGGGCAGAAGTGATCCGATACCTTTGCAACCGTCTGCCGCTGGCCTGCTTGTTCACCGGCGGCAGCGATCGAGGTGAGGTTGAGCATATCCGGGCGATCCGGCAAGAATTGGGACAAAGAGTTTCAGTTTTCAATTTGGCCGGGCAGATACCGTTTTTGGTTACGGCGGCGATGATTCGACAATCGCGCTTCTTCCTTGGTGTGGACACGGCTGCCGCCCATGTGGCGTCAGTGTTCGAGCGGCCGGAACTCGTCTTATTCGGGCCGACCAATCCTTTTCATTGGCACCCGCGCCATCAGCTTGGGTATGTCCTGCGGGCTGGCGGCGAGGCACCGTACCATCCGATAGATCCCAGGGAGCCGGGCCAGACGATGAGCGATTTGTCGACCCAGACAGTAATCGATGCTATGGAAGGTCTTTTGAATCGTTGGGGAGAAGCGCCGGTAGGATCTGGCTCCTGGCGGGCCGAACTCTAAAGAGGGCGGTCCGGGCGGGACGACGCCTACCTTGCTTAGCCCAGCGCTGCACCAGCTTCCATGAGTAAGACCAGATTTTCGATTCGAGATACACTTCACGCCGGAATCGTCCCGTATCGCAACCTTTTCCCTTTTCTAAGGCCATACCTCTTCCAATTTATCGTGGCCCTGGTCTGCGGGGGACTATTTGCCGCTGCCACCGTATGCGTACCGTTAGTGATTAAAGCGGTCAGCGCTCATGCTTTTTCTCCTGCTAGCGATCAGGTAGGCATGGTCGGAAACACGAATGCCGAAGATGTCAGGAACGCGATCCTGTTTTGCTCGGTGATCCCGCTCATCTTCATCGTGCGCAGCGCATTCGATTTCCTGAATTCTTATCTGATGGCCTGGGTGAGCATGCGAGTTCTGGCTGACCTTCGGACAAAGCTGTATTCGCATATCTTGACCCAATCTCTCGATTTCTTTAATCGCGAACGCGCTGGAAATCTGATGTCGCGGGTCGTGAACGACACGCGTCAGGCCCAGGTCGCCCTCACCAATATCAGCAGCGATATTATCAAGCAGCCGATAGTGATCATCGGTGCGCTTGGCAGCATGCTTTGGTTGGATTGGAAGTTCTCCTTGGTAAGTCTGGTACTGGTACCGGTTTGTCTCATTCCCATCCTGGCGTTCGGTAAGCGAGTAAAGAAACAGGGCAAGCTGGAAGAGCAGAGGGTTGGCGCCATGATGACGATTTTACAGGAAAGCTTCTCCGGGATCAGAGTGATCAAAGCCTTCGCTCGCGAGCCGCGTGAGGCGGGCAATTTTCGCGAAATGAGCGAAGAAAATTTTCGAAACGGGATTCGAGTGCGCAAGGCGATCGAGTTAGTGAGCCCGTCGGTCGAAGCCGTGAGTGCGGTGGGGGTCGGTTTTGCGCTGTTTTATGTTTGGTATACGCACTTGAGCGTCGCTCAATTGATCGCGCTGCTCGGCTGCATTTTTTTCCTGTACGACCCGGTGAAAAAATTGAGCAGGATTCATCTCGTCCTCCAGCAATGCTTCGTTTCGACCACGAGTATCTTTGAAATCCTTCACCAGAAACCGACTATCCAGGATCGGCCAGGATCCATTGCCATCGCTTCCTCGCTTGGCGATATTCGGCTCGATAACGTCACGTTTCGCTATCGTCCCGAGTTACCGCCGGCGGTATTGAACCTGAATTTGCATGTGCCGCCTGGAAAATATTTTGCGCTGGTCGGTTCGAGTGGGGCGGGTAAGAGCACAATCCTTTCCCTGCTACTTCGATTCTATGAGCCGAATGAAGGGGCAGTGCTTCTGGATGGCCGCGATACCCGGACGATCACCCAAGAGTCGCTACGGAGTCAGATCGGAATCGTAACGCAGGATACCTTTCTCTTTCATGACAGTATCATGAACAACATTCGTTATGGACGACTCGATGCGACCGAAGAGGAGGTCATCGCCGCGGCCAAAAATGCCTATGCGCACGACTTTATCATGCAGCAGCCGCACGGCTATGCGACCGTGATTGGCGACAAAGGGTGTTTGCTCTCCGGAGGTCAGCAACAACGAGTCTCTATTGCCAGGGCTTTGCTGAAGAATGCGCCGGTATTGTTGTTGGACGAGGCGATGTCAGCGCTCGATTCAGAAGCTGAACGCGAAATTCAAGCGGCCCTGGAAAGGCTCTCAGAAGGTCGAACCGTGATTGCCATTGCGCATCGTCTCTCGACGGTGTTGAAGGCCGATCAAATCGTGGTTATGGAACAAGGTCAGATAAGAGAGATCGGTACCCATCGCGAGCTTCTGGACTCCTCCACCGTGTATCGCCGGCTGTACGATTTGCAATTCAACGTCCAATCGGAGGAGTTGGCGGGAGTGGCGTGAGGCGGAAGCGGCGAGTCGGCGGAGGGCGACCAGGCGACAGGGCGAAAGGGAGAAACGACGACAGGGCGAAGAGGCGATGAGGCGACACGGCGAGGGTGGCGACGGAGCGTCTCACCCGTCCGCTCCCAACTCCCAAACGGTCTTCCCCGCCACGATGGTGCGGACTGCGCGGCCCTTAAACTGTTTGCCGTCGAACGGCGTATTTCTGGATCGGGAGAGCGATTTCTCCTTCCAATAAACCCATTC
>DASTDH010000692.1:0-3050 GCA_035710445.1 Chthoniobacterales bacterium
AGTTTTGCATGGTTATAGAGCCCAAAGAGCTTCGCCCGTTGGCTAAGAGTTTCCAGAATAATCTTGGCGGCCGCGAATGGGACGGCGATGTCCTCACCACTGATTGTCTCTCCGTTTCGGATACGCTCAGCCAAGGTCCGGGTATTGAGGGCAAGCGGCAAATACGCCCGAATGAGCTGATCGAGCCGAGCTAAATCCAATTCCCGGGACACCTCTGCAGTCTCAGAGAGTCTCGTCCCCGGGTCTGTGTAAGCAAGCTGTACGAGACGCCGCGCCTGAGCATAAGAGATACCGAGCCTCTCGGCGACCTCACGAACCGAACATCCGTCGATCCGGAGATCCCAGGCCCGCCGGACCCATTCGGATTCCGGGCTCTGGCTGCCTCGCGGTTCCCTGGGCACCGACCCCGGATTGCCATTGAGAGCCATGAGGCCAAAGGATAGCGCTAGTTGTCGTTTAAGGAAACACCGAAGGATCGGAGGAAGCTGTAAAAAGCATCCGCAAGTGCCTGGAGATCAGAAGACATTTGTTCTACGTCCTTCCGCATCCGGTGCAGGCGATTGGGTGCCTGTGGTTGCTCATGCCCTGGATCGACCGCGCGCTGTGGGTGCAGTCCGACCTTGAGGAAGCCGAACGCCGCGGCATCGCTCGGGACGGCGGCACCGAGGCGGCAAAAAACTTCTGGCGCGAGTGGGGCGCCCAGGAGTTTGATTTCCTGCGACGGCAACGACCCTGGGAGCGAGCAACGGTCATCGTGAACGGCACCCCAACGCAGTCTTACGACCAGAGCACTGAAATCGTGGTTGCACCCGCTTTGCACTGACCACAAGCGCAGACGATCACGAAACAAATCGCAGAGATCGGCGCCCTGTGCAGTTTTAATGAAACTCGTACGACCCGCTCGCTTTTAGGCGACGGTATTCTGCATAGCTGGATTCCGCGCGTTTCTGCAGCGAACCCGACTTTTGCTGCTTTGCGATTCTGATGGCTTCGCAAAAACGAAGCTTCAATTTGGGTCTCCTCAGCGCTGGCAGTCGCTAGAAACACACCACTGAGTCGGTGCAGTTCGGCAGACCAATAACGGTTTTCGAATCTTTCGACCAGTGCGTCGGCCTCCCGAATTGCCTCGAGAGATTCGACGGTGCGATCCGCCAGGTGCAAGGCTTCAGCCTTTAGTGCCAGTAAAAAAGGCATGTCCAATATTGAGGCGGTTGCACGATAGTCTCCGATTGCGTCCTCGATCCACGAAATACCCTCCGCGGTGTTACCGGAGGCGCTACGCGCCCAACCGCGGAGAGCGGCTGCTCTTTGCAGGAAAGGTTCAAAATTCAGACGAGTTGATAGTTCAGAAAGATCCGATGCCAAGCGTTCCACTTCAGCGGGATTACGCTCAAAGTGGGCGAGAATCCCGGCATGCCACAAGGCGATGGCTAGTGCCCGCATATCATTGAGCTCTTTTGCTAGAGAGATGGCCTCCGCCATGGTAACGCGGTAAGAAACGATCTCTCCGAAATGCCATTGGGACAGGGCCTCAAAGCACAGACAGGAGACGGCAGGCGCGGTGACCTCTTCCCGGCGTCATTCCGCTCCTGCGCCGGCGAGTAAACTCGTTTGGCGATCTGCATCGTTGCTGTCAGCTTGTCGATCTGAAGCGAATAGCGCCACTGACCTATCAGTGCCGCATAAAGGAGCCGAGGACGATTGAGCGAATGACACAAGGACTCCGCACGCTCATAACAAATTCGGACCGTAAACTTCATGTAGCACTTCGCGAAATAAACCGGCATTGCAGCCACAAATAACGGCTAAGAAAAGTGGCTCCGGCTCTTTGAAACCTCTCGCAGCTGGGCGCCGCCGATTGGAGTGGAAAAAATCGTTCCGCTTGGCGAGCACCAAGAAAAATGGCGCGACTCCCAGACTAAGATTAGGATTATTCCACATCAATCCAGCCCGCACTCAACGTTAAAGGAGAAATTCAAGGTGAAAGTCGTTCTCTACGGAGCCACAGGTAAGGTAGGAAGCGTCATTCTGAAGGAACTGATCGATCGCAGTCACACTGTCATCGCGGCAGCCCGCACTCCCGAGAAGGTGCCAAAGCTCAAGAACGTCATCGTGGTCCAGGACGATCTCAGCAATCCGGCAAAGATCGCCACAATTGTTAAGGGTGCAGATGCTGTCGTCTCGGCTTATGGGCCGCCGCCCGACAAGACTACTCAGATCATCGGCGCTACAGATTGTCTCATCCAAGGCGTCGAACAAGCCGGTGGACCCCGCCTCATCCTAGTCGGCGGAGCAGGCAGCCTCTTCGTCGCGCCTGGCGTGACGCTTCGCGAGTCCGGACACCTGCCCAAGGAATGGGTTCCCATTGTGGACGCTCACATCGCGGTGCTAAGGAACCTGAAGCAGAGCAGCATCAATTGGACCTACTTTAGCCCCGCCGCATTCTTTGAACCCGGCGAGCGCACGGGCAAATTCCGCCTGGGCAAAGACGACCTTATCGCAGACGCGCATGGCAAGAGTCGCATTTCCTTCGAGGACTATGCGATCGCCCTCGTAGACGAATTGGAGAATCCCCAGCACCAGAGGGAGCGCTTCACGATTGGCTACTAAGCCGCCGCACTCGTAACCCCTGGGCCTTAGTCATGGATACACGAGTCCAAGCCATTTCGGCGGACGGTGGATATGGCTCCCGCTGAGTTTCGCGCGCTCTTAGAGTAAGAGACACACACCGTGATTTGCTCCACCTGTCGTGACGGATTGCAAGGACGTATGAATTCGCGACGGTACACCACAGGCCGTTTTCCCCTAGACTCGGGGCCCGTTGCTTCGTAGGTGAGCCGCGCGGTGAGCTCCTGCCGTATGATCTCCGCGATCGGTGAGCGGTCACCGGCAAGGCTCGCTAGAGCCGCATGCAATGCACCTTCAATCGCTACACTCAACGCCAGCAGTGCACCGCCAAGCGCCAGGAATACCGGGTAAGGTGCTCCGGCGCGGCGCGCGGCGGCTGCCAGGATCACAGCCGCAACGAACAGACCGAGGAGTTGTTCGAG
>DASTDH010000693.1:0-6855 GCA_035710445.1 Chthoniobacterales bacterium
ATTCCTCGCCTGCTCAAGCCTCATCGCCGGGTTCGAAGCTCTACCGGAATCTGTCTATCCAGATGGGACGACAATTCGTAACCAGGCGACGCGCTTGACCGCGAAGTTATTCACAATCTGGTGTCGCTCACGCTCCAAAGCGAGAAAATGGGCTTTGGCCCCCAGATTGCTGAATAACTTCGGAGCTACCATAAGGGACGATCGAAAGATAGCTCGTCGGCCCGTTTCTTTGGCGGGTGGCAACGAAACTCGATCGTCCCGGGACGGACGTGCTACAAAACGCTAGCCCAGCACTGAAGTGCCGGGCTACTTTCATCTGTCCCACCGGGACGACTTTTCTTCCCCGGCAAGGCTGCGCGAATCGTTATGTTGGCCCAAATGCGGGCCTACGGGATCGCGGCCACGCCCCTCCCGCTCTAAACTTCCGAACCGAAGTCGGATCCGGTGATCAGCTCACGGAGCTTGGACCCCAAATCCGCCGGTGCGAGAAACCCGTTTTCGCGAAAAAGTTCGGCGTGCTTTCGGTCGAGCGAATCGAGTTCACCCAGACGATGCGGGGCAATATCGGCAACGCTGGCCAATCGGTCCTTGGTAAACTGTAAGCGGTTGGGATCGATATAGCCGGCCTTCATGAATCCGCGCGTCTTCTTTGCACATCGACACGGGTTGGCTGCATTGACTAACCCGCACTTGTCATTCATGAATTGATAGAGATCCCGCTGGGCGCGAGAAAGCAGCTGCCGAAAATGGTCTGGTAAGATTTCCATCACCTCTCCTCCGACCTCACTGCTGACGCCGAAAATTTCACCAAGGATGAAGACCAGACGCTGTCGCCGATCCAGACACAAAAGCATCGCTCATGCAGCTGTTTCGGGTTTCCTCCACCAGCAGCGGTAGTTCAACGGGAACGCTCGCCGGGTCGGGTAGTTCGTGGTTAGGAGTCAGATCAAGCGCACGACCCATATCGGTAAAGGTTATTCTTTCTCCCATTTCCGACTTGCGCAGATTAAGCAAATGATTGACCGCGATACGGTACAACCAGGTCCGAAATTGACTCTGGCTTCTGAATGTACTCAGCTTTGTTACGATCTTGATCAGAATCTCCCGAGTAGCGTCTTCCGCCAGATCTCGCCGCCAAATCATTCGAATTGCGATATTGAAAACCCAGGACTGATGGCGACGCACCAATTTCTCGAGAGCGTCTTCATCGCCAGCCTGAGCCCGGGATACTAGTTCCTCGTCTGTCAACCCCCCGTTCTCCACGGTGATTTGCGCGAAGGGGTTGCTCGCCGCACTCCGCATTTCGCTACCAAGAAATGGATTGGATGTGTTTCGTACCGTTCATTTTAGACACTCGCAAGATCGGGGCGTGACAGTACTCCAGACTAAACTCGCAAAGTGCTCTTCTGCACTTGCGATGTAAACAGATTATCGATAGGGAATAACCTTGGGTCCCCGCTCGAATCGCGGTCACGCGGCGAGAAAACGATATGCAGATTTTCAGAACAAAGTCGCCCGATAAACTCCGCGAAGCGAGCTTGCAAGAAAGTCATTTTCGCAGAGAGCTACACGGTTGGCAGCTTATTCTGCTCGGTATCGGTTGCATCGTCGGGGCTGGCATCTTTGTCGTGACCGGGACTGCCGCGGCGACGCATGCTGGACCGGCCATTGTCCTCTCGTTCGTTATCTCGGCGTTAGGATGCCTTTGCTCCGCCCTTTGCTACGCCGAATTTTCGTCGATGATTCCGGTAACCGGTAGCGCGTACACTTATGCCTACGCCACGGTGGGAGAGTTCGTGGCCTGGATCATTGGCTGGGACCTGATTCTGGAATACCTCTTCGGGGCATCGACAGTAGCCGTTGGATGGTCCGCTTATGTGTCACAGTTGCTTAGCGATTTCGGCATCCATCTCCCGGTTGCGTTCTCTCATTCGCCCTTCGACTTCCTCGAAGACCATCTGATAACCACCGGAGCCATCCTCAACGTTCCGGCCGTGCTCATCGTCGCGATCGTTACGACGGTCCTCGTGCTAGGGATCCGAGAATCAGCCAGAGTCAACGCTGCGATCGTGTTCTTCAAAGTCGCGGTCATTCTGTTGTTCGTCATCGTGTGTGCGCCGCACATCCAAGTGCAAAATTGGGTGCCATTTATTCCCCCCAGCACGGGCCGAATCGGCGAATTTGGTTGGACCGGAGTCCTGGCCGGAGCTGGAATAATATTTTTTGCCTACATTGGATTCGATGCCGTTACCACCGCCGCTCAAGAAGCAAAAACGCCCGAACGCGATGTTCCGATCGGGGTAGTCGGCTCGCTTTTGATTTGCACCGTTCTTTACGTCTTGGTCTCTCTTGTTCTCACCGGCGTCGTCAATTATAAAGAATTAAATGTACCTGCTCCCGTCGCATTTGCGGTGGAGCAAGCAGGCCCAACGGTTGCCTGGACCAAACCCTTCATCGAATTGGCCGCAGTCGCCGGGCTTAGTTCCGTCATTCTTGTGTTGTTGCTGGCGCAACCACGAATTTTTCATCGTATGGCGTTGGATGGACTGCTGCCCAAGACGTTCAGCCGGGTTCATCCCGATTTTCGTACTCCGCACATAACTACTGTGGTCACCGGGACCATGACTGCGATCATTGCCGGTCTTTTTCCGATCAGAGTGCTGGGTGAACTGGTTTCGATCGGCACTTTGTTAGCTTTCACTATCGTTTGTGTGAGCGTGATCATTCTCCGCCGGACTCGCCCGGATCTGGAACGCAGATTCCGGACGCCCGGGAGTCCGGTGGTTCCCGCCTTGGGGGTAGTCATTTGCCTTGCCCAAATGATTTTTCTGCCGGTCGCGACCTGGACCCGCCTGCTGGTCTGGTTGGTCATCGGTTTGGTCATCTACTTCACTTATGGCCGAAGACACAGCGTCTTAGCGGCCGGGAACCGCTAATGATAAAGATGTCTCGATCAGCCGATTTGAGTCAACCTTGACCGGCTGACCGGCGGGAATATCACACTCCGTACTCGGAGCCATCCGACGACGGTTCCGGGCGGTTCCGCTTCAAGAGTTCCGTCGCAGTTGGTTCGTCCACGATCAGTTCGCTCATTAATCGACCACGCAATGCCGCGCGCAATCCGTCGACTTTACCAAGACCCGACACCACGCAGAGTGCGTGCTTGGTCTTTTGCGTGATAGTCAAATCTGGTCCGCTGGCCCGATCATTGATCGGGATATCGCGAAAGCTACCGTCCGCGCGGAAAAAGACAGTGGCGATATCTCCCACCGCGCCCGCCTTCTTCAGCTCGCGAAAATCGCTCTTCTCCAGATAGCCGCCGACGTAAACATAACTAGGTACCCGCGCACTAAAGGCGCCGATGCTGTAGATCAGCAGATCGGTCCGCGCAATCATTTTGAGGATCCGCTGCACCGATCGTTCCCGGAGCATCGCCAGCTTGGTCTCCGGGTGATCAAAAAAAGTCGGAACCGGAAAAAGGTGAGCCCTGGCTCCATAGTTTAAGGCAAACCGGCTGTAAATTTCGCCAATATAGAAATTGTTAAACGCCAGAACATTGGCCGATCCGTTGAGTTGCACCAGGTCGACGTTTTTACACGGCTTCGGCAACAGTCGCCGCGATATCGCGTCTAACGTGGTCCCCCAAGCGATCCCGACCGTCATCTCGGAATGAATGAGTCCGTTGAGGTGGTTGGCGGCGAAGTTAGCCACCCGCTCCAGCCACTCGTCCTCGCGTGAGTTAGCTGGTACCGGAATTACTCTGACCTCCTGGATTCGAAATTGTTTCTGAATCGCTTGTTCCAGTTCCTGGGGATGAGCCAATGAGTCCTGAATCCGAATCTCGACCAATCCGCTGGACCGGGCGAAGCTGAGCAGACGTGAGACCTTGGGACGGGAAAGCTTCAATTCGGCAGCGATCGCTTCCGTGGTCAGCCCTTGATAGTAGTAGAGGCGCGCGACCTGAACCGCCGAGGCTCGCTGTTGCTCCGAGGGGGACATCGTGAAAAGAGAGCATATACAACAAAGCGAGCTTTCGTCGAGGACAGTGAACAAAAGTTCAAAGTCATTGACAAACTGTTCACTGTACGATAAACCGACACAATCGGAGCCACCTCCCCCAGTCTGGTGTGGTCGAACCGCCCGTTTGCGGCCTGACCAAAAAACCTTCGGTTCACAGCTGGGTCAGCCTAGCTCCCTAACCCACCCAAAAAAAGAAACCTGAAGCTGGCTGGCGCCGCGACGGTGTCATTCGGCAATCTGGACTCTTCAAGATTATTGGCTCGGCTGGCCCGCAATCCCGAGGGTTCAACTAAACGCCCCCCAGGCATCTAACTAATTATGGACATCTTCCTTCCAGAACTGATCGGTACTATGTTGCTGATTATCTTTGGCGACGGAGTAGTTGCAAACGTCGTATTGAGTAAGACGAAAGGACAAAACTCCGGCTGGATCGTCATCGCAACCGGTTGGGCCATGGCAGTCGTTGTCGGCGTCTACGCCGTCGCCGGGTACACGGGTGCACATATTAACCCGGCCGTAACTATCGGCCTCCTCTCGATTGGAAAACTGACTGCGGGTAAGGCTGTCCTTTACATTCTGGGTCAGTTTTGCGGAGCGTTCCTCGGAGGCGTCATCGTTTTCCTCGCCTATTACCAGCACTTTGGTGTGACCGAAGACAAGGGCCTGAAATTGGCGGTATTCTGTACCGGCCCGGCCATTCGTAATACCGGCTGGAATCTCCTCACGGAAATTATCGGAACGTTCACGCTCGTCTTCGGGGTACTTTCGATGCTCTCCACTCGCAACCTGGTCGAGAAGACCGGTCTGGCTCCAGCCCTTGCTCCATTTATTGTCGGACTCCTGGTGTGGGCCATCGGCCTATCGCTCGGTGGTCCAACCGGGTACGCCATCAATCCGGCGCGTGATCTGGGCCCGCGCATCGCACACGCTGTGCTGCCGATACCAGGGAAAGGTGATTCCGATTGGGGTTATTCGTGGATCCCGGTCGTTGGGCCGATCATCGGTGGAATCTTGGGAGCATTGATCTATACTTGGACTCTAGGCGCATTTCCCACTCCTCCCACTCCGTAACTCTCAAACTAGAACAATCCATATATGAAGTATCTGCTAGCTCTCGACCAAGGCACTACCAGTTCACGCGCCCTCGTTATTGATCAGGGCGGGAAAGTCGTGGCGGTCGCACAAAAAGAATTCACTCAAATCTTTCCTCAACCCGGCTGGGTCGAGCATGATCCAAAGGAGATTTGGTCGAGCCAGATCGGTGTAGCTGCCGACGCCCTAAGCCGGGCCGGCGCCTCGGTCAAGGATGTCGCCGGCATCGGCATCACCAATCAACGCGAAACCACCGTCGTGTGGGATCGCAAGACCGGTGAACCGATTCATAACGCGATCGTTTGGCAAGATCGTCGCACCGCGCCCTTCTGCGACAAGCTGCGTGCGGCCGGACATGCAAAAGTGATCCAAGAGAAATCGGGCCTCGTGATCGACGCCTACTTCTCTGGCACCAAAGTAAACTGGCTGCTTGACAATGTTCCGGGGGCTCGTGAAAAAGCCAATCGCGGCGAACTGGCGTTTGGAACCATCGATTCCTGGTTGATCTGGAAACTCACGGATGGAGCTGTTCATGTAACGGACGAAAGCAACGCTTCCCGTACTCTCTTCCTCAACCTGCACACCAAGCAGTGGGACGATGAGTTGTTAGGCATTCTGAACGTTCCACGATCCGTTTTACCGGAAGTGCGTAGTTCCAGTGAGGTCTACGGAAAAGCCAAGGGCACGCTGGAGGGAATCCCGATCGCGGGTATCGCTGGTGACCAGCAATCCGCTCTATTCGGGCAGGCCTGCCTGAAACCGGGTATGGCCAAGAACACCTATGGAACCGGCAGCTTCATGCTGATTAATACCGGTAATGAGGCGGTACCGTCGAAAAATAATATGCTAACCACGATTGCGTGGCGAATCGGCAAAGAGAAGACCGTATACGCGCTGGAGGGCAGCGTCTTCATCACCGGGGCAGTCGTGCAATGGCTGCGCGACGGGCTCAAGATCATCAATAGCTCCCCGGATGTAGAACAATTGGCCGCATCGGTTCCCGATAACGGTGGCGTCTACCTGGTTCCGGCATTCGTTGGTTTGGGAGCTCCGCACTGGGATGCCTATGCCCGCGGCACAATTGTCGGCCTGACTCGTGGATCAAACTTGGGCCACATTGCCCGTGCGGCTTTGGAAGGCATAGCCTACCAAGTAGCCGATGTCCTGTTAGCCATGGAAGCAGATTCCGGCGTTAAACTGGCCGAACTCCGAGTCGATGGCGGTGCTGCCGGAAACAATCTGTTGATGCAATTCCAGGCCGATGTTCTTGGAATTCCAGTTGTGCGCACGGCCAATCCCGAGGCGACGGCTTTCGGCTCGGTGTATCTCGCCGGGTTGGCCGTCGGTTTCTATAAATCGACCGACGAAATCGTTGCTCAATGGGCGTCGGATCGCACATTCGAGCCCAAGATGTCAGCCGATCAGCGAGAGAAATTGCAAACCGAATGGAAGAAGGCTCTGGGACGGGCTAAAGGTTGGCTTAGCTAGCGTTGTGAACAGGGAGGTTGCCATACAGGCAATCTCGGACCGCTCACAGGTCTGGGATTGCCTTGTGATAGGGGGCGGTGCGACCGGACTCGGCGCCGCCCTGGAGGCCGCGTCGCGCGGTTATCAGGTTTTGTTGGTGGAAAGGTACGATTTCGCCAAAGGCACCTCCAGCCGGTCGACCAAACTCGTACATGGAGGGGTTCGTTATCTCGAGCAAGGGGACATTGCGCTCGTTCGCGGCGCGCTGCGCGAGCG
>DASTDH010000694.1:0-5295 GCA_035710445.1 Chthoniobacterales bacterium
CTTGGCGCTGTCATAGGCTGCCTGATAGCTCGCCGGATCGATCTGATAAAGCTGTTGCCCTTCCGTTACTTCGCTTCCTTCGGTAAACATCCGTTTCATGATGATTCCATTGACTTGCGGGCGAACATCCGAAATTCGGAACGCGGTCGTTCGTCCGGGCAACTCCTCGGTAATTGCAACGCGTTGAGGAGCCAGTGTGACGACCCCGACTTCCTGGATGGGGGCGAGGGGTCCGGCCGAAGCATCGGAGTGATCGGGCCGACCGCAGGCGGATAGAGCGACCGCAACGAAACAGAGATTCAATCGCAAAAGAAACGAGAATTTCATAGATGCAGGCGAGGGAGGAAGAGGCGGGCGATCCGGGCAAAGAGATTGCTAAGGTTTACAAGTGACGTTTTTGTTTATTCATCACTAAGCGATAAAAAAATTTCCGGATGGCAAAACGCCAAACAAACCAAGTTCTGCGCTTGGTCCTACCGGTCAGAAAATAGGCTTTTTGTTCTCTGGGGACTGGTGGCGTTTTCACGTGGGCGATCGGTTGGCCGGCTGACTTCATAAGTGATATTTTAGTTCATTCGTCACTAAACGAGGCAAAAACTGCCTATTTTAAAGCGCGTCCGAGAAATCGGACCATCCCACGAATCCGGTTTTCGTTTAATTCGCGACCTTCCTGCTGATAAAGATGGGGCGTTCTAATCAAGATCAGGCAATCAAAGAGGAGGTGGGCGGTTGCCAATGCATCTACGGATTTGAATTCGCCGGTGCTCATTCCTTCTTTCACGAGCTTCGCGAATGTTTGTAGGAGAAACTTGTCAAATGCAGCGACGCAATCCCACTTTCGTTCGTAGGCGCAGATCATCAATTTAAAAACCTGTCTTTCGTTGCGCAAAATATCGGCGTTGTGCCGGTACACGGTCAGGAGCACCTTTTCGATTCGATCCAATGCCGTACCGGAGGCAGCCATGTGCCGATGCACGGCTTCGGTGAGAACCACCAGATTGCGGTCGGCACTAGCCTGGATAATGGCTTCCTTCGAGGAAAAGAATTTGTAAATATTGGCCGGCGACATGCCCAACTCCGCTGCGATATCTGCGACCGTTGTTTTGACAAAACCATACTGCCGAAATAACTCGTCGGCTTTGACCATGATCCGCTCACGCGTTTCATCGCGGGTCGAACGTTTCCGGACAAAATGGGCTCTGGCGCTAGAAGTGATGGATAACATTATTCGTCACATATTGCTTGTCAAATGGTGGGAAGTGCGACTTTGTCAGCCTGGCAATTGCGATCATAAAACTTGAGCAAGCCGACCAAGCAAAATAAGAGAGCGCAAAATCTTCTCTCTGCAGGAGGTGTTTCTTCATTGTTTAGAGGGGGACACGCAAAAATTGACTCTAGCGAATGACGCTATTATCGCATATAATATGAGCTTCGAGTCACATTGCAACCAAAAGATGAGCGTTCGCTCATTTTTAGGCCGCTCCGCTTCAGATCCGCCTCATCGCGCAGCCCGGCCAGACCTCAGCGAACCTGCAACCGCCCGAATCTCTGAAAGTGCTTAAGGACGGAATCCTTTCTTATGCCAGACGCGGCAACAGATAGTTTACCAGTGCAGATTTCATCTCCGCAACCAGCGCTTCTCGCTCAGAAGGTTCGTTTTCTGAGTAGAGCCACAACAATCCCCTGATCATTTGAAGCGTAACTTCCGCATAGCGATGCGCCTTGTTCGGGGACAGCCGAGGCTTCCGGGTAAGAAACAATTCCACCAGCTGTTCTCGGAGCGATTCCTTGATGTTGGCTGCAGGTTTGGCCGAGCTCGGCGCGTCGATAAGGCGGATAATGGCAGGGTGCTCCTGGCTGAGCTTAATTGTTAGATTGAGAAACTGATCTATCAGTCGAATCGTCGGTGTCTTGGCGCTCACTGCGACTAGGTTGGCCCAGACCTCCTTCAGCTCTTTACAATATCTCGTCTTGATCGCCCGGGCGACGACCTCTTTGTTTGGGAAAAACTGATAGAGCGATCCGATCGACGCTCCGGCGCGTTCCGCGATATCGCGCATCGTGGCCGCCTCATATCCCACTTCGGCGAAGATCGCAGCAGCCGCTTCCAACAAGCCCTCCACTCGTCGCTCTCCGCGCTCTTGTATCGGAATGCGCCGGGGCGCTATTTCTGTCGGTGACCCCATACTCAGGTAATGTTGGACGATGTAAGCTAATACTCATTTTTACATACTGGCCACTACTTTCCAACAGTACTAGTCTGGGCGTGATTCGCCGATCTATGTGTGCCTTTAGTCGGAATCCTTACGATCGTCCTTTCGAACGCGAAAGAGGGAACGCGTGTCTGCGTGTCCCTCTTTATTCATGTCCTACTTACAAGGTTTGCAAATCCGTTCTCAGGCTTGGTCGCGACAGTGTTTCTATTGATCGCTGCCTTCGGTCAATTCGGGCAACCGGAGTCAGTGTTCCGAATAGACCATCATGGCCCTTGTTAGGACCGGCGGAAAAAAATAGCGCATTGTCAGGCTGATTGGGGGGATCCGAAGCAGGCACGCCATCCCCAAATTCCAATGCCCACAGTCCGTCAATGCTAATGACTTTATTATTTTGATCATTGAATTTTCCTTCGAACCGGCCGGTGATCGCGTCGAAGGCAAGAATTTCGCCGCTCCCGAACTGCCCAACGATAAGCTATTGGCTAAATTTTCCGAAATCGGTCGGAGCGAGCGTCAATCCCCACGGTGCATTAAGCCAGGCTCCGTGCTCCAGGCGTATAAGCAGGCGGCCGCACGGAGAAAAGACAGCAACTAAGCCGAGCCCGGCGCCAAAATCGACAAAGGTTTTGGTTTGGTTCTGTTTCGCGTATGCAACGTACAGGTTGCCCCCAATGTTTTGCACATTGAACGGAGCGAATCCCTTTGGGACTTGCTCATCTTCGAAAGGGCGCTCACCGACGTCAATCGGGTCAAAGTTTGTGTCGTAAATTTTTATTTTCCCTGCTTCCAAATCAGCGACATAAAGAAACCGTTGCCCTTCAACTTCCGCGATGGTCGCACCAGTCAGGACTGACTTGGCAGATCCGGATACTTTCTGAATGGCATTCGTTGCATTAACCCCGGGGTTCCATGCCGAGACGGTGCCATCAAGCGATACAAAGATAAACAAAGCCGGCTTACCCGGAGCGATGGCAAAATCAGTGCTGCCGTTAAAGACTTGACCGGTTGGACTGCCAATTGCGGTCTGAGGCGTATGCGGAATTGTGACCGTTAAGGGCGTCTTTACTCCCGGGCCGTTGTAAAGCGTAGAAACTCCCGCCATACTATCCGAGACCCACCAGGGGCTCGTGGTGCCTCTTGAGATGCCCCATGCATTCTTGAGATTAGGGTCGGGGGGTTTGTGCCTTCTGCGAGGGTATTTGAAACCAGATTCGTCTGTTGATACTGCTGAGCAACTAACGCTGCCGGCAGTAAAAACACGAACGTCAAGACAATTCCGAGTGTTCGACTTAATAGAAAACCAAGGTCAAGATGGCCTATTTTTTTCATGGAGAGATTTCGCAACTAACATGCGACTGAGTTTGAAAGTCCTCATTGACTTCCATCTTCATTAACTAACGAGACTCCAGTTTATTCCCGAAAATCGTACCGTAGGTATCGAACTGTGGGTCAAGGCGGCGAGCCCCGACTGTCATCCCAGCAGACAACTAGAGCTCGACACTAATTCAACGCTCAGAGCGCGCATCAGACAAAACTAACATCGCATCCGCGCGGGTAGCCAGATCGTCGGCCGCCAAATAGAATATGAGCGTATAATCATATATGCCGAGAAAATTCGTCGTACGGCGCGCTTACCGCAAGATTACCCAAAATGTCGCTGGGCCCCTTTCGTGCTTACGGTTATGGCTTTTTGCCAAGCGAGAAAGCAAATAGCTTGTTGTCGCCCGTTCCAGCGCGGCTATATCCCGAGTCCCAAAAACCGTGCCATCAACAATGGAGGGACCGCAAATCACCGATCCACCGCTTGCGAACTTCCAAAGAATGTCACCGTTTTCACCACTAATCGCCATCATGTCTTCCGAGAGCGAACCAGCATAAACAACTCCCGCGGCTGCTGTCTAAACAGAGATGTTCCGAGAACAGCTAAGAATGTTGCTGCCGATTTCATCAGGCGCGACTCTGACACCTCCGCGATGACGGAAGTTGAGGCGGCAGGTTGCGCTTCGCCGATCGAGCAGCGGTCATCATCGTGGGCGCAGGCCGATGAGAATGTGCTTCACCGTGGCCGGTACGAGCGTCTCGAGCGGCACACCCTTGAACTTGCCGTCCGTGGAAATTGTGACCAGGCCCTGTAACGCTGCGCTGAGTGTCAGGGACAAGCGCGCCGGGTCGCCCTCCACGATTTCACCCGCGGCCTGACCCGCTTTGAGAATGGCAGGCAGGTGAGAAAAAGCCGCGTCGCTCGCCTCGAGTAGATCGCGCGGTGCACCGGCGCGATGCTTCGCCTCGAACATCAGAGCCCACAGCGTCGGATGCTTCAGCGCGAACCCGACATGGGCCTGAGCCGCCTGGATGAGCTTGGCGCTGAAATTGCGCTGACGCCCTTTGGCCACGCGGGCCAGCGTAGCGTCAAGACGTTGGAAGCCGGTCCGCGCCAGAGCATCCAACAGCGCTTGCTTATCGGCAAAATGACGGCGGGGTGAGGTGTGGCTGACACCGATCTCTCGGCTCAGCTCGCGCAAGGACAGCATGGACGCACCGCGCGCCTCCAGTGCTGCCTCCGCCGCTCGGAGCAGAGCCTCACGCAGATTGCCATGGTGGTAGGGACGCCGGTCAGTTTGCAATCTCGTCACTTTACCGGGTTACCAAAAATTTGCAGCATGTTTCCGTTGACAACATTGTTTCCGCTGGATACATAGGCCAAACCATGAAACTCACTGGCAACACCATTCTCGTCACCGGCGGCGGCTCCGGAATCGGACGCGGCTTGGCCGAATCGTTCCATCGGCTCGGCAATAAGGTCATCATCGCCGGACGACGGCAGACCGCCTTGGATCAGACCACCCAGGCGAACCCGGGAATCGTTTCGATCCACCTCGACGTCAACGATCCCGAGGCCATCCGCACTTTTGCCGCCCGCGTCACAACCGAGCACCCCGGCCTCAACGTGCTGATCAACAACGCCGGTATCATGAAAATAGAGAACCTAAAGGCTTGGCCGGCTGGTCTCGCTGACTCCGAAGCGGTCATTACCACGAACCTGTTGGGTCCGGTCCGTCTGACCGCCGCACTCCTCCCG
>DASTDH010000695.1:0-8272 GCA_035710445.1 Chthoniobacterales bacterium
CAGTTTTCTTTGTTATAACCAGTCGGTCCCGTCTTCAGACCGATCCGGCAACGTCTTCGATCAGTCAGGGGCAGGCCCCGGTTATTCCTAGCCAGCAGTAGGTGTGGCGAAATAGCTGGTCCGAGATTGGCTGTAAAACGAGCCGACGCCTGATCTGGTCAAGCGTTGCGGCATATGCGAACCGCACAATGGCGACTGCGCCTATTGGCGAAGGCCGCACAATTCCTCGCGTTTAGAATCTCTGGTCTGGTCGTGCGTCGGCCTTTCCAGAGAGCCACCGAGCCAATTGGAACCCCGTTAAGCACTAAGACATGCCAGACAAGCAAGTCGACGCTACTAAAAACGCGCCATCCCAGCCAGCTTCTGACCTCTAGATTCTAGATTCCGGATTCTGGCGCCGCAACATCTCATCGTACACCGCTTCCATTTTGCGGATCTGCTGGGCCCGGGAAAACTCCTCCTCAATGAGACGCGCAGCCTCGACACACAGGCTCTCCATCTGTTTCGGGGAATCCAACAGCGTATGAATCTGCTTCGCCCACGCTTGCTCGTCTTCGGCCGGATCCAGCACCAGGGCAGCCCGCTTCAATCGCCTGCGCTCCGCGTTAATGCCAATCAAGGCAACCGGAACCCGGGAGGAGAACGCTTCAAGCACAACTATCGGTATGTCCTCCCATTCTGAACTTAATACCAACAAATCTATCTCATCAAAAAATCGGGCCAGGGAAGCAAGCGCACCTTTCCAAATTACGTGATCACTGATCGCAAGTTGCCTTGCTAATTCCTTTAACGACTCCAACTCAGGGCCATCACCCGCGATCACAAATCGGTACCGCGAATCGATCGACACTAGCTTTTGTGCTATGCGCAGAAAACGATCAAAATTCTTCCAACTCACCAACCGCCCGGCTGCTCCAACCAGCTTTCTCTCAGTGGCGATTCTGCGTGCTCGCTGCGAAGGAGCAGCAACCCCATTTCTCAGGAAGACCAGTTTCGATTCGGGGATCTGCTCAACCCTTTGCAACCGGTCCAATAGAGACTGAGAAATCACAAAGATCCGATCAGCAAATCGATTCGCCCACCGATCGAGCGCCAGAACTATCGGCCAATCGAATCGAAAATCGTCATAACTGTGATCGTGAGAGATTACTAGAGGAACCCGAAAAAGCTTTGCCAGTGGTTTTCCCAACCAATTGGATGCGAATAGATGGCACTGAACGACATCGAAACGCCTCCGTCCAAGCAACCAGGGCAGAGTCAACAAGTAGAGTGGCAACCAGCGATAGGGAGAAAGCGCGACAACGGGAAAACCTAGCGCTTGCGCTCTGTCCCAAAAGAGGGCTTTTCGATTGGCGTGCAAACTGGCCAACACTATTTCATACTTTGGACTAGCCTGAGTAAGGCAGCTGAAAAGAACCATCTGCGCACCACCAAGGTCCAGGTTGTCGATCAGATGCAGAATCCGAATTCGCCGCGCCATTTGGTTCATTTCCTTAGACGCCACCAAGTGCGAAGTCGACGTCCAACCGCTAACAGGCCCATACGAATAGCGGTAACAAAAAACCGCGGATCTTGCCCCAATGCTCGCAACCAAGTCGAAAGCGCTTCACGAAATCGGCCCTGTACTACATAAATCATTACTTCGGTTGCCTGACACTCACGGCCCCACTGATTAAAGCACGCCAACTGTTCGCGATTTACCGAAGATTTTTGGATCGAGCGCGCGATAATCCGGCGGCTATCCTCCATTCCGGAAAGCAAACTGTCGCTCCCAGCATTCATCGTCAACGAGCCGGCGTGCCAACGATATCGATAGAGTACTTTCGCGATCGGAGCGTCCGGTAGCTGCCGCAAAGCTGCGCGAATAAGGAAATCACGATCAGCGGCGATCGGATAAGCAAGATCAAATTCGCCGATCTGTTCAAATACTTTTCGGCGAAAAAAACGCGCATTGATATTCGGTGTTCCAATTGTCACGTTCCGTAACGAGAGAGCGTTACGGCGGGGATCGTCGTAGCGATGCATCTCGATCTCGACCCCGTCGGATCTAGATTGGAAGATTTGACAACCTGCAGACACAATCATCGTTCCGACCGCATTTCGAAAAATGTCGGCAACGAGCGAAAACGCTCCCCGAGCCAGCAGATCGTCCGAATTCAGCAAGATGAGGACCTCACCGGTGGCGAGACGAATCCCTTTGTTCATCGCATCGTACACTCCGCGGTCCGCTTCAGACACCAGTCGCAGATGTCGATACCGTTTCAGTCGATCAAGGGTACCGTCCGTCGATCCGCCGTCAATTATCCAGTGCTCAAAGTCCGAATAGTCCTGCGCAATGACGCTCTCAATCGTGGGGCCGATCAGCTCCGCGCGGTTCAAACAAGGAGTGATGACCGAAAATTTCATTACGGGGATTGGTAAGGCGGTCAGTTTGGGTCAGTGCGGCCGCATTATAGTGCCGTGATTTGGAAAGTCGTCCTCCGCTTTAAGCGACAGCTTCGTCCCTTAGCATTTCTATGTCGCTTGGCGGATGAACGAAGAAGCGCAGTTGGTCATTCTCGGATCTAGGCGCATCAGAAACCGTAATCCACTTTGTTGATAGTCTACCGGAAAAGCCAGCGCCGATGAGAGCCGCCAACACGTCGGAGGTGAAAGTGCCGTACATGTTCGCGACCTTGATGATTTCATCTATCACACACTTGTATGCGGCCAGCGGCCGTTTTGGTGGTCGCGATGATGCTGGCGAGGATTGGGGTGCGAGATGCGCCAAGCTAATTAACCGCTCAAGGGTGTGCAGCGTCGTCATCGGGAATAAAATGTCTCCGCGAAAATCGGCCTTGGTAACATAGAAATGCGCCTCGGAATCATTGAGCGAATTCTTCAACATCGAAAAATCGGCCAACTTCTTCGAATCCGAATAGTGAAATGCCTGCTGCCGGATCCGTAGAAATAGTTTACCGGATAGCCGCTGACCAACTTCGGTTTTGAGCTTCTTCAGCTCGGGGGGCATCGGGAGGGCATCAATCGTAGCTTTGAGCCTTCCGCCGCGCATGGTTTCCCACCCTTCATAAATCTTCCCGACAAGCGTCATCGCCAAAAGCGCCGTTAGCGCGAGATTTGCTTCTTCCTCTTGAACCCCTAGCTGGCTTCCTGAAGTAGCAGGGAGAGCTTGGACTGCTTTGACTAAGAGCTTATATAGCCAGTTCGTCTCGTTCACAAACCGACCGACAAGCAGAAGACCCGCTCGGCGTTCGGCTGGCAAAGCCAAAAATTCCGTTAGTGGAAAGCTAATTTTGGCAATGACGAGAGGCTCTGCGGCTTTCTTTTCAGCGTAGGTCTTTGATCCAGCCTCAACCAACCATCGCAAGGCTTGCATTCGGCTCATCGAAAAATTGAGTTCTTTGGCGTCCTTAATCAGCGCCTCGATGATCTGGTTCTCCTCCGGCGTGGGGCTGAAGTTGATTCTCTCCGGCTTCCCACCCTCGCTCTCAATGTCTGCTGCTTTGTCTTCGGGATTCATTGTTTCAAACGTGCGTGCGGTACTAAATGCCAGACCATTGCCATAGAAATTTTTCGACTTCTGTCACGATAAACTTTTTGGCTTCTTCTTCATCCATAAGTCAGGTGAGGCTAATGTTTATGTTTGTGGTGGGGTAGCGCCGAGAATACGTCATGCTCATCTGCAAAATCATTCCCAGTTGCCATCTGTGCTAAATCTTACGCCCTGCTCGCTTGGAATACCGATCCCCGGGGTTAAGACCCCAGGCTGTGTCCTTTAACCGCTTCGCGGTAAGGAGCCAGTCGGCGCCTACCAACAGCGAACGCACACTAACTTTAGGGAGATGTTGTCGCTGACGGACTCGAGGCGATCGTCGTTTGCGCCAACTCCGTCCTTTGCGGCTCGGCGTCTTGACACGAGTTTCTTTATCCGGACCTGAGGCAACTAGCCAGCCGGCACCATTACGTCCAACGCCCTCGGCCGAACACTAAATCGGACGGGCGTGGTTCCAACCGGCAGACCGTCTACGTGAACCTGCAACTTTTCTTTAGCCATGACTTCTAACCAGGCGCATTCAAAGATCTCTAGCTTGGGATGGTATTGACGCCGGCCTCGACTGATCGACAAGAAATGAGATAGCAGTTCCCGTTTGCTGAAATCCCGAAAGACACCAACCGACAACAGCCCATCATCGAGCCTGGCCTCGGGACAAACTGTAAAGTTGCCGCCGTAATAGGGACCATTCCCGACCGCTACAAAAGAACTTCGGAGGCGAATGCGGCGTCGATCGTTACGGAAACGTCGTCGCCGGTGACGTACCGGCGACTCTCCTCGGAACGAACGCTGGTAGGCTCGCTCCAGCGGACGATCAAAATTCAGTTCGACTGCCGTTTGCCGATGGACAAATGCGACTTCAACCAGGCGAACAACCGCGGCGAATCGACCTTGTTTCATCGCTTCGCCTAACGGAAACAGTTGAGCATCCACACCGACTCCGGCTGCTTCAAAGAAGAAATGTCGACCGTTGGCAATTCCGACGTCTATTCGCTGAACCGCGCCGGTATCGACAAGCTGACACGCTCGGATTGGATCTGCCGGAAGGGCTAGGCTACGCGCAAAATTGTTGAAGGTCCCCAAAGGTATAACGAGCAAGGGAACCGCCGTGCCCACCAGAGTAGAAGCCACTTCACGAACCGTGCCATCGCCGCCGGCTACGGCGATCAAATCAACTCCTTCACGGAGCAGCTCCAAGGTTAGATCTGCGATCGATCGATCCGGCTCCAGCACCAGTTCCTTCCAAAGACGGACCGTCTTGGTAAGCTCGCTTCGGACTGCCAGACGGGCCGGCCCATCAACGTTTCCGCTGGCCGGATTTTGGATAAGGGCAACCTGAGTAAAGCGAGTCATGCTGGCTTTCAGTTCGCAACTCGCCGGCCAAAAAGACGTATTGCGCTCCTGCCGAGCTATGACAAATGACGGATGACAGGTCAACTATCTAGTCGGACTTGAGCACTTTGAGATGACTAGTGAGCGGCCACAGGATCCTGCTGTCCACAATTTGTCATCTGTCATAGCCCCGAAGGGGCCTGGGCTACTCTCGACGCTCTTGCACTTGAGAAGCGTAAGAGTTGTTCACGACATCCACTATCTTTTGGCCAGTGATGACGTGATCGGTCGCGTAGTCCAGATTTCCGTCCATACCAATCAACGCGATCCCGAAATCGCCTACACGATAAGAATCGGCCACGGTGAGCGGATCAGGCAAAACGATGAACGGCACGTCGGATCGAGAAATGACTCCTGTCTCTTTGGTGAAGGCTACAAAAAATAAGACGTTGCGGGCGGCCAGAATCTTGAATCGGCGGGTGATTTGCTTAACCTGGTTCTTGAATTCTTTCTGTTCCGGATTGGTCGCAAATATCAGTACCACCGGCTGCCCGCGTAGATCTCGAAGCCGGCGCACTTTGCCACTGACACTGCTCCAAACAAATTCTGGCGCCGGTCGCGCCACGTTGGACGGCGCTGGAGTTTGGGCTTTTTTACCTTTGGTCGATTGGGCCTCAGTCACGAAGGGTACGAACAGCGTCAGCAATGCGAAGATGCAAACGCGCCTCATACTTTCATGATATCCACTTCTTTAGTTTCCAGATGATGGTCTATATCTTTCACGTACTTGTCGGTCAGTTTTTGGATCTCCTCCTCCAGGGTTCGGCGCTGATCTTCTGTGATCTCTCCCTCTTTTTCTAATTTTTTTACCAGGTCGATTCCATTTCGCCGGCTGGATCGGACCCGGACCCGCGCTTCCTCAGCCATATGGCGAGTTGTCTTGACCAGGTCTTTCCGCCGTTCCTCGGAAAGCTCCGGAATCGGTAAGCGGATCAATTTCCCATCGACTGCCGGGTTGATCCCAATTTTCGATTCCTTGATCGCTTTCTCAATGTCGCGCGTAACCGAGGCATCAAACGGTTGAATCAAGAGAAGGCGCGGTTCGGGCGTAGAGATCAGAGCAAGCTGCTTTAGCTTCATCGAAGTTCCGTACGCTTCGACATCGATGTTCTCCACCAGGGCAGGTGAAGCTTTGCCGGTGCGAACTGACGCAAACTCGTGGACCATGTATTCAACACCTTTTTCCATGGCCTCTTCGGTCTCTAGTAAGATGTCATCTGCTGTCATAATGAAGGGTTTTGCTTAGAAGTTGAGGGAACTTGCTGGGAATGAGGAATACCTAGGCTGCGGTCTAAGGCATCGAGTACGATAGCGATGCATTAATCCGCGGTAACCAATGTACCCACCTTCTCGCCGCAAACCACCTTCGTAATATTCTGCGGATTACTCATGTCGAACACGACAATCGGCACTCGATTATCCATGCAGAGGCTAAACGCGGTCGAGTCCATTACTTTCAAGCGCTTGGTCAGCGCTTCCGTATAGCTTATGGTCTCGTACCTTGATGCATTCGGGTTCTGCTTAGGATCGCTGTCGTAAATACCATCGACTTTAGTCGCTTTCAAAATGATCTCCGCCCGGATCTCGCTGGCTCTTAGTGCCGCTGTCGTATCGGTCGAGAAAAAAGGATTACCGGTCCCGGCCCCGAAGATTACCACTCGGCCTACCTCCAGATGCCGAATCGCTCGCCGATAAATAAATGGCTCTGCAACATTGGCCATTTCAATCGCTGACTGCAGCCGGGTTTCGACCCCCAATTGTTCCAACGCACTCTGCAACGCCATCCCATTGATCATAGTGGCAAGCATTCCCATGTAGTCGGCTGTCGTCCGATCCATTCCCCGATGGGAAGCCGTCAGTCCACGCCAGATATTGCCGCCGCCAATAACCACAGCGGTTTCAACCCCGAGCTGGCGAACTTCCTGGATCTGCTTGGCGATGCTCGTCACAATCGCCGGAGAAATAGTTTCCTGACTGCCCGATTCTCTTAAAGCCTCGCCACTGAGTTTGAGAACGATGCGTCGATATTTCGGCTTCCCGGCGTAGTTGGACATGGAAAAAGTCTCTAGGGCTTAGTAGAGGACGCTCGGGAAGTCAAGCCCACCGTACTCACGCCAGGACACAGAAGAATCTCACGCCAAGAGGCCAAGATTGTGGACGAAGACGAGAAAACCGGACCAAGGGAGGGCGTCCGGACCTGACCAACGACTACTCAACCAATCCAGTCCAAAATCTTGGCGTCTTGGCGTGAGATTCTTCTGTGCCTTTGCGCGACATTTTTCCGCGCCGTTGCCTGCGGGTTCTAGGAAATCAATTCTCGAAATTCTGTCTCCGAGACGGTTTTCACTCCCAGCGATTTCGCTTTCTCCAGCTTGCTGCCCGCATCTTCCCCTACCAGCAGGTAGTCGGTTTTCTTGCTCACGGTCCCCGCAACCTTTCCGCCATGGCTCCGAATCAGCTCCGCCAGGGCCTCGCGAGGCTCGCTTAATGTTCCCGTGATTACCCAGGTGCTCCCAGCTAACCGGTCGCTCTTCGGTTGCTCACTCTCTTTGGTGCCAAAGTTCAGGCCATGATCGACAAGCGCTTGGATCAGGGCCGCGTTGTCTGAGTTGTGAAACCATTCCCAGATGCTCTGCGCCACAACCTCCCCGGTATTCGGCGCCTTCTTCAACGACTCAAGCGACGCATTTTGCAGGGCATCCAGGTTTCCAAAGTATTCCGCCAATTCGCGAGCAGCGGTAGCACCCACATGAAGAATGCCAAGTCCAAAAAGCAGGCGCCAGAACGGCTGCGACTTACTCGACTCGATTGCCCGAAGAAGGTTTGACACGCTTTTTTTGCCCATTCGCTCCAAACCTTCAAGATCCTCTTGTCGGAGTCGATAGATATGGTCCACTCGACGAACCAGATTGTGCTCGACCAGTTGCGCGACCATCGCTTCGCCCAACCCTTCAATATCCATCGCTCCCTTATGGGCAAAATGCTCAAGGCGACGCTTTACCTGCTCCGGACACTCGACGTTAGTGCAACGAAGATCGACTTGCCCCTCCATCCGCGACACGGGCGTTCCACAGCTCGGGCAGGTGCGCGGCATGTGGAAAATCTTTTCTTCCCCAGTGCGGCGCGCGGTTACTACTTCGACCACCGCCGGGATGATCTCCCCTGACTTTTCGATTACAACAATATCCCCGATCCGGATGTCTTTGCGCTTAATCTCTTCTCCATTGTGCAAAGTCGCGCGCGCTACCGTTGTACCACTCACGAAGACCGGCTCCAAATTGGCTACGGGCGTTAGTTTGCCGGATCGGCCGACCTGAACTTCGATTG
>DASTDH010000696.1:0-2892 GCA_035710445.1 Chthoniobacterales bacterium
TCTTGACTCGCTATCAGCCTCGGAAAGGCGCACACTGCACGATCGCCGGTAAGAGCAATAACAGGCATCGAGCTGAGAGCCTAAGACTCTCGCCTGCCAAGCCATGAAGGGAGGAATGTACTTTCAAAGCCCCCCAATCAATACCTAGGATCCAAAGACGCTTGATGCATTACGAGAGGCATTCGACGCCATGTGGGTGGTGCTACAGGTTCGCGATCCCTTTCGTGATTTCGAACGCGATTCAGAACTTAGGACTACCCTCAATTAGAAACTTAGGACTACCCTCAATTAGAAGCTCATGACGCTCGCTGCTGATGGCGTGACCGATCCCATTGAGCTTCGAGAGTGGGCCCTCGAGAGCATCCTGCTGAGCTAATGGCCGGCAAATCCTCTCCGCCGATTGGCTGCACTTGGGTCATTGCCGACCGGCCGCTCTGAATTCGTAGTTGAATAGGGAAGAAGTAGCTTTGTGACCCCACCACAGCATCGTAGTTGAGGCAGATGGCCCCGGCTCCTACAAGTTGAAATTCGCGACCCCGCGTGGCGAGATTTCGGGTCGCGTCCGGCTAGGACTAGAGGGCCTCCGGACGATCCTTCCGAGGCCGACGAAGAGCAGGTGGCACTAACCCGGATCCTGGCGCTCTCAAGGCGCCTGCGGCGATTTGCGAATAGCATGGAGGCTTGATCCTCAGTGGACGAAGTCGAGGTTACCCGCAGCGGTCGGACCAATCAAGTTCTCGATTACGCTCGTCCGGGGCGGCGACACAATACGTTGCATGGTCTCGGTAGATTTGGAAGGAAAGGCGGACGAGCGCTCGGACGGCGAAAAACATAGGGCCGCTCTTTCCAGGGCCAAGGCTCTTGCCAAGGCACTCGATTCAGCCATCGAGAGCGCGTAAGCCTTCAAACCGACAAGTAGTTACTGATCGGTGACGAATGTGGACCAATTCAACATCTGGAGATAGCTTGATGAGCTTCAAACAAAACACGCAATTTAATCGCGGGCGAAAGGCGACAAAGCGGGTGTTGATTGGCGAGACGCGGGAGGAGGAGGCCGCTCGACTGGAAAAAGAGATAGCCGCCCATCCCGTGACAAAATGCGAGCCTGGCCGAAGTAACCCATCCTCCTCGCGACCCGGTTGGAGCAACAAGCCGCTCATTCCTCTTTCAGAACGGATAGTCGCCGAGGGGATCGCAAAGAAGATAATGCCGAAGGCTTAAACGAGCGCCTAGGTTAGAGCGCAGCGAAACGAAATCTCGACGGTAGCATGAACGAGCAGGTAGCAAATCTCCCCGTCACCGGCGATCCACGCGCGTTGGCTCAGAGCCTTGCCGGCTACCGCGAACCGAGCTGTGCACGCAGCATTTTTGAGATCGTGGTTACGGTGGTGCCGCTTGTTCTCTTCTGGCTCTTGATGTGGGCCTCGCTCGAAATTGGGTACTGGCTTTGCTTGCTGCTTTCCGTTCCGGCGGCTGGCTTTCTGGTGCGCCTATTCATGATCCAGCATGATTGCGGCCATGGATCGTTTTTCCGCCGGCGCGTGGTGAACGACTGGGTTGGCCGGGTGATCGGCGTCGTGACTTTGACACCCTATGACTTTTGGCGACGCACGCACGCTATCCATCACGCGAATTCAGGCAATCTCGATTATCGCGGAATTGGTGACATCGACGTTCTGACGGTGAGCGAGTATCTAGCGTTGTCCCGATGGCGCCAGGTCCTATATCGGGTGTACCGGCATCCGCTAATGATGTTCGGCGTTGGTCCAGCGTATCACTTCGTCTTGCGGCAACGACTCCCGTTTGGATTGATGCGCAGTGGTTGGCAGCCCTGGCTAAGTACAATGGCGACGAATATCGCAATCGCGATGCTTGTCGCGATAATGATTTGGCTGGTTGGTGCTGGCCCATTCCTGCTGGTGCACATTCCGATTACATTTCTCGCAGCCTCGATCGGCGTCTGGCTGTTTTATGTCCAGCACCAGTTCGAAGCCACCTTCTGGACCCATGATGAGGGGTGGAACTTTCATGAGGCGGCCCTGCGCGGGAGTTCGCACTATGACTTGCCCCATGTCCTGCGCTGGTTCACCGCCAATATCGGCGTGCACCACGTCCACCATCTATGCAGCCGAATTCCATACTACCGGTTGCCACGGGTGTTACGAGATCACCCGCAGCTTGCTGCCATCGGGCGTCTTACCCTGTTGGAAAGCGTCAGGTGTGTACGTATGGTTCTCTGGGACGAGGTTCGGCAGCGGGGAATCTCTTTTCGCGACATGCACGCCATAGTTCGGCGCCAAGTCCGTGACCGCTCCTGAGCACAGGTTTAATGTCCGCTTCTTGCACTCAGCTGACTATATCAGCCGCCTCGCAGAATGTCTGCTTTCAGAGATAAAGCGGACGCTTTTTTCTCATAGCCTGACATGTCCGCTAGTGACCCATAGGAGACATTTTGTCCCTCATCATCGCCGGCCTTGCGGCGAAAGGCGAGGCGATAATCGGCCGCGCCTATCATCTCGATCGCGCCTTCGAGAGCATTGAGGAGAAGCGGCTGTCGAGTTAATTTGGAGCGCCCACCCAGCTCTACACCCCGCAATCAGATCGGGATTCCTCACTGGTCAGCAAGGCAGGAAGTGTAGCTGTCAGAGAAGGTCCGGCGATATACCAGTCTGCCTCTTGCCGCATGATGTCTCGGTGGACGACCCCGCCATAACCGACAACGTAGGCTCCGCCCGCGCGGGCGGTCAAATCAGTCATGCCGTCTCCAACCATGGCGACACTTCCGTGCGTCGCGGCAATCCTTCGGCAAACGATCGCCTTGCCGTCGCTGCGACAGAGCGGCGAACCGGTGTTGAAGCTTTGGTAGGCGCCGGCCGCATCAAGATGTACCTC
>DASTDH010000697.1:0-2405 GCA_035710445.1 Chthoniobacterales bacterium
CGGTCCGCGAAGGTGTTGATTACGATATTCAAGGGTTCCGGATTTGTCGTGCCGACGACGGCCAGATCCGATTCCTGCGCACCGTCGGACATCGCAATCCTGCTGAAGAAAGCGGGGAGTACTTCGGCGTCACCATGGATATAACCGAGCTAAAGCGTGCCGAGGAGGAACGCGAAAGGCTCCGCCAGTTGGAGGCTGATATCGCACACATCAACCGCGTCAACATGATGGGAGAACTAGCCACAGCGCTGGCGCACGAGATCAAGCAGCCGATCGCCGCTGCCATCACAAGCGCCAGCGCCTGTCTGCGCTGGCTCGGCCATGTTCCGCCAGACGTCGAAAGAGCGCGCGCGGCAGCCGCCAGGATCGAGCAGGAGGGAAACCGTGCCGCCGATATCATCAACAGTTTGCGCTCCTTCTACAAAGCGGGCACACCGGCTGAACGCCAATGGATCGATGTCAAAGGCACGGTACGCGAAATGAGTGCTCTGCTCAGAACCGAGGCGGCCAGGTACTCCGTAACGATACGTCCCGAGTTCGAGGCGGACCCGCCTCAGATCCTGGCAGATCGGGTGCAACTGCAACAGGTCCTCATGAATCTGATGCTGAACGCGATCGAAGCCATGAAAGACACCGGGGGCGAATTGACGATCAGATCGCAAGTGAGCGCGGAAGGCCTGACCGTTTCTATCAGCGATACAGGCATAGGGCTGCCGGCGGAAGGTCCGGATTTGATTTTCGATCCTTTTCATACGACGAAACCACAGGGCACGGGTATGGGGTTGACCATCACCCGCTCGATCGTGGAAGCTTACGGAGGACGCGTTTGGGCCACCGCCAATCAGGGGCCGGGTGCGACCTTCTGTTTCACGCTTCCCACCCGAGCCGAGGCGCATGCATGAAGGACGCGGCCGTTCCCATCGTGTTCATCATTGATGATGACGCCGGCATGCGTCAGGCAATCCAGGATCTCGTGGAGTCCGTTGATCTCCGTGCCGAATGCTTTACAACGGGCGAGGAGTTTCTAAGAAAGCAACGCACGTCTGATCCCTGTTGCCTGGTCCTCGATGTAAGACTGCCTCAGATGAGTGGCCTCGATTTCCAACGCCAGTTGGCCGACATCGGCCTGCAAATCCCGATCATCTTTATCACTGCCCACGGAGACATTCCGATGTCTGTCAGAGCGCTGAAGTCGGGCGCCGTGGAGTTTCTGACGAAACCTTTTCGGGATCAGGATTTGCTGGACGCAATCCAGCAGGCCCTTCAGCGGGACCGCACGGCACGGGAACAACAGGCCGAGATCAACGCCCTGCACGAGCGTTATGAGACGTTGACCGCGCGCGAGCAGGAAGTGATGCCCCTAGTGGTCTCCGGCATGCTCAACAAGCACATTGCCGCCAAAATCGGCGCCAGTGAGGCCACGGTCAAAATCCATCGGGGCCATGTCATGGAGAAGATGCAGGCTGGGTCGCTCGTTGAATTGGTCCGCATGGCCGACAAGCTCAAACTCTCGCCGAATAAATAGCGCTTGCTTCCGCCTCCGTACCCGTTCTGGTTCATTCCACTCAATCTCCAGTCTTAGTCGACTACCACCTCAGGCGTAGTTCATGCCCACCCAGGTCCGATTGCGCCGTTTCGTCGAACGGCGTTATGTTTTTCCTAATGGGTATCGGGCAACCCTCGACTGCTGTTCTCGCAATCCTCGATGACGACGAGTCGGTTCAGGTTGCGCTTCAGGACCTGATCGAATCGGGTGGAATGTCCGCGCGCTGTTTCGGCTCGGCAGAGCAATTCCTAAATTCCACAGCCCGATATGACGTCTCGTGCCTCATCACCGATGTGGGCATGCCGGGGATGTCAGGGCTCGAACTGCAAGCGAAACTCAAGTGCGAGAAGTGCTATCTGCCCATCATCTTCATCACGGCCCGAGGCGACATTCCCATGGCAGTGCGCGCAATCCAGGGAGGCGCCGTCGATTTTCTGACCAAGCCCGTTAACCAGGCTGCTCTCTTCAATTCGGTTGAAAGGGCGTTTGAGCAGGAACGTGCAAACCGTCGAGAAACCAGCGAGCAGGAAGCCTTCGCAGCCCGGTACGCAACCTTGACGCCCCGCGAACGAGAGGTGCTGGCCTTGCTAATTCGAGGCCTGCTCAATAAGCAGGTTGCGTTTGAGTTGGGAATCGCGGAGTATACCGTTCAAATCCACCGCGGACACATTATGCGAAAGATGGAAGCGGATTCTTTTGCCACCCTGGTCAAACTTACCGCCAAGTTCACATGTTGAGCCAAAACAGGAATGCCCGTAATCTCGCATGCTTGGGCCATTCCATGACTTGCGGTGGTCGAGGGTTGAGCCTCGCTTCACCGGTTTGAAAAGTGTCGCGCCATGCCCAAGAGCAGAGTCGA
>DASTDH010000698.1:0-9961 GCA_035710445.1 Chthoniobacterales bacterium
GCTCCGCAACCGCTCATTCAGAACTACGTCAGGCAGATATTCGGTCCGGATCGCCCACCAGAGTCGAGCGACTCCCGAGGGTAATACCAACTTTTCCCGCAAGATGCGCCGCACCGCAACGGTAGGATATTCCGAGATGAACGCCTCAGCCAGTTCGGGCCATTCTTCGTCTGTCGTGCAGCCCAACAGATCCAGCAGGAAGACGGCAAGATCATCGGCGTGCCGCTCTTGAACGTCCAAATTGGGTAGATGGGCAGTCTCGAAGTCAATCAATCTCGCGCGACCGGTTAACACATCGTAGATCACGTTGCCCATGTTGGGATCTCCATGCGACCAACCGCTCTGAAACTCTCTCGACTGTAGATTATGAACACGGAAAAATTCCGTTCCAGCCGCCCGAATCATCTTGGCAGAGAGTTGTCTTTCGAGCGCTAACTTATCGAGATTCACGCCGGGGAGCTCTTCGACCAGAACCTGATCTGGCCGATCAGAAAACGCTTGGTATCTCTCGCCATGCAAGAGTAGGAAACTCTCGATTTCTCGAGCCCGCCACGTATCGAGGTCACCCGATACAAAGACTGGGTTATGGGCCAACCGAAAGAATAGATTGGCAAAGTTGATGATCACTCGACTTACGCCACGCCGGCGCTTCAACCAGAAGGTACGGTTCCCTCGTTGTTGCGATCTGAGTTCGTTGATCTTAACTGCGTTTATCGCAGCACCGGCTAATACCCCGAAATCTGACTTTGAGCTCAATTCCTATTTGGAGAAGAATTATTCGTTTCTTGGTGAATGCAATTTAACTACGTTAATCGCGAATCTTTACTAATGGGCCGCCTGAATATTGGCCTCACTGCCTTTGTCCAATGTCACTTTTTTTCAAGTTGCTGCGATCCAGAGAAGTGCTGACCAGCGACGAAAGGGCAAAGAAAAGAAGAATCCCGACGACCGCCAGCACTACGCGCCACTCGCCTAGAGCCGATTTCCAGTCAAAGCTCGCGCGTGCTGCCTGCGACCACGGCCGAATCCGAGGAAAAAATCGTGGCACGTTGTCGCAGTAACTCTGATACTGAGCCCCAAAGGTTCGGAGCAAGAACTGCTCTTCGGCCGGAATAATGCAGAAATAGAATAGACCAAATACGAGCCCGTACGGGATCAGCATGACCCAGCTCCCTATCAGTCCGACTACACCCAATCCGAGGATCATGCTGCCAGAATAAATAGGATTGCGCACAAACGCATAAGGGCCGCCCGTAGTTAAGCTCGGCCCTTCGATATCAGCGGTACGGGTGTGTCGACCGGCAAAGCCGCTCGCCAACGCCCGCAGCCCTAGGCCAAGCAACACCAGCAGAAGCGACAACGGCTTCTGTATTCGCCCAGAACTCCAACTCAGATGAGGGTGAACAACGCAAGCGGCTGCGAGCGCGATGATGATACCAACGAGCAATCGGTTGGCAAAAAAAAGGCGGCCCACTGCAATTGTTAATGGTGTACGCGAAGAGCGCGACTCAGAATCAGGTACTTTAAACATTCTTCTACTTCTGGCGGACAAAGAACTTGCGAAAACTGTGCGTGCATCGCCACAAGTCAAGACAAATTCGACGACCGAGGCGACAGGGTTCAAGAGGCGGTGTCAGCGAGTCGCTCCGTTCGAATCTCGCAGTTTAACTACATCAGGTGCTTGGTTGGATCGGACGTTGTGCTGACTAGCACTCCGATCTCTACAAATGTCGAGACTGTGTCGGCCGGTTGCTCGCTGCTACCGAAGAATGCGACCGGCAATCCTGAGCCTACCCCTGGAGAGTAACGAAATAGTTCCCTGGTTAGCCGTTAAGGACCCTGCCGCAAGCCGTCGCTCGCGCCGCCTTAATCGCCGCTTCGATTTTACCCGCGCGCAGACAATCGAGAGGTCTTTTGCCTGCCAGGCGCGTCATGTAGCTTAAGAAAAAGACCGCGGTTTCGCGGTCATCGTCTGAATCGAGCTCAGCCAGGCAGTCGCGAATGCCCAGCATGACCCGTTTCGGCTTCCGAGCAAACTGCCAAACCGGATACATCCAGGTCTCGGCGTTGGTCTTAATAGCTACGATTTGCCGGTGCCGGCGCCAATCTCCAAGGATGGCAATATTCTCCAGTTCCAAGAGATCCGCGACTTCCTGATCGCTGATGCAACCGCCTTCGACCCGGAGAAGATCTTCAGCGCTAATTCCAGCGACCAATGATTGTACCGAGTCCGAATGGCTGCCCTGTGGTTTGAGAATCTGACCAGCCATGGCCGCATGTTACCGCGTCAACCAAAAACTGTCTTGTAATTTCTCCAATAGTGGAGGGTTACCTGTTGCCGTGCTTCACTCTGATGCCGATCGCGTCACCAAGTTCCATTTGATTTTCGCACCGACCTCGCTATCCGCCTCCGACGCAACGGGCCAAGAGCGAGATATACAACCGATATGGTGCAGAGCGTCAGAAACTGAGAACTAAGAGACCGCCCACCCATCGCAAAACCGAGCGCCTGGCGGATTTCGGCGCCGGCGCCGCCGTCCGAGACGGACCACCTACCTCATGCCTACCCTTATCGTCTCCCCGACTTCGGCGGCGCTTTCCAGAAAACGTCGTTTCTCGTCCGCGCTCAGCTGAGGCTCAAGCCTTTCTCTAATGCCGTAGTCTGAAACTACACAGGGCAAGCTAAGGCAGACGTCCTGCACTCCGCAAAAGCCTTCGATCAGAACGCTTACCGGTAAGACACTGGCCAGGTCCTTTACAATGTTTTCTACAACCATTTCAACCGCCATCGCCACCGCATAAGTTTGTATGGCCTAACACACCAAAGATTTCTATTCCCACATGTTTGGCCTCTTCTTCGGCGGCGGCGATCTTTTCTCGCTGGCTCTTGCCAAGCCGGCTAAGGGGCATGCCGCCGACGGTTGCATTGCTCAACATTGCGAACTGAGTTTCTCCATGCTCTCCGATGATGTAGCCGCGAAGATCCATGGCATTAATATCCATCTCATCGGACAACCGCCGACGAAAACGAGCGGTATCGATTAACGTGCCTGTACCAATAACTTTATGCCAATCGAACCCGGACGCCTTGTACATGTGAGAGGTAATGGCATCCAGCGGGTTGGTGACATTCACAAATATTGCCGTCGGACTAAGTTTTGCCAGTCGCGGCACCAACTGATGTACGAGCTTTGCGTTGCCTACCGCCCACGCGGGATCTCTTCTGCTGGTCAGGTTCTGGGAAATCCTCTCGCTGGCCGTCATGACCAGAATATCTGAATCCCGAGTGTCTTCACTGGTACCGGCGCGCACCTCGAGGCGATGTGAAGTGAAACAGATGGCATGCTTGATATCCAAAGCCGCCATCGCAGCGCTTCGCTGTGAATCCTTTGCCTTCTCGTCGTGTCCATCTCGAGCACACAGAACGATCTCGTTGGCTAGTCCTCCCCTTGCGAGAATAAACCCGACAACGGATCCGACATGACCCACTCCTATCACCGAAATCTTGATCGGCTTCCCTTTGAGCATAAGCGGCCCTAGTCTAACCCTTCAGCGGGAATTGGAAAGGCAGAGCACCAGCGGCTATTTTTAAGCCTAGTTTACTATCGCTTACCCAGAATTGAGCGGATTGACCCGGTCATGATATCCGATAAACACCGGTTATGAATCGTCAAACCGTTGTTTGCAGCCCGGTCTTGTTTTTTTCACTATCCAGGGTATTCGCCGGCGGTCCTTCAAATCTGCCGAACTCTCAGGATTTGGAGGTCTCGCCGTCTTCGTCGACCAGCCCAAAGCAGCCAGGATCTACTTACTCGCGAAGCCCTAAACCTCCATTCCCCTTCTTTCTAAGGTCTCAGATAAATGCTACCCGCGACATGCAATACAATGCGGTCATAAAGATCGTTGTGAAGCATGGGAGGGTTGTGGATACCGTGCCGAGTGGAGGTAACGCTGACTTATCGAACTATTTAGCAAATTGGGTAAAGGCCTGGGTTCTTCCCGCTAAATTCACGGGTACGTATACCCTGCCGATCAAGTTTCGGTACCGCTGAAGCTTTACGTTTGCTTAGCGGCGGTGGACCGCCCTACCGAGTTGTCGTGGTCGAAATCGAACCAACCAGCGGTTGTCAGGCCTTTCCGCGGTAGGCTTCCTTCAGGCGTTTGATATCGATCTTCTTCATTTGCAGCATCGCCTTCATGACTCGGTTAGCCTTCTCCAGGTCCGGGTCGGCCAGCATCTCAGCCAATATCGTAGGATTCACCTGCCAGGACAAACCGTATCTATCTTTAAGCCATCCACAGGGTCCCTTGGTTCCGCCTCGGGATAGTTTCGTCCAGAACATATCCACCTCTGCCTGCGTCGGGCAGCTCACCGCGAACGATATGGCCTCGGTAAACTTGAACAGCGGCCCGCCGTTCAAAGCGACGAATGGCTGCCCATTGAGCTGAAACTCAACCGTCATCACGGCCCCTTTGGGCCCAGGTCCAGCTTCCCCGTAATGAGTAATTTTCAGGATCTTTGAATTCTTGAAAACGGAAACGTAAAACCTTGCCGCTTTCTCGGCTTCCTTGTCGAACCACAGAAACGGAGTGATCTGTTGCATAACGTTGTTGTATAGCACAACACCTTAAAGGGTCCCGTAGTCCGGTCTCCGCATTCCGGATTCGTCTCAGTCGTCGTGACGGCGCTCCCAATCCCCCAGGTTGTAATTGGGTCCGTTCTCGTTGCAGCCTCGTGGCGCGAGATCAAGATAGTTATATGTGCCATCCAAAGGCTCATCTCCGCGTCCGTACGTTGAATACGTGTGAAAGACCTGGCCGTCTGCATCCTTATAAAAGACGCTGTTGCCAGCCAACTCCCCGAGAAGAAATCGTGCAGCTCGTAACTATAGCAAACTTCGCCCTTCGCTCTCTCTTCGGCTCAGGACCGAACAGGCGTTCCTTTCCGTCCTTCCTCTTTGGCGACTTTCTTAGTCACTCCCAAAGACTCCTCGATGACATCGGCGGCGACAGCGAGGCCGTCGACCTTAGTGATCGCCTTCTGCAGCTTACGCGCATTATCCCGATAAGTAGCGTTGTCGAGCACCTCATCTAAGAGGGTTGAGAGGTGGTCCGCGCTTAGCTTGTCCAACGAAGTGACTACACCGGTTCGTTTATCCGCGATTCTGGCGGCTACACCAGGTTGATCGTAGGTGACCGGGATCGCTACTTGCGGAACACCTTGAGCCAGGGACTCCAGCACGGTGTTCAATCCCGCATGCGTGATACAGACCGCGGTCTGCTTCAGTAACTCCAGCTGTGGCGCCCGCCTGACGATGATGGCGTTGTTCGGAACCGGCCCGATCTGCTTGGGATCGATCTGATCACCTACGGAAAGGACCAGTTGCAAATCCTTATGTTTCGTCAGGGCACCAACGATGGTGCAGAAGACGTCCACCCGGCCATTCAGTATCGTCCCCATTGAAGCGTAGATAAGTGGTTCTCCAGTTAATCGTTCCCATGGGAAATCCACATGATCGCGGCCCTTGCCATCATGAAACGGACCGGTGTGGTGGAACTGCGGAGGCCAATAGGAACTTTCGAAATCGAAGGCTCGGGGAACCTGAGTAATTGATGCTAATGGGGAAAGAGTGGAACCGGGGTCTTCCCAGTCGATTTTTAGGCCGACTCGGTCCGCATATGCTCTGAGGCCCTCGTTGCTGCTCTCCAGCAGTTTAACAAACTTCGCGACGCCTTCTCGGTTTCTGCTTAGAGCAGCCGGGGTGGTCTGATGAGGCCAACCATACAGACCAAGCGGAGTATAGCCAGAGAAATCAAAGTACAGGGCGGCTGAGACATGTACGTACGGTATGCCCAACTGTATCGCACCCAATTCCGCATAAAACTGAACGGTATCGAGAACTAACGCATCGATCCCGTTTGCTTGTACCATGGCCGGCAGTGATTCTAATATCGTCTCGGTCTGGAGCAGCACCGATCGGACGGAGTATTGCAAGGCATCTTCTCCCTGCATTTTGCTTATCTCCGGCCGGTTTTCATTAACCTGATCCTTCTCGGGACTAGGAACAAACGGTAGGCCGGCCGCACCGGACGAATAAAGGAACACAACCTCATGGTCACGCGCTTGAAGTTGACGTGCCAACGCAGTCATCGGGTTCAGGTGGCCAGGCAGATTAAGACAGATAAAACCGAGTTTCATAGATAGTACTCCCGTTGTGATTCTCGCAGCAGTGACCGGCTGGCCCTGGCTGCGTGTATTAGTTTGGGAGCTACTAGAGCCGAGTACTTTGACTGCACGCCGTTTTTTGTTCCGACTGCCGGAATTGCGAGCCAGACGGCCAGAACAAACGAGCGTCAGCGAACCACAATGAACACGAACGAACGCCAGCGCAGAACCGGATCGTTGACACTCGCCTTCTGGCGTGCAATTCCGGCAGTTAAGACAAGAAACGGCCAATTCCCAAAATCGGCGTGTATATCACCCTGGCCGTCAAAATCGCCTTTATCTCTCCACCGGTACCGGGACACCTCAATCCAATGACAACGCTGGCGCGAAAGCTTCGGTCGCGTAACCATGACGTAGTATTCGTCAATTTGCCGGACGGTGAGGCAGCGGTTCGCGCGGCGGGGCTGCCATTTGTCCCCTGTGCCGCAAAGGAGTTCCCTCGTGACTCGCTCGCTGAACGGCTCCGCCGACTGAGCAAGCTTCAGGGAGAGGAAGCGCTACAGGTTGCATTGCAAAATGTTGCCGCCCGGACAGAAGCGATGTTGAACTCATTGCCGGCCGTGCTAACCGCAGCCGGAGTCGATGCAGTCGTAGTCGACACCGTTCTGATCTATGCCGAGCTGGCGCCGATGAGCCTCGGTATACCGTACGCCCATGTCGCAAACGCGTTGCACTTCGACTACTCCGGCTATACGCCAATCTGTTTCTATGACTGGCCGCACGAGACTACACCGACGGCTCGGGCCAGAAACCAGCAAGGAATCGCTCATTTCCTGGAAACGCTTGCGCCCACCATTGCAGTCGCCAGGGCCTATGCCAAGCGCGTCGGAATCGATGTCGACTGGACTGACCCCTCGGCTACAATATCGAACCTGGCCTGGATCTCCCAAACTCCCAGAGAATTCGATTTTGAAAGTTCGCACTGGCCGCCGCAGTTCCACCACACCGGACCTTTCCATGATGGCGCCGGGCGCATCGATGTCGATTTCCCATGGGAACAGTTGACCGGAGAGCCTGTCATCTATGCGTCGATGGGAACTCTTATGAATGGCCTGTCCGACGTCTATCGCGCGATTATCGCAGCCAACGCGAGACGCAAAGGGTTTCAACTCGTGCTTTCGGTTGGTGATCAGCTCGATCCAGACCAGATCGGGTGGATTCCGAGCAACACCATCATCGTCAAGCGCGCACCGCAATTGGGGATGTGGCAGCGCACCTCCGTCTGCATCACTCACGCCGGATTGAACACCGTGCTGGAGTCCCTGGCTCAGGGGGGTTCCTCACGTCGCTATCCCGGTTAGTCTTGATCAGCCGGGTGTTGCCGCCAGGATCGCTCACAAGAAGACCGGACGGTTTCTGCCATCAAAAGAGCTGACCGCAGCCCGGCTTTCGCTGCTCCTTGATTCGGTATTCAACGACCCTACCTATCGCGACAATGCTCGTTATCTCCAGAGAGTGATTGCCGAGACCGATGGACTTTCCAAAGCCGCCGATCTGCTGGAATCCGCTTTTCGTACGACCGCGTCAACGAACGACAACGAACGCCAATGAACACCAACGACTGACAGCAACGAACTCCTGCTCACGAACGCTCGTTGGGGCTTCTTTCTTCACTGTCGTTCGCTGGTGTCATTGACGTTCGTTGGTGTTCATTGACGTTCGTTGTCGTTCGCTGCCGCGGTCAGTCTCTATCCCGCAATTTCAGCTCAGCTAACAACTTTTCGTATCGAGGATCTTTCCGAAGCGGCTCCCAGTAGAGGTCACGCTTTAATTCCCCATACGAAATACATGCCGGCGTTTTCGCTGCATCCTCCAAGGTTGCAAAGGCCAAGTCCAGCTCATCGGTCCACGCGTAGACGACCGCCAGATTGGTCACGAGACCCGCGCCAGCCAATGCGTCCTTCGAGATGGGCAAGATTTCGATGGCATGCTTGGCTTCGGCAATAGCTGTTTCTTTAACGTTCAGCAAAGCGTCCACCACCGCCAATTCACTCAGTCGCCCGGCAGCTTCCGGCGCCTCCTGGACCTTCTCGCTTAGCTGTTCGCGTACCTTGGTGAACTCGGGGTCACCGCCAACGTTTTCTTCTTGAAGCCTGGCAAGTAAAATTGCGTAGCAGCCAATCGGAACGGATTCCGATACATAAGCAAAATAGCCCTCATCTTCGTGACCTTTCATCTTTTCAAGCAGCTGTTTTGCCAGTGGCCAATCACGATTTACCAGGGCGAAACTAAGACGCAAATTGAGCACACCGTTGTCATCCGCCATCGAAGCGGGGAGTCTTGCGATTGCGGACCGAATGGCTTCGTCGTTGCCCGTCTTCAGAAAGGTCACAAATAACGCCTTCTGCACCTTGAGCATTGGTTGATCGGGGCGGAGCTCGATTAACCGATCGAATGCTTGTTCCGCTGCACGAAATTGACTAACGGCGGGAAGCGTTGAGGCTAGCTCGTTAATCGCAATCGCGTTACGTGGATCGCGAACGATGGCTTCATTGAACTCCTCGATTGCCTTTTCCCAGTTGCCTTGCCGGCGATCGATGTAGGCCTCCAACAGGATCGCATCGACATTGTTCGGTAAACCGCGCTTGGCGATGGCCAGTTGCACTCGAGCCTGGGCGTTGTCCCGATAACAATAGAAGAGGTGCTGCGCGAAAGCCAAGTGAGCCTCGGAAAGGTCCGGCTGTAATTCCAATGCTCTCTGGACGGCGGTATCGGCCAAGGTGCGGCGCTCCGGGTTCGGATTGATTTTGAAGAGGAAGTCATGCGTCTCTGCCTCCGCGCAATAAGCGAGCGTGAACTTTGGATCGAGCCGGACTGCTTGTTCCAAAAGGCGAATCGCATCGTAGAGCGGCGTCTCGAAGGTCACGTCGGTAAAAGAGATTCTAGCGTTTAGAAATAGTTGCCGGGCCCGAAGATAAAGATCATAGGCTGTGAGGTTGCTGGTCGGCTTTGCATCGATGCTCTTCCTTTCTTCCGGAGAAAGTGTGGCGGTCAGTTTGTCGGCGATGGTTTGAGCTACCTCGCTCTGAATGGCGAAAATATCGGTAAGGTCCCGGTCGTAACTGTCGGCCCACACCGTGCTGTCATTGCGAGCATCGATCAGCTCAGTGCTTACCCGGATTCGGTTACCGGCTCGCCGCACCGCTCCCTCCAGAACGCTAGCAACCCCTAATGCATCGGCGATTTGGCGCAGGTTGCGTTTGGTGTCCGCACGATATTGCATCACCGACGTGCGGCTAATGACTTTGAGTTGCGCGATTTTAGCGAGATGATTGAGTATTTCGTCCTGTACGCCGTCGGCGAAATAGGCGTCATCTTTGTTCGCGCCGATGTTCTCAAATGGTAAGACGGCAATACTCTTCGCAAAACCGGCGGCGAGCGATTTGTCCGGCGCTGTTTGGTGCGCGGCTCGATCCTGACCGGCGAAGAACCAAACGGCTGCGCAAATCGCGATAACCGCGCCCGCCAGAGCAGCTGCAATGATCCGCAGAGATCGCTTCGATGATGTAGTTCGCCTTGGCCGAATTTCTCTTTCCAGTGCGGACTCGGCGGTGCCAGTGCCCGATCGGCCGGCCTCGATCAAGAGTCGCTTCACCCGCTCGGTGAGCGGACCCAGATGCTTATGCAAAGGCGGAGTGGTCGCATCAAGCCAATGCACGGTTGCGAGGAAATACGCCAAGCTATCCCGTGGTGCGACAGCCTCGACCCGGAAAGGAATCACTGCCAGACCCATGG
>DASTDH010000699.1:0-6214 GCA_035710445.1 Chthoniobacterales bacterium
CAGGTTCGCGGCATCGCTAAGGTGGTTACGGCAGTGGCCCAGGGTGATCTCAAGCGCAAGCTCTTCGTCGAGGCCAAAGGCGAAATAGCGGAGCTCGCCGATACGATCAACAACATGATCGACACTTTGGCGACGTTTGCCGAGCAGGTCACGACCGTCGCTCGCGAGGTTGGCACAGAAGGCAAGCTCGGGGGCCAGTCGCAGGTGCCAGGAGCCGCGGGTACGTGGCGCGATCTGAACAGCAACGTCAACCAACTCGCCGCAACACTGACGACGCAACTGCGTGCGATCTCAGATGTGGCAACCGCCGTGACCAAAGGAGATCTTACTCGCTCGATCACGGTTGAGGCCCAAGGGGAAGTCGCACAACTCAAAGACACGATCAACGAGATGATCCGCAATCTGCGAGACACCACGCTGAAGAACAGCGAGCAAGACTGGCTGAAGACGAACCTCACGAATTTTACGCGGATGCTCCAGGGCCAGCGCGACTTAATGGCGGTAGGCCGGATGATTCTCTCCGAACTCGCTTCCGTAGTGGACGCTCAACAAGGGGCGTTCTACCTCGTACAACAGGACGCAGCCAGTGAGACCGCCGAGGGGGACATGAAGATAACACTGATCGCCGGCTATGCCCATCGCAAGCGGACAGATGGGTCTACCGAAATTCGGCTTGGCGAAGATCTGATTGGACAAGCAGTTCTCGAGAAGCGGAGGATTCTATTGGTCGACGTACCTGCCAAATACCTCACCATCTCTTCAGGACTTTTCGAGGCGCCACCGGCGAACATCATTATACTGCCGGTAGTCTTCGAAAACCATGTCAAGGCCGTCATCGAGCTAGCCAGCTTTCAACGTTTCAACTCCACCCACCAGACCTTTTTGGACCAACTGACCGAGAGCATAGGCATCGTTTTGAACACGATCGAGGCGAACTCACTGACCGAAGATCTGCTCAAGCAATCGCAGTCACTGACCAACGAACTGCAAAGTCGTCAGCTGGAATTGCAGAAAACCAATCTTGAACTCGAGGAAAAGGCCCAAACACAGGCACAATTGCTTTGGGAACAAGCTGCTCGAGCGCAGGCCGAAGCGGCAAACAAAGCAAAAGATCGCTTTCTTGCGACGCTCAGTCACGAGTTGCGCACACCTTTGACGCCGATCCTTTTTGCGTCCTCGATCCTAGGCCAGGATCCAAGAGTGCCCGATCACATCCGCGAAGAGCTAAACGTCATTGCACGTAACGTGGGGCTAGAGGCCCGATTGATTGACGACTTGCTGGATGTTACCCGAATCAGCCAAGGAAAGTTAAGCCTGATGTTCGAAACTGCCGACGCTCATGAGTTACTCCATTCCGCCCTTCGAATCTGTTCGAACGAAATCTCGGCTAAAAACCTAAGGGTCCAGGTTAAGCTCGAAGCGATCGGACACCGCATTCGAGCGGACGCAGCGCGTCTGCAGCAGGTCTTCTGGAATCTCATCAAGAATGCCGTCAAGTTCACGCCGCCGAATGGTCAACTCCACCTGCGTTCGAGCAATCCTCAAAGCAGCTGCCTTCGGCTGGAGGTTGTTGACAATGGAATTGGAATCGCATCAGACGTTCTCCCGAGAATCTTCGATCCATTTGAGCAGGGCGGCAGCGCTGGCTTCGGCGGTCTGGGGCTGGGGTTAACGATTTCCAAAGCGATCGTCGAACTGCACGAGGGCCGGATCTTCGCGTCCAGCGCAGGCGCGAATAGTGGCGCAACGTTTGTTATCGAGCTCCCCAATGTAGTTCCAAGTTCTGCCGATTCATCCTCTTCTAAAATAGAAGCCCAGCCATCCGCGATTGATGCGACGCAAGACATTGCGACTCATCCGCGAATCCTACTGGTTGACGACCATGTCGATAGCGTACGCCAGATGCAATTGTTCCTCCAGGCAAGCGGCTATCACGTGACGATCGCAGAGAACGTTGAAGCAGCTTTGCAGAGCGCTGCGCAAGAAGAGTTTGATCTGTTGATAAGCGACATCGGATTGCCGGACGGCAGCGGAGAGGACCTTATCCGGCAGTTGCGGGAAAAGTGGCACAACTTACCAAGCATCGCACTCAGCGGGTACGGAATGCAGCAAGATATCGAAAGCAGCCGTGTCGCCGGGTTCCAGGTCCATCTTATAAAGCCGGTGTCACCTCAGCAACTTCAAACGACAATCGATCAGCTTATAAACAAACAGCTCAGAGAAGCTGACCGAAATTCAGAGTAAATCCTAAGACTTGATCGGTGAGCGGTCTATGCTGCATTTAGACCACCAACCTGCTCCATCTCACCTTCTTTGAGGATTCTTGGATTATCATTTTCAGGTTTGTTTACCCGTCTTGAGACAGCTCTTATTTTCATGGCTTCGGCTGGGAACGGCACTAAAACCTCCTTTCCTGCCTCTCCTTTAAGCCACTTGCGCGACGGGTGGCCGGAAAGCCCTGGCACCCGGCCGTTGAGTCGTTTATCATAAAGCCTGCACGATGAGCGTTGAACAAATCCTGAAAGAGCTGCCGAAACTGACACCGGAGGAACGTCGAGAGATTTTCGAACAACTCGCAGAGTTGGAGACGCAGTACACTTACCGCCCAACGCCAGAGGAAAGCGCGGCAATCGACGAAGCGATTCGCTCTCTCGAAGCGGGCAAAGGTATTCCAGCCTCTGAAATGCACCAACGCTTTGCCGCGAAATGGTCCCGGTGATCTACGCTCCGGAGGCGGAGCGTGACCTTGATGCGATTACGGCATATATCGCAAAAAGGATAATCCCAAAGCGGCTGAACAGTTTGGGTATCGCCTTATCGCACGTGCGGAGCTGCTCGGCATTTTTCCAAAGCTTGGACGTCCCGTGCACGGCAAGCGCAACGTCCGCGTTTTGCTGGAAACTCCGGTTCAAATTTACTACCGTCTAGAGGCTGCTGCTCGTTCTGTGGAGATTCTGCGCTTCTGGCACGCATCACGTGATCCCGATTCGTTCAACATGGATTGAGGGATTTCTCCCGGTGGTGGATGCCAGTCACCAAAAACCATCTGAATGATAACGTCCTTTATCATTCACTATATCAGAACCCCTTTCGCAAGAAAACAACATTCCAAGATAGTGGTCAGGTTAGGTCAAAGTGACAGCCAAAGTGGTAACTCTTGGATCGTTTTGGGTGCCTTCCCCCCCAGGCGGTGCTAAAACCCGCACCGCTCCTCAAGCTATCGCCGCCGGCACCTGCGACCAGAGGTGGCCATATTCGTTCGCGCAACGATCTCTGAGGCCATCTCCACCTCCGCAGCGGACTCTGCTTTCGGGGCGGGCCCCAGGTGTGTCGTTAGCGTCTTAAACCGATGGCCCACGCGCGTTTGCTGGCGGCCCGCACCATCGCCTCGATGCTAAGCTGCACATCGGCTTCCGTGGTCGCCTAATTCGAGACACTGATGCGCTTGGCTGTGCGACCCTGCCACACGGTCCCGCCACACCAGCAGACGCAAGATCAGATCTACGCGGAGGTCATCACCAAAGGTTGTACGCTTTTTAGGCGAATCTCCCACGCGTAACCACCTGAGGAACAAGATCAAAACTGAGAGATTGTTGATTGGTCTTCTCGTGGAGCAGTATGGATATTTCCAGGCCCACACATTCGGCATAGAAAAAGTGTTTCGACGATTGGCCTTTCATTAAGATCAACACCGGTTCTGAGGTCACTAAAAGCAGGTAACCTCTATCGCGGACATAGACTATGAGCGTAGAACCATTGGGGCTACTAACGACCGTCACCATTACCCTCTTCGTTGCCAGAACACCCGGGAAATCTTCCCACCGCCTATGGTTTGGAGCTTTCTTGACTTCGGCTAGTCCAATCGCGGCACTGGATATAAGCGCAATCAGTAAGCACAAGGTTCGCATTCGACTATCGGCGTTAATGCTCTTTATCAGCAAAACAGAAGCGCGACTTAACCCAAGGCAAGGCCAAGCTGTGCTCCGATGTTACTGCTAAAGCGAACACCAGGTTAAAATCGAAAGGGCCGGAAGCTCCAAGAAGCGGCCTTCATGGCTCGGCGAACCTCCGGGGATTTGATGACCGGAAAATAGAGATGGGATGAACCGCGGCCTGATTCAACTCGCGCTTCATTGGTCAAGAGCCGGCCGGTCCGCTCAGCTTCCGCCTTAGCGAAAGCGTTATAACTGTTGGCAAGCTTGTTGGCTCGCGCTTTCGGATACCGGCCCCGACCATTGCCGCGATCGTAGATGTAGTTGCGAAGGGTTTCCATGTAGTAATCGGGTCCGAACTGTACGGCGAGAATATCGTTGACCATCTCCTCGGAAGTAACTCCCGCGATGCGCGCGAACTCCTCGAGCCGCTGGGTAATGGTATCGGAAGGGGTGAACGTGATGGATTTTGAAGCAGATTTCATAATGGCCAGAAGTGTACTGATAAACAGTACTCTTGCAAGCAAGAATTGCATGTTTTGTGTACTGCCATATAGTACACTCCAGAAAAAGAGCGTATGTCCGAGGAAGAAACCCAAAAACTCTTGACCGAATTCAGGGCATGGGTCGACGCCGAGTATGGAAGGCGCGCGAATATTGCGCGTGATCTCGGCGTATCACGTCAGCGTGTGACGGATTGGCTTGCTGGCCGCTATGCTCCAACCCTCGAGCAGGGTTTGCGATTGCAAGCGTTCCTCAAGAAGCAACGCAAGTCCCGCCGCTAGCCCGCAAGTCGGTTCTTATTCCGGCGCTAATATATCAGCGCCGTTGTCTCTTGGCTGTGCCAGTAGCGCTGAAGTTCGCTAAGCAGGATTCGGCGCGATTTCTCGCCCATCACCACTACGACCAGCCTACGGTCATGAATCAGCTCCTCAATCTTCTTGATGCTTACGCTGGAAAGCTTTGCCGCTTCCTCAAGTTTCAACTGCCTATCGTCTGGGTTGATGGTCATAGTTGATCGTCCGAGTGGGTGGCTACCACCGGTATAGAGCCACTTTGGTTGTCTTAGTATCTAGCCACCGGTGTAACTCGCTGAGCCACACCCGGTAGATCGACCATTTTTCTGTATCGGTTAGTTTGACTGCCTTCAGTTCCCTGTTCTCGATTGCCTTCTTGATCGTGCGCACATCGACCGCGCAAATCCGCGCCGCCTCCGCTAGCTTAACGAGCCTGTCGTTTGGATCGATCTGCGTGAGTCGTCTATTGTCGATTTTTAGGTGCATGGTTCAGGGGGTGTGAATATTAAAGAGCAACGCTGTGGTCGATTAGGGGATTTCAACCACGGTCGCACCATAGGACTAGGAGTCATTCAGTCAAGACAAAAAAGAACAAAGAAATATGGTGTTATTATAATCTTCAGTGTGATGATTGCAGATACCCGCTCCTGAAACGCCGAATACGCTCGGGGCAAATCCTACCGACTCACCGGCCGTCGCTTTTGGGGGGGGCGAACCTGCGGAATTCACCTCCTACACCTGAATCAGGCTCGACATCGAGTCTTATTCAATTTTTGAGAAGCTGGGGCAAGGCTGGTTATTCAAGGTCCGTTTTTGCGTATGCCAAATGTCGGGCGCCGGGCTTGACCAATACCCGTTGAAACTTATGACACGCTAGCTCAAGCTTATGGGTGTGGCACCTTGCATACTCTTTGCGGATCCCAAAGAAACGCGGAATTCGCTAAGCGTCAGAAATGTAAATAGGCCAACAGCATCAGGACCAGAGCGACCGACGATAGGATGAAGAGCACCAACCACATCGTTCGCGATATTGGTTTTCCGAAATAGTTTAGGCCGGTTATCACGGCCAAGACGACTGCGATGAGAATTATATCCATAGAGGTGCCCCAAGTTAGGCGCTAAGAGTTTTTGCCAGCAAGCATTGAGAGACGGGAGGTTGAGTCTCAGTGAGCTACGTTCATCCATGAGAAGGACTCAGAGCGAATCCTGTGGCATATCACCGGAACCGACGAAGACGAGGTGATCCGTCAGGCATTAATGTGGTGCGAGAAAAGCTCATGAAAGAACAAAATGACGTGTCGGGCGTTATGATCCGTTAGGTAACACGCACGCTTCAGGACTCCTCCCAGCGCAACGCTGCAAGTCTTTGGAGTCTCGTTGCTCCGCCGCGGCAATGAGTTGTATGGCCTCGCTGATGCTTGCCTGGGTCTGTTCGAGGGGAACCTCTCCCTCTTGGGCTTTGTCCAGCATTTCATGGGCTTTCGC
>DASTDH010000700.1:0-5272 GCA_035710445.1 Chthoniobacterales bacterium
AGGACAAGGATAAATCGTTGCCGACGTCGAATCCCATCGGATCTGCGCAGCGTATCGGGCCGTAAAAGTTCAGGCATAAGATAGAATCGTTGTCGCGGAACTCCAACCCCCATTACTCCAGCCTCACAGGTTCTGCCTCCATCGGATCTGCCGCCTTTGCAGACTACGTGCCCAAATCATTTTTGGGGAGATCCACCTCCCAGCATGCGCCGCGATGCAGGCCTGGTGGAATCGGGTTTCACCCTAACATACCCCGCTTTCGCCGGATCGGCCGGCTACGTGCTTGTCTTTGTTTTCGCAACACCGTACGTTTTTTTGTGAAGTCTGCTTTTGGAGCAGCCCCCCACCATTAACGAATGTCTATAGCGACACAGAATTGTTATCCGGCCCTCGATTTCGAGCTCGGTTTTGAGATTGACCAGTTGCGCGAGACGGTTCGTGCTTTCAGTGATAACGAAATCGCGCCACTCGCCCAGTCGATCGATCGCGAAGATAGATTTCCGCGAGACCTTTGGACAAAGATGGGAGCGCTCGGACTCCACGGGATCACGGTGGAGGAGGAGTACGGCGGCACCGCAATGGGGTATTTAGCTCACGTCGTCGCCATGGAAGAGGTGAGCCGAGGATCAGCTTCGGTGGGCTTGTCCTATGGCGCTCATTCCAATCTGTGCATCAATCAGATCGCTCGTAACGGCAGTCCGGAACAGAAGCAGCAATATCTGCCCGGGTTGATTAGCGGCGAGCATTTGGGAGCGCTGGCGATGAGCGAGTCGGGCGCCGGTTCCGATGTAGTAAGCATGCGCACCCGAGCCGATCGCATGGGCGATCGCTATCTACTCAATGGTACGAAAATGTGGATCACCAATGGGTCGGAGGCTGATGTTCTTGTGGTCTATGCCAAGACCGACCCGAGCGCCGGGTCAAAGGGAATCACTGCCTTTCTAGTCGAAAGGACTATGGAAGGTTTCGCGATAGCACAGAAGCTGGACAAGCTCGGTATGCGCGGTTCACCGACCTGCGAATTGGTCTTCACTGACTGTGAAGTACCCGCTGAGAATGTGTTGGGGACGGTCAATCGAGGGGTCAATGTGCTCATGAGCGGCCTCGACTATGAGCGCGTCGTGTTGGCGGCTGGACCGCTGGGCATCATGCAGGCCTGCCTCGATCTCGTAGTGCCCTACGTTCACGAGCGGAAACAATTCGGCCAGCCAATCGGCGAGTTCCAGCTGATGCAGGCAAAGCTCGCCGATATGTATACCACGCTTAGTGCGTGCCGCGCTTATGTCTACGCAGTGGCGAGAGCGTGCGACCGCGGGAAGACTACACGTAAAGATGCGGCCGGAGCGATCCTTTACGCCGCTGAGAGGGCGACATGGATGGCGTTGGAAACGATCCAGGCTTTAGGAGGTAACGGCTACATCAATGATTTCCCGGCCGGCCGTCTGCTGCGCGACGCCAAACTGTATGAAATCGGGGCTGGAACATCTGAGATCCGGCGAATATTGATCGGCCGCGAGCTTTTTAACGAGACGGCTTGAAACGCTGGGAAAGGAACGGGAATCCTGCGGCATTCGCGGACCACACGCTGGCGACTGCACGTGTTCGCGGGCAGCGCTCAAATCCTCTCGTTCAAAATTCCTCGTCGAGTCGCGTGTCTGGCTTGCGGCGGACAGCCTACCGGGCGCCTTAGACCTATAGGACCGATGGGTCTCATCAGTCCCTTGATGCTGCTCGGTGCAAGTCCAGCAAACCAACTATTGCAGCCAATGCTAAAGCCCGGTAATCTTAGCTAGCAGTGTTTCCTCGATCGTAGTTACTCCCCATGAGCTGTGCTGGACCTTTCTCGCCGTCGCGAGTATTCGACCTTCTGCCGTACCAACAAGATAACTTTCCCAAGGCCGACGCTTTTGCCTACAAGGTCGACGGGACCTGGAAAAAGTTTTCCACCAGCGAATCAATCGAGATCATCGACAAGTTGGCCTGGGGTCTTCATTTGCGCGGCGTTTGCCCAGGGGACCGGGTGGCTTCGGTCAGTGACAACAACCGTCCGGAATGGAATTTTCTGGACAATGCGATTCTGAGCCTCGGCGCCGTCCACGTCCCGATCTATCCAAACATCGCTCCAGAAGAATACGAATTTATCTTAAAAGATTCTGGTGCTTCGCTCATTTTCTGTTCGAGCCGGCGGTTGTATGAGCTGTTGAGTTCGGTCGTCGAAAGGCTCTCATCCGTCAGGGAGATGTACGTGTTTGATGCGATGTCGGGCGCGAAGCATTGGTCCGAGTTGGTCACCAGCGGTCAGGAAGTTTTGGAACGGGAAGAGCTTCGGGATCAACTCGCGGACTTTCGCGCGGCGGTCAAACCGGGCGACCTGGCTGTCTTGATTTACACTTCGGGCACGACCGGACCGCCCAAAGGCGTAATGTTGTCCCACCACAATCTAGTCATCAACTGTATCACTGCTGCCGGAATCCTACGCAACGCGCCTCATCATCGGGCCCTCTCCTTTCTGCCACTTTGCCACATCTACGAGCGAACCGTTGTGAACATCTATATTTACTCGGGCACGTCAGTTTATTATGCCGAGAATCTCGATCAGATTGGGCAGAATCTTCGGGAGGTCCAGCCTGAGGTATTCAGCGCGGTGCCTCGCCTCATAGAGAAGATCTACGAAAGAATCTTGGCCCGCGGCGAACAACTTTCCGGGATCCGGCGCTCGATCTTTTTCTGGGCAGTGAATCTCGGTTTGAACTATGACCCGGACGGGGAAGTACCTTGGCCTCAGCGGTTGCAGCTTCTGCTAGCTGATCGCCTCGTGTTCAGGAGGTGGCGTGAAAGTATCGGCGGAAAGGTTGGCGGAATTATATCTGGGTCTGCCGCACTGCAGCCAAAGCTGGCGCGCCTCTTCTGGGCAGCCGGGATTCCAATTTACGAAGGCTATGGACCGACCGAGGCGGCGCCCGTGATCGCAGTAAATCAGCCGCATACACATTTGCATCGAGTCGGTACGGTCGGGCCGGTGATTCCCGGTGGCGAAATCAAGTTGGCTGAGGACGGAGAGATTCTCTACCGCGGTCCCAATGTGATGCTCGGATACTATCGCCGGCCTGATCTGACTGCAGAGACTATCGATAGCGACGGCTGGTTGCATACCGGCGATGTCGGTGAATTTGACGGTCCGTTTCTCAAAATTACCGATCGGAAAAAGGAGATCTTCAAAACATCCGGCGGCAAGTATATCGCGCCGCAACCGATTGAGAACCGGTTGAAAGAATCGAAATTCGTCTCGCAATGTATTGTGATTGGAGAGAATCGGAAATTTCCCTCCGCACTGATAGTACCCGCGTTCGAGGCGTTGAAATCATGGCTGGCAGCGCAGGGCTTGCCCGAGCTGCCAGCAGCGCAAGTGGTCAGGGATTCGCGTATACATGAGCTATACGCAGGGGAAATCGAGCGCTGCAACCAGCATTTTGGCCGTTATAGTCAGATAAAGAAATTTGCTTTGTTACCCAAAGAGTGGACCATCGCGGGTGGAGAATTGACGCCCACCCTCAAAATTAAACGTAAAAACACTCTGCAGAAGTATGCTGCGGAAGTAGAAACACTCTACTCCGGCGAAGAACCGGGAAGAGCTTCGATTGAAGCTTCCAAGGCACAAACATCCGGCGTTGGCTCTTCTGCCGGTTAGATCGCTTGCTCGTTCGGAGCTTTTTGGGCTTCGCCGGATTTATGATAGATTTCGATACAATCGGTGACACCGGTTTGATCCTACGGTAGAAGCATGAATCAACCAATCTACATTGTTGCCGGCGTCAGGACCCCATTTGCAAAATCAGGAACGACGTTGGCTGATTACGATGCGGTCGAACTTGGCAAAGCGGCGATGAGCCTGCTGCTGGCTCGTTCTGGAATCGACCCCGCCAAAATCGAAGAGGTTATCATCGGCTGCGTCGGTCAGCCGGCTCACGCCCCCAATATCGGACGCGTGATCGCCTTGCGAGCGGGCGTCCCCGAATCGGTACCCGCCATAACCGTCCATCGCAACTGCGCTTCCGGATTCGAGGCAGTAACCCAAGCGGCCGAAAAAATGCTGGCCGGACGAGGCGACGTATTTGTGGTTGGTGGAGTAGAAAGCATGTCCCAGATACCTCTGCTTTTTTCCTATGAAGCCGCTAAAAAATTTGTAGCGCTGTCGCGAGCCAAAAGCTTTTCGCAAAAGCTCCAGACGATCGGCACATTTCGGGCTTCAGACTTCAAACCTCAGGTCGCGTTGCAGCTCGGACTAGGCGATCCGGTCAGCGGATTCAACATGGGGCAAACCGCGGAAAATCTTAGTCGCGATTTCGATATCACTCGCGAAGAGCAGGACGCATTCGCGTTGCGATCTCATCAGCGGGCCACCGCCGCACGCGACCGGCTCCGGGAAGAGATCACACCGTTCTATCTAACCAAATCGAAGAACGGCAAGACGCACATGGATCAAGACAATGGTCCACGCGAACACCAGACCATGGAAGCCCTGGCAAAATTAAAGCCCGTGTTTGAATCGAAAACCGGAACCGTAACCGCCGGTAATTCGTCCCAGATCACCGACGGCGCCGCCGCCTTGCTGCTCATGACCGAGAAAGGGCTTCAAGAATCAGGATTGGTGCCAATGGGACGGCTATTAGGGTATGCCTATGCCGGAGTTGACCCGTCGCGAATGGGTTTGGGGCCGGTGTTCGCGATTCATCGCGCCGAACAGAGGACCGGGCTGGGAATCAAAGATGCCGCCATCATCGAGATCAACGAAGCATTCGCCGCGCAGGTGATCGCTTGCCAGCGCGCTGCCAAATCGACCGAATATTCTTCGCGACATCTGGGTCGAGAGACTGCGCTAGGTGAAATCCCGGACGAGATCTTGAACGTAAACGGAGGTGGAATCGCGCTCGGACACCCCATCGGTGTAACCGGATCTCGGTTAGTGCTTACTGCTCTAAAAGAACTCCATAGGCGGCAAGCAGATAAGGCGCTGGTTTCGCTTTGCGTCGGCGGCGGACAAGGCGGAGCGCTTTGGTTAAGTCGAAACTGAAAACCTGGAGACCAGACGTGGGCCAAAATATCCGGCGGGAGACAATCGAAACCGCAGTGGCAGTGTTGACTTTTGATCGTCCGGAATCTTCAGCCAACATTTTTGATCAAACCACATTCGACGAACTGAATGAACAACTCGATACACTGACTCAGGATTCATCGGTTCGTGGATTAATTATTCGATCGGCCAAACCCAAAA
>DASTDH010000701.1:0-3469 GCA_035710445.1 Chthoniobacterales bacterium
TAAGCAACAAGCCAGGCAAGCCTACAATAATGCGTGCGCTGAAGTCACGGTTCTGCTCGAGGAGGCAGACGGTGGCAAGTATTGGAACCAAAACGAGCGCATTGGCGCGTATAACGTGCGATTCCAACCGAGTACAAGCAACGGGCTTTGGTCTCCCGGCTTTTTTGACCAACTCAAGCCGGCAAAGGAGTCAGATCATAAGCACCTTCGCATCTGGGTTCACGGAGCCGGATTTGGAGGCACACTGGTGGGTATTCGAAAAGGCCGGCCTGATGATCCCTTTGCGCCAAGGGTAGGTTACGCCTGCCCGATCACTACGACGTTAGATTTCTCTTCACGACCAAGAACGAAAGGCTCCCATGATGTCATCGTTGCCTTACACGATCCAACGTTGCAGCAAACCGTGCGGCTTGGCGAAAAGACCCAACCGCTCGCATACGATCTTTCCGCCCCTCTAGGACACTATCCACGCGCCAACTCTGCCGTGATGGCAGTCCGCGGACTCTTACGCGCCGACAAAATCACTCAACGTGCCGGACTTTATATGGTTGAGCCGTATGATCCGAATCGCATTCCTATCGTCCTGGTCCACGGACTGTTGTCGACCCCACACATGTGGTTCAACATCATGAATGCAGTACGTGCCGATCCAGAGCTGAGATCACGTTACCAGTTCTGGGTATTCTATTATCCAACGGCAAACCCGATCGCACTCTCGGCCTGGATATTTCGGAACGATCTAGCGGCCGCTGAGCGCCTCTATCATCCTAAACATGGCATTGTGCTGGTTGGCCACAGCATGGGGGGATTGGTCAGCCATATGCAGTCGGTCGATACCGGCAGAGTTATCTGGGACGAAGTTTTTGATCAAAACGCCGATGCGCTTTATGCCAAGATTCCAGATGACAATCTCATCAAACAGACGCTGGTGTTTCGTTCCGATCCAAATGTGAAGCGAATCGTCTTCATTTGTGTGCCCCATCGCGGCAGCAGTCTCGCCCTCGGCTTGGTCGGCATGTTAGGCAATGGCTTGATGATGGTTCCGCGCAATGTCGCCATCACCATCCGCACCACACTCGGTGACTCGTTTGAACGGTTTACAGGTGTAAAAATCCCCACCAGCATCAGAGGCCTTTCTCCCCGATCACCTGTATTGATTGGTTTGGATAAGCTCCCGATCAAAGTCCCCCATCACTCGATCATCGGTGACCGCGGCCGGGGAGATTCTCCGAACGGTTCTGATGGAGTCGTTCCTTATCGCAGCGCGCACCTCGATTCCGCCCAATCCGAAAAGATCATTCCTTATGGGCATGGTGGTTACCAAAGTTCCGAATCAATCGCGGAACTGTTGCGAATTCTGCGCTTGCACTTGGGCCTGAAAGCTGAGCCGGCCCAGAAAATGGTGGCTTTTCAATAGCCGTTTGCGCTCTATGGAACGATGACCTAACCGATGCAACTCCTGTTCGGTAAACCTCTTTGACCTCTTTCATCTCTCCGATGCAACGCTATCACTCCCTCGCCATCACGGCTGCCATCGCCCTTTGGTCGCTTCTGCCAGTTTCGGAATCCCACGCCCAAGCCCACACCAAAGGAACACGAGTCCCACCATTCACTCAAACCCTTAAACCCGGAGATTATATCTGGCATCCCGAGATTTCACCGGCGGGACCGGTCGTTTTGCTCGTGAGTTTGCCGGACCAGCTTCTGTATGTCTATCGCAACGGCGTGCGTATCGGGCGCTCGACGGTAAGTACCGGCAAGCCGGGCAAACGGACACCCACCGGCGTGTTCACCGTTCTACAAAAGAAGGTCCAACATACCTCAAGCATCTATAAAGGAGCCCAGATGCCGCACATGCAGCGGCTTACCTGGAGTGGCATCGCACTACACGCCGGCTATTTGCCGGGATATCCGGCGTCTGCAGGTTGCGTACGAATGCCGGTCGATTTCGCAGCGAAACTCTATTCGGCAACCGGGATCGGCGCCACTGTGATCATCGCCGATCATAAGTCCGCTCCAAACCACACCGTCCGACCTGGTCTGCTCTTTTCCGGAAAGACCGGAACGCCGCCGGCTGGCGGCTTCGTATGGACACCCGAAAAGTCGCCGCAGGGCCCGGTTTCGATTATCTTGAGTGCGCCAGATCGCAAGATCTACGTCTACCGCAACGGCGTGGAAATTGGCCGCGCACCAGTGATCGGATTGGAGACTGCTCGCCTTTCCGGCACGTATGTTTACTCAGCCGATGCGAATACCGATTCCAGCGGCCGGCGCGACTGGATCTCGACCGCTAGCGTCGGCAGAAAACCGCCCAATCTGAAGGATCTCGAAGACCGGATCTCGATCGATTCGAACTTTTTGCAGGATATCCGTGCATTGATTACCCCGGGGACAACCCTGGCCCTCGCCGATGCGCCGGTCAGCAGCCAAACCCATAGTGGAACCGGGTTTAATATCCTGACCGCAGACGCCCGATAGATCTTCAGACAACTCGTACACACTATTCTTTACAGCAGTTAGCATCTACGATATGAGGAAACAGGCTCTCCGTGGTGACTTTCGGCCATTACCAGCGATGGCTACACCGCGGTCGTCTCGTTTGTCTTGGTGTGCCCTGGTTGCCAACGCAGCCTTCGGCAGCTCTGAAATAGTGGGAGCCGTGTCCGATGGAATGAAAGGAAAGAAGACGAGCATGAAGATAGCCCGTATTCTGCTTTTAGCAGCGACTCCTTGGTTCGGTCTGGGTACAGCGCCCGTTCTCGGCGCTCAGCCCGAAGATGTAACTATCCAATATGTTCATCCGGAGAAATTCACTGATTTCCGCATTTATGGTCGCGACACCGAATGGTCGGCTTCGTACTTCTCAGACCAGATAAGCCGGGATCTTGGACCTGGGCTCAAACGTAAATTCCCAGGCAGCAAGCTCACATTCCGCTTCACCGACCTCGATTTGGCCGGCAGTTACCGAACCTCCTCCCGAGGCGGACGCAACGTCAGAGTCAATCGCGGCGAAAGTGCGCCGGTGCGTATGTCGTTCGATTTTCTACTGCAGGATAGCGCGGGCAAAACATTAGCCAGAGGCTCAACTAGACTGACCGACACATCGCACTATGACCTGCGCAGCCATCCGAGCAACTCGGAGCCGCTCTACTACGAAAAGCGAATGTTAAAGAGATGGTTGAACTCGGTCAGAGTTCCCTAGTCCGGGACGACGAGCTCGGAATCGCTATCGAACTGGGAGAGGCACCATCGGAAGAGAATACAAAATGGCAAGGCCTCTTCGGAGAAATTGGAAGCGATCCGTGAATTGCCATGACTCGCTTTTCTTCACCGGGCTCTCGAGCACCGGTTCATCGGGACCTCACGGTTTCCTCCGAATGGCAGCACTCACGTTCTTCAACGGAATCGTACTGATCATACTCCTGGGTTGCACGCTTTGGGCAGCGGGCGCTCTGTTTTTCATGTTTCC
>DASTDH010000702.1:0-6328 GCA_035710445.1 Chthoniobacterales bacterium
CGACCTTCCTCGCAGATGGGACTGCGCCGCCACCTCCGCCCTTCGGCATAGCGCCGAGGTTTGTAGCGGATGGAACCGCACCACCGCCTCCGCCTGTCGGCGTCTCCCCGACCTTCCTCGCAGATGGGACTGCGCCGCCACCTCCGCCCTTCGGCATAGCGCCGAGGTTTGTAGCGGATGGGACCGCACCACCGCCTCCACCGTCAGTGTGTGCAGTGCAAATTTTCGCCGAGGCATAGTATGCAATTTGCCTGAGTGGCGTTCGCAGGCGAGTGTGAGACAAGACACAGCAACCGCGGCCAGGTTTCTGGTTGGGTCATTGAGACAATCTCTTTGCAGCGGTAACGAAGAGGGGAGGCGGCCTTACCGTCTCCCCGCTTTTGTGGTAGCATTTCGCCCTTCTGGAGACTTTGTCAGATGTTCTCCCTGGCTCTTTGGCTGGTCGGGCCCATCCTGGAGAGCGCCCTGTTGTTGCGAGCACTGCAGACAGGCTCTCTACGGCGCTATAAGTGTTTTTATTTGTACGTGACGTGGGTGCTTGTTCGCGATCTGTCGCTGTTTCCGATTTATCGTTTCCGCGCCGATTATTACGTGAGCGTGTATTGGTATAGCCAATTTGTGAGCGTATTACTGGGTTGCGGGATCGTTTGGGAAGTATACAAGCTGACCCTTTCACGTTATCCGGGCATGGCACGGATGGCACGAAACGTACTGGCTTTCGTGTTTATTCTGTCGGCTTCCCGGATTTTTGCAAACGCTTGGAACGATACGAATTGGATGCCTGTTAAGACCGCTTTCGATGCGGAACGGGATTTGCGCGTAGTACAAATCACCGTGCTATTGGGATTGATCGTATTACTTGCATACTACGCGGTCCCCACGGGGCGCAATTTAAGGGGAATCATATTGGGCTACGCCGCTTTCCTGGCAACCAGCGTTAGTCACCTCAGCCTCAGAACTTCGCTGGGTCACGCATTTCCGGAATTTTGGCAATACCTGCAACCTGCTGCGTATATCTCGGTTTTGTTGGTCTGGTGTGGGTCACTCTGGCATTGGGCGCCGGTGCCGGAATCAGATGCACCGACCGGTCTCGAAGAAGATTATCAATCTCTGTTGGCCGCAACCCGGCGCAGGCTCGCCGCCGCAGGAGACTATGTCGAGAGATCTGTAAGACCGTGATTGTCCATCCCTTTCTTTTCTTCGCTGGGACCATTCTCTTGATCCTGGCGTTGCTGGTTTCTAAGGGATCTGCAAGGCGCCGGGTAGACGACTCAGAGGTGTTCCGGCACGAGACGCAGGGTCCGGACAAATGGGACTCTCTCTCTTTGGAATTAGGAGCGCAAATCTTCAGTTCGAAGGATATGGACTTTGTAAGGCGGAGCTCGTCGACCGAATTTGCCCGGGCATTCCGAGAAGAACGCACCGCTCTGGCCCTTGCGTGGCTGGACCAAGTGCGGAACGAAATGGGCTGCTCCATGAGACAGCACACGAAGGCCGCGCGGGTAAGCACCGGCTTGAGGACCGCCGACGAGCTGAAATTGGCTCTTGAATTTGCCTTGTTTCAAGTTTCAAACAGACTGCTCTACTGTGCCGTCTGGCTCTACGGTCCTTTGGCCGCGGGTCAATTGGTGCGCTTCTCCGGCCGTCTGACAACGGAATTGAGGAGCCTACTGCAGAATTTCCCGATGGCCCATTCCGTGACTGTCGAAATCCTGAAGGACGACTCCCAACGCAGCACAATCTCGTGAGGACGCATGCACGACTCTCCAAGATGCGCTAACGTAGACGCGGCGTGCCGGGATCTCAGCACGCGGACCTTGGCGCAAATCGATGGGGACTTTGCTCGTTTGGTGTATTTGGGGTCCCTACGGGACTACAACACGGGCGAGTATCATCATGACGGGTTGGCATGGCAATTCAGTGAAAAAATCGCCCAGAACGCTATGGCGTGGTGCCACTGGACGGTTTACCGGCGTCTGATTCTCTGTTCGGTTAGGGACCTTGTAACGGAGCTTGAGACGTATGCGGCATCGATTCCCCTTTCTCGTTCTGATTTTATACGTACTTGGAGCTGTTTCCAGCCTTACCGGGTTGTCATTCCGCGCGATTCTACTCCGATAACCAGCTATTTTTTCAGTTCGAATGTCAGAGCGGCCTTGGCAGTTTTGCATTCGCGCCAGGACGCCGATCCTCGTTATCGACAACCCGCATAGCTACGCCCGTAACTTGGCCTACAATTTCGGCGTCGCCGCCCTGCTGAAATGAGCGAATCGAGCATGGCGACAGAGGGTGAGGGACAAGGAGGAGTTGATTACCAGTCTGTTCGCACCACGAGCATGCATAACCGTCCCGCAGCTCTATGAAATAGATCGGACGATCATATTCGGTTCGCCATTTGAACGGCTGAACTTTTCGAGCAGTTCGATCGATTTGCACGAAGGACCCGGGGCGCAGAAGGGGATACAGGGTCAAATCCTCCAATCCAATGTACCCATAGAGCCCGTGCTTTAAGTCAAGATGTTGGATCAGGGCGATCGGTACCTCTCCCCAGACCTCTACCATTCGGGAAATAAGGTTTGTCTTGCCAATATTGAAAGCACGGTCAAAGTGAACCGGGAAGGTGACTCCTTTGCTGTTGTCAAAGACTTCCGCGGGCGTCAGATGCGTGCGCGGAAGCGCCAGGGCCATCTGTCTCTTACTGATTTTTTGTGCATCCACTCCGAAAAGAAGCAACAGTTCGCCGAGCCCCAGATGGTAGATGATACTCAGCGTGTATAGCTTGTGAATTCCTGGGACAGAGTCAGTGTTCTCGATCTGCGTGAGCCAAGCATTCGATATGTAATATTCTTGATTTTCTTCCTCGTCAGCAATCTTTTGGCTGAGATCGGCCACATCTCGTGTCGTGATTCCCAGGCGTGTCCGAATTTCTTTCAAGCGCTCACCAGCGGAACTCATCGCAAGGCTCCTCAACAAGTTGCTGCATATTACTATGGGGCTGGGCGCAAAAGCGGGAATCTGGATGATTTCGAGGAGTTGCCGGAAGGCACTTCATTACGAATTAGCTGAAGATTTATTCATGTTCTGTTGGTCGGAAAAGGAGGTACACGGTAAAAGCGCCGAGAGAGCATAGAACTGCCCCGCCCAAGAGGTCCCATGGCTCCTTGGTTCCTGAGTCTCTCGCCGAATCATGCAGCAGCAAAGTTCCGGTTGTGAAGAAGGCAAGAGCTAACAAAATCGCCCATTTGTGAAAAAACCGGATTGTATCCATGCCCAGGTTCTCCCAAGGAAATTGGTTTTCGGCCATGGCTTGCGCTGAGACCGCTTCAGCATTCGGCGATCGGCGGCAGGCGGAAGGACAACAAACTCTTTCGTTTCAGCTCGGACCAACCAGACCACGAGAATACGTTGCCATATCATGCGAGGGAATCCGACTCCGCGTTCGTTTCTGCCTTGTATTCCGAGCAGATTTGTCTTTCCACCGCAAGTCCAAGAAGCGATGCGAAAAGGTATTGCCATTCGGATGAAAGATAGTCGAACCAAGAGAAAGCCAGCGCGGACGTTCGAACTTCGCGGTCTCATCATCATGCAGCCTAGCGCCACCGATTGACGGGCTCGCTCGGACTATTTCGGGAAGTACGAACCTATGCTTAGCCGGGACGTAGGTAGCAACCCACGCGCCAGTGAGCCAGCGGCGGGCGTTTGCAACTAAACCGGTCGGAATCCCAATCAAGACCAACCTTCCGTTATCCGGAGGCCAGCGCTTATCGGAAAATGATAGACAAATTGCGACAGGCCGTGTGGGGGTTGCGCGGTCGATTTCACTCTCAATTCTGCAAGGTCTTCGCCAGAACCGTTGATGGTTCATTCGGCTGAGAGAGGTCCGGTTGCGGGGTCATCAGCAGCCGGTCGCGGCATTTTCTTCAATTGTCGAAATGGCTATGGCTGAAATCTTCGATTCCGAGAAGGGCGGCAGGCACCGTCGAGGCTTACGCTCGATGTGCGCAGCACTCATTCTATTGATGGCGGGGGCAAACACAAGGGGACAGGGTTCAACCTCGGAATGGCAGGCAGCAGTGCGAAAGTATGCCGATGCTAAGGATTGGGCTGCGGCGATGCGCATCGTCGAGGAAGAAATTTTGCGGCATCCCGCGGATACCGACGTGCGGGTTTGGCGAGCCCGCGTTTTGGCTTGGTCCGATCGTTTGGCGGAAGCGGAGCAGGAGTACAAATTGATCCTGAAAGTCTCGCCAAAGGATCCGGACACTTGGTTAGGACTAGCCAGCGTGTATTTGCGCGAGAACAGGGTGATAGAGGCGTTGGCCGCGTTGAACATGGCGGAGGAGCTCGATGCCGGCCGGGCTGATATCCATTCGGCAAGGGGACGCGCGCTCCGAGCTGCCGGCGAGATTCCCGAGGCACGCGTCGAGTTCCGGAAGGCCTTGGCGTTGGACACCACGAGTGAGGAAGCAAAAGAGGGTTTGAAGTCCGTTCGCAATGAACGAAAGCAGGAATTGCGATTTGGACAGGAGAATGATTCTTTCAACTTTACCGACAGTTATCACCAGGAATGGATAAGTCTGTCGTCGGCATGGACACGGCGGTGGAGCACGAGTGTGTCAGGCGCCGCTTACCGTCGCGGCGGCGATGACGCGGGAAAGTTTGTCATCAGCGCAACGAGACGGTCCAAGAAGCAAGGAGCTCTGACCGTCGGCGGAGCAGCTGGCTCCAACAGCGCGGTAGTCCCCGGTCGCGAGGCGTTCTTCGATCTCAGTCAGTCGTGGAAAACTGGTGAAAACACCTTCGTGCGCGCTCTGGAGTTTACCTACGGGCAGCATTGGTATTGGTATCGAACGGCCCGTATTTTGACCGTGAGCGGCCGTATGGACCTCTACTTCCCGCGAGACTGGTTTCTGTCGTTCACCGCCCGGGGGGCCAGAAGTGCATTTTCTGGAATGGCAGTGGATTGGCGGCCTTCCGGCCTAGCACGCCTAGGTTTCCCGCTGGTCGGGCGGGCTGAAAGACGGCTCAGTGGAAACGTGTTTTTTGCCACGGGAACTGAAGACTTTGCCCGTGTCGATCAAATCGGGGCGTTTGCCGCGCAGACGTATGGAGCTGGATTGCGGTTCAACTTGACGAACTGGCAAGACGTGACCGGGTACACCTACTATCAAAAACGCACTCAAGACAGAACCGATACAGGTTTCGGCTTCAGCTATGGCTTCCATTTTTGAAAGGCTTTGGAAGGCGGGTCCTGCCGGGTTCATCGCCAAGGCCATACTGGTGGCTCTGGTCGCAGACGCATTGTTGCTCGCCTTCATCTTGGGCCGGCGCGCCTATCGAAAGAGGTATTTCGCCAAGCGGGATTCACGCGTTTTTGAGTTTCGCCAGAAATGGGAGAGCCTTATCGCTGGGGAGATCCCCTACGAGACGTGGCGGCGTAAGCCTTTTGACCGGCGCATCATTGAGTCGATGGCTCTGGACATGTTTGAAGTGGCTGGACCGGAGGAATCAGCCCGCCTGCTAAAATTTCTTCGTGCGAGCGGCTTAATCGAAAAACGAATATTTGAGGCACGTAAGCTCACCGGCTGGAGGCGGATGCGCGCTCTTGTCGCGCTTGGGCGGACGCGAGCTCCAGAGGGGATTCCCGCCTTAGCCGAAGGGCTGCGCGACGGCGCGATCGAGACCCGCCTGGCCTCTTTGCGGGGGCTTGGTCGAACCGCGAGTCCGCAAGCTGGCCAGGAGATTCTGGCCTGGGTGGGAGAGAACGGGCTGGTGGTGCCCGCCTTGCCGCTGCAGAGTGCGCTCATTCAGTGCTGCGCCGAGCGACCGCAGATCCTACTTCCCTACTTGCAGCACGCCGCTGGTCCTGTTCGCGAAGTGCTGGGGCGGGTACTCGGAGAGATTGCAACCCCGTCATTGAGCATGGAGCTACTGCAATTTGTGGGCGATGATCTCGACGAATTGCGGGCTGCCGCCGCGCGAGCTCTATCCAACGGACAGCCCGGCGTAGCGTTCGATGTCCTTGAGGACCTGTCTCAGGACCGTGCTTGGTTTGTCCGGTTGCGAGCGATCGTTAGTCTGGGGAAGCTTTCTGGACCGCGCGCGATTCCTCCGCTTTTGCGAGGGCTGACGGACTCTCACCGACTGGTGAGGTTGCGAGCAGCCGAAGCGTTGGTGGGCCTCACGACAAATCCAATCGCGATATTCGACCAGGTCGTGAGCACCGGTGATCGCTACGGCCTCCACGCGTACCTCACTGCGCTCGAGAATGCCGATTTACGGAAGAGCCTGGAGCAAGAACTGTCCGTCAGTGTGGCGATCAACGAAG
>DASTDH010000703.1:0-7312 GCA_035710445.1 Chthoniobacterales bacterium
CCCGTTCAGAAAGTCCACGTCGGCACCTAGGCTGAAGATTCTAGGTATCTGGATGGCAGAGCAGCAAAACCAAAATTCCTATTCGAACGATCCATCTCCCAAGTGTTTTCGGGCTGTGATCAGATCCGGCACTTGGTCTCGGCAGTGGTGGTAAACCCGATAATAATTGTTCCGGGAATGCTCATGGAATGACCTTAACTTAGCTATACTTTACCGACCAACCACCGATGCTAGTCTCGGCAGACGAACCGAACTTCTGGCTGGTCCGCTTTCTCAATCCATGCAGACGAACACCGTACCATTCTCCAAACTATGAGCACGATTACGACCAAAGACGGCACGCAGATTTACTATAAAGACTGGGGCAAAGGTCAGCCCATCGTGTTTAGCCACGGCTGGCCGCTGTCGGCCGATGATTGGGACACGCAAATGCTGTTCTTTCTCGGCCACGGCTTCCGCGTGATCGCCCACGACCGGCGTGGCCATGGCCGCTCCACCCAGACCGGCGACGGCCATGACATGGATCATTACGCCGACGACCTGGCGGCACTGACCGCACATCTCGACCTTGAGGGTGCGGTGCATGTCGGCCATTCGACCGGCGGCGGCGAAGTGGTGCATTACCTTGCGCGTTATGGCGAAAGTCGAGTAGCAAAAGCGGTGATCATCAGCGCGGTGCCGCCGCTGATGGTAAAGACGGCGACCAATCCCGGTGGGTTGCCCAAGGAGGCTTTTGACGGGTTTCAGGCGCAACTCGCTGCCAACCGAGCCCAGTTCTATTACGATGTCGCGGCTGGACCGTTCTATGGTTATAACCGGCCTGGTGCGAAACCCTCTCAGGGGGTGATCTGGAATTGGTGGCGCCAGGGGATGATGGGAGGCGCCAATGCGCATTATGACGGCATCGTCGCCTTCTCCCAGACCGACTTCAGCGAAGACCTGAAGAAGATCACCGTGCCGGTGCTGGTGATGCATGGCGATGATGACCAGATCGTGCCTTACGCCGATTCGGCACCGCTGTCGGCAAAGTTGCTAAAAAATAGCACATTGAAAACCTACAAGGGCTTTCCGCATGGCATGCCCACGACCGAGGCGGACACCATTAATGCCGACCTGCTGACCTTCCTGAAAACCTAACGGGGCGGCCGCAGCGGGAAAGCGTTTCGAATGGGCGAGTGGTCACGTCTTAACGGCGTGTCGCCCAATTGATCTTCGACAGAGAGAAGCTCGACTGACTATCACTAGTCTCGAACCCCGAGCACGCTGTACTGCTCTTGGTCGATAAGCGCGCCGGTCATCGGAATCGAAGCATCGCTGAGCAGGAACAACGTTAGGCGGGCGACGTCTTCCGGTTGAATAAGGCGACCCCACGGCATCCGCGACTCGGCTTCCGCCAGCCACGACTCGCCCTTTCCCAGCTTGACGGCCTGCATCTCCCGCTCTCCCGGGGTATCCGTCCAACCGAGGTTGATGCCGCAAATGCGAATCCGGTCCCTTCTATGCGCAAAAGCAGCGTTCGTTGTGAGAAGGGACATCGCAGCCTTAGTAGCACCGTAAACCGCCAGATTCACCGCGGCTCCGTGGGCCTGGAACGACAAGATATTGACGATCGAACCGGGCACCTTGCGTTCCTTGAGATGGCGTATCAAACCCTGCATCAAAAACATCGGCGCGCGCGTGTTCACTGCAAACAGATGGTCAAACAAAGCAGTATCTGCCTCAGCAACAGAGCCACGGTCGCTGAGCCCTGCCGCATTAACTAGCCCGTCCAGCCTGCCAAAGTGATTGATTGCTGTGGATATAATCCTCGCGGGCGCGTCCTCCTCCTTGAGATCAGCGGCTACGAAGGCCGCCTTCGTTCCCAGTTTCAATATTTCGGAGACGATTTCGTCGCCGCGTTGTGGGTTACGATCAGTGAGAATGATTGCTGCCGCTCCCGAGCGTGCGGCTTCAAGTGCAACTGCTCGCCCCACACCCTGCGTCGCCCCCGTGACGAGCAGGACTTTGTCACCAACACGAACTTGCATTTTAGTTCCCTTGATTAAAGCGAGGCTTGGGTGATGAGTCGCCCGGATCCGTCGGGCCAGTGACTTTCGGATTCGAGAATCATTGATTTGGAAGCAATACCGCTTTCACGATTTCGCCGGAATGCATGGCTTCAAATGCGTCGTGCCACTCAGCTAACGGCGAAATGCGACTGAACTCCGGCCCGAAATCTAATTGACCCGAGGCCAGCAAACGGATGACTCGCTCCCAGATAGGCCAGTTATGCGAAAAGCTGCCCTGCAACGTCACCGCTTTCAGAACTAACGGATCCAGTGAAAAATTGAACGGCTGCGGTCCCCAACCGACTTTGCTGATCTGGCCGGCAGGGCGGACAATATCTATTGCGAGCTTCAGCGTGGCGGAAACCCCAGCGGCATCGATCACTACGTCAAAACCGTATCCATCGCGCAGCGATCGGGTCCACGCGACAATGTCTTCACCTTTAGCGCCGAGGGTCGCAGACGCGCCAATTTGCTCGGCAACCTGCAATCGACGCGTATCCACGGGAGTGCCGATGACGACGATCTCGCCGGCGCCGGCCAGCTTTGCCATCGCGGCACAGAGGAGACCGATCGGCCCAGGGCCAATGACCGCTACCGCGTCGCCAGGGAGAATACGGGCATTGCCGCACGTGGCGTTGTAAGCAACACAACAGGGCTCGGTCAGGGCTGCGACTGCAAAGGGCAGCGTGCCGGGAATGTGATGCAGGATGCGTTGGGGCACTTTTGTGTAGTGAGTCATCGCTCCATCAACTCCAAACCCAAACCCGCGCCGGCCGGGATCCAGGTTATAGAGGCCGCGGTGGACAAAAGGGGAGTTTTCATCGATGACGGCCGCGGTTTCACTGACAACTCGATCGCCTTCCTCAAAACCGCGAACGTTCTTGCCGGCTTGAACGATTACCCCGGCAAACTCGTGACCTAATATAACCGGATACTTTATTTTCCCGCTGTTGTTGTGCTCGTAAGCCAGGTGAATATCCGTTCCGCACACGCCGACCGCTTGAACGGCTAACAATACATCATTATCACCGATTCCCGGGACCGGTACTTCGCGGATCTCCACACTGTTAGGTTCCGGCGCATAGTTAACAACTGCGGGCATCATCCTATTCATGAAAGTTGAAAAAAATCTGAAGTTAAGATTCGCGGTCGTTCGTTGGGTGCGTTCATTATGGCCATGAGCCGGAGCCAAAAATCACGGAGGGCGCACCACATCTTGATCGTTTCTGATCATCCTGCAAGTCTTCGAATCGTGCTCGTGCTCGAAACCCGGAGTGATGAAGTGATGGAGTGATGGGCCTTCTTGAATTGCATCTCGCGACCGGGATGGAAGGTGCTCACCTGCCGGAGGCGCCGAATGAAATTCCTGACTGCAAATGAACTCAATGCGAGTAAGCTCGCACGATGCAGGTGAATCCAATGCGCATTGCTTTCAGCACTTTAGCGTTCCCGGACGCAACCCTGGAGGAGGCTGCTGCGCTTGGTAGCTCCTTGGGCTATGCTGGTGTCGAGCTGCGACTCATCGACGGGAAATTGATTGATTGCTCCATTTCTACTGCGGAACGAGCACGAGTGAAGCAGACGTTAGCCGCCGCTCACTTGCCGATCGTGTCCCTTGGCAGCTCGGTCATTCTCACTAAGGAGGAATCTGGCCCCGATCTCCACCGATTCCTTGAGCTCGCCAACGAATGGGAAGCGCCGGTTATGCGCGTCTACGGCGGTCCGTTAGCCGAAGAGCCTGAGACTCGCCGGACACAGATGGAGGTGGCGGCTACGGTGCTCCAGGAAGCGATCCCGCTCGCCGAACGGCTCGGTGTAGCCATCGCCATCGAGACCCATGACTCCTTCTCAGCCTCTTCGGTGGTTGCGGAACTGCTGGCAATAGTGCAATCCAAATGGATCGGCGCCATTTGGGATACCCATCACCCTCACCGGATGGGAGAACTTCCGGCCGATGTCTATGAGAATATCGGTCGTCGCACCGAGCACGTACATATCAAGGATGCCCGACGTTCAGTAGCGCACAAAGGTGGTTGGCAACTCGTGGCGCTGGGCGAGGGAGAGGTACCAGTTCGGGAGATAATCAGATTGCTGGCTGCGGGTGGTTACGGAGGGTATATCTCGGTCGAGTGGGAAAAGTATTGGCACCCCGAGATCGAAGAGGCTGAGATCGCGTTGCCTCAGCATCTGCAGGTGCTGCAGGAATGGGTAAAGGACCTTGCTTGCCAGAAAGGCGAGCCGCCAAGTTGAATTGAGCAGTCCCTATTCCAATTCCGGTCAGATCGATGAAGTGGTGCCCATCCTGCACGAATTGGAAGAGTAGGGTGCCGACGGGACTCCAGCTCAAATCGCGTAAATAAGACGGACTATCACCCGACTTTTCTGCACGTCTACCTTCTGACGATCAACGGCTAGGCCACGGATGAAGTTGCGCAAACCAACATAGGCGGCCGCTTCCTCGTCCTCGGTGTCGCTCTCCAGCGGGACCTCGGCGGCGCGGACCGCAGGGAGATGCGTTGTTCGACTGCCTTGATAAGCGATCTCGAGGCATAATTCCTGGCCATTGAAGGTGGCCCGGAGGATGCCTTCACGATGGCGCAGATGGTGGTCCACCACGTAATTGATCACCTCCCGGACATGGTCGGCACAGATTTCAACCAGGCTGGCGCCGATCTTCCACTCTTTAGCTTTACGGCGCAGGAAATCGAGAGCGGAAGAGATCGACTCCTTAGAGTCGTTCCACTCAACCTGGCCGAATTGACGCGTCCCAATGCGGAGTAAAAGCGTGAGACCCAATGCAGCGGTAAGGCAAAGCACCAAAGGGCTGTTGGCAAAACTCCGCACCGCGCTTGGCAGGTCCTGAAAGTAGTTGGGGTAAACGTTAATACTGAGCGCCAATAACGTCGAAATACCGATGACATAGACCGCGCGGGTGTCGGTCGGCCGCGAGAGGATCACTTGCATGCCGCCCGAGATCATGAATGAGGCTGTAAACACGAGCAACGAACCGGCCACTTCCGGCGGCATGATCAGGAAAAGACCAGACAACTTCGGCGAAAAGGCGAATATCAGTAGAACAATGGAGGTGGCAAAACCGATCATCCGGCTAGTAGCGCCTGTGGCGCCGGACACGGCGACTAGACTGGGAGCGATACTCATACCGGGCGCTCCGAGAACGCCGGACACCATGTTGGAGAGTCCGTCCGCTAACACACCTTTACGGATATTGGTGCGGTCGGGATGTTGCCAAGCCGCGTTGTTAATTCGCTGACAGGTTGTAATAACACCGACGGCACGCAAGGAAGCCGCGACGCCGGCTGCCAGAAAAGCTGGCGCCAGTCCGGCATCGAATCCGAGCTGGAGAAAGGCTGGCCGGGGCAAAGCGATCCAGGAAGCGCGTGAAATTTCTGCCAACTTGGCGGGATCGATCAGTCCGATGGCGCTGCACTCGCCATCCCAGAGATCAGTCCCAATGCCGTGCAGAGAAGTTTCAGCGTTCCACGACCCCAAATACTCAAGGCGACACAAACCATCAGGGTCAGAGTCGTGACTACCAGGTGTAACGGAAAAGAAGGCAACCCTTCATGCTGGACGTCTAGTGTTTCCCCCATCCCGACCACCCCGAGTTGCAGGCCGACTACGAAAATCATGAGACCGCTGAGAACCGGTGTGATCAGGATGCGGAGGCGGTTAAGCGCGAGAGCAAGAAGCGCCTCGACTACTCCGGCGAACAATGTCAACCCAAAGACGAGAGGATACCGCCGACCTCGGCTGCCAGAACCGACGGGGCGAGATAGGTGGCGGAGAACACGGGTGGCGCGAGGAAGCCCGAACCAACTGGTCCGCGTGGTAACGCCTGCAGCGCGGTCCCGATAGCGAGCCCCAGACAGGCGATACCCAGTGTGTTTACGCTCGTGGTTTCACTCGCATGCGCATGGCGCAGGATAATGGCTACCAAAATCAGATAAATCGCGGCCATTGCCGCGTATTGAAAGCCGAGCAGCACGAGGCGTAGGGGAGGGCACTCGTCGACAGCATAAAGCAAGTTCGGCGGACGCCGGGGTGTATCAGTGTTCGATGTCATCTTGTCCTAACGCCAGACAAAACCAGAACTCCTTGCCTTCTGGTCCTAACCGAGGTTCTGCGGGTTCGAGAACCATCGTAGCTGGCGCTTCGTGATCCCGGGGAAGGTGTCGCGAAGCATACGCAGACCGAGGTCGATTAGATCTACAGGAGACGCAGCAATCAATGCATTTCAGCCGGCCAAAAATTCAGTCGGGGAGCCAGTTACTTTTCGCGTACTGACCTTTAAGATGATCTTGAGCGAACATGGTAACGCAAGATGGCAACGCTCTCGCCGGGTTCCACTCAAGTCCATCCTGTTTGTGCTGGCGCTGGGTTTGATCGCACCGTTGCAAGCGAGCCAAGTCGTCATCACGCACGGCGGCAGCTACACAGGCCCGATCGCCTACAACACCAATCCTGGCCAAGCCGCAATCAAGATCGCCACGACTCAGCTTGTCTATCTAGAACGCTGCACGATCTATTCAGCCGGAACCGGAATTGAGGCGACCGGAGGCAACCAATCTCTGTGGCTCACAACTGCACCGAATGGATGCTGCCAACCGGTGACGGCGTCCAGGTATACCAGCCAGCTCTTTTCATCATGCAGCATTGCCTGATTAGTGGTGCCCGAAGCGGTGTCATCGTACAGGATGGGCGCGAAACAAGAGCGCAGATCACGCTCAATCTTAATCGGATTCAGAATTGCAAAAATAACGGTCACGCGATCTTGCTCAACGGCCTGCACGGCGACCCTAATGTTGCGATTGGCTGGAACGAGATCACGAACCAGTTTGGGCTGAGTCAGCCTAGTGACGCGATCAACATCTATCAGTCGAGCGGCACCCCTGGGCGCCCGATTCTGGTTCACAATAACTTTGTGTAGGGCATAGCACCGCCGAACCCGAACGCAACCGGATTTACCGCCAGCGGGATCGTCACTGACGGCCCGGAAGACAATCCCCAAACGGCGACCGCCTGCGTCGAGATAGCCTATAACCGGGTGGTTGGCTGCGTGACGACCGGGATAGCTCTGGCTCACGGTCTTTACCAGATCGCCCATGACAATGTCGTGGTGAGTTCCGGGCTCGCACCAAACGGCCAACCGTACGCTTGGGCGTGGCTGGGAATCTGCATCGAGGGCGATGCGCGGTTTCAGCCCGGCGCGTGGCTCCAATGGCTGCAGCTCCAGAATCCGGACT
>DASTDH010000704.1:0-2907 GCA_035710445.1 Chthoniobacterales bacterium
TAGTCAATCCTGGAGCTAATTTTTCCTTGTTATCCATTGCATCATTCTACGGTTAGTAATTTGTAAGTTAAATCGCCTCGACAGTTCGACTCCGGGTTGCTTCCTGTTTGGGCCGCTCGATCCTGAAGAACGAGAAAACGAAAGATGCCGGCGGCAGCGGCAGCCGCGAACAGCTCGGTGAGCCAATAGATCAAGATGCTGTGCGCTTTCACTGCCCCCAGAACCGAAGCGCCGAGCGCGACGGCTGGATTAAATGCGCCTCCGGAAACCGAACCGACGGCGACAGCTTGCACGAAAACAGTGAAGCCAATCGCGAGCCCATAAAAGGAATTCCCAGCAGTCGCCGGAGCCGTCGCGACATTCAGGACGGTGTACACCAGAGCGAACGTACCGAGAAATTCAGCCAGTACTACCTGAAGCGGAGAGCTTGTTGTAATCGCCGTAATAGTATGGCCAAAGAGTATCGGCACCGCGATGGACGCGGCCACAGCGCCAATCAGCTGGGCGACCACATAGAACGCCGCTTCAAGGCCATTATAAGCACCGCTGATCCAGACGCCAAGCGTCACCGCGGGGTTGTAATGCGCGCCACTGATGTGCCCGCCGGCAAAAATCATGACCATCAGGGTTGCACCGATGGCAAGCGGAGCTAGAAGCACATGCGCTTGCGAGGAAACACAACCGATTACAAAGACCAGAAAGAACGTTCCAATGAATTCAACGACACATTTTCGTAAAAGTACTCCATCCATAAGTAGATATCTCCACGGGAAAGAATGATTCGATATAGTTTGGTGTTTGGCGAAGCTCATCCATGCAAACGCCCTAAGGGCCTATTGCCCAAAAACAGGCCACGGCCAGGAGAGCACTTTGTGCCCGGGGCGATGGCTTGGAAGGGGAAGCCGTCGTTGGCTTCGTTCACGATCAGGCCGTGCCAGTGGATGGTGGTTGGCGCCTGCAGGCCATCGCTGAGGTGGGCGGTGAGCCGTGACCCCTTTCGGACGCGCAAGACGGGGTTGAGGAAGCGCTTACCCGCGTTGACTTCATACACCAGAAGGCCCGTCGTTTTGCCCGGTAAGATGGTCGTGGCCGCAGAGGTGACCTGAATCGGGAAGGGGGCCTGCGGCTCGAAGATGCCGAGGAGCCCCTCCTGACCGGGGGTGAGCAACGGGTTAGAAAAGCCGTCCGGGTCTCGTGGATCCAGGTTGGCGAGGGCGGGAGCTGCAGGCCCGGCGAACGGGGCGTCCACGCAAAGAGGACCGCAGTGCCGGAGGCGCCGAGCTTGAGGAATTGTCTTCTGTTCATAACCATTCTCTTAGTGATTTTGGTGTTCAGTGAAATTCGTGAGAACAAAGGCTTCAGGCACCGGGATAGACACCGGCGGCGTCGCCAGTCCATATCTTGGATAGACTGCTACACGATGTCTTTGATGTGCTTGCGGAGATTTTTAGGAAGTTCTTGCGGAAATCCGAAACTGTCCCGGCGTGACGCCGACGATCCGCTTGAAGTGAAGGCACAAATGGCTTTGATCCGCGAAGCCGGCGCGGTCCGCGACCTCCGCCAAGCTGAGCTCGCGGTTTGTTCGCAGGAGGAACTGCGCTCGTTCAATGCGCCGCGAGATCACATACTGGTACGGGGGTAACCCGGTGGCCGCCTTGAACTGTCGGGCAAAGTAATAGGGGCTCAGATGGGTAACGGCTGCCATTTGCTCCAATGTCGGATTGCCTTCGAGGTTTTCCATAATGTACTCGATGACCGTGTGGAGTTTCCGGCGCGGGAGTACGCCGTCCGCCCGGCCAGGTAGCCGCTGCGCGCCTGTGATATACCGGATCAAGTGAACGGATAGGATATTGGCGAGAGATTCGACCAACAGTTGCACGCCGTTGCAGCCGGCGACTCTCAATTCGTGATACACAGCCATTATCGCCGAGCGGAGTCCGGGCGCGTCCAGAGAATAAAATGGTGGGACCACCGTTCGCGTTGAATCGAATTCGAACGACTCGGTCGCCACCCGCGCAACTATGCTCGGCTCTAGGTAAATGCGGAGAATGTCCCGGTTCCCCTGCCAATCCGCCAGCACGGCACTCTCAGCTGGTATCAAGCTTATAGAACCCGTCGGAAGCGGCCTATCCAGCTTCAGCCCGTCAGATCGCACGTTAAGCTTTTTCGGCGGACGGAGGGTCAGGGTAATCGCATGCAGGGACACCGGGGGCAAACTAAATTCGCCACTGGCGGGAATCCTACTGTAACGAACGGCTTGCATGCCTTTCCATCCCATCCTGTAGCTCGTCTCGCTTGGGGCAAACGGAATGAACTTCTGCAGCGCCTCGAGTTCTTTGAGACTGTTTTCCTCTCGTTGCATCACCGTGATAAACCCTGCCCCACCCAGAGGCTCCGTAAAGCATCTGCATCGTCTGTTCAGCGTCTATTGCTTTGGCGGGTAGTCTTTTCCATATGCGACCGGGTAATGTCCCAGTCGCTCGAAAACGATAGTTCGTCGATACCAGTCCAACCTTATTTCGAAGATCCAATCTGGAGAGTCGAAAGGTCCTTTGCCGATGAAGCCTGCATGGGGTGCGCACACGAAACGGAAATTTAAGTACGGTAAGGGGCTCTCTCCTCGTGGACTGGAGTGCAAATGCACTCAGGAGGAACGCTTAACCTCACAAAAAGCGTGGGCTGCCAGAGCGGATCGCGGTGGATCCGGAGATCATGATGGGTAAGCCCTGCGTGAAAGGAACTCGGATTCCGGTCTACGTGCTCTTGCAGAAAATGGCAGTGGGCGAGAGCGAGGCAGAGATCTTGCAAGCCTATCCTCTATTAGGCAAGGCGGACGTGACAGGGGCCTGGGAGTACGTTGTGCGCGCACCGACCGAAGTGGTTCTGTTAGCGGAATCCTGAGTGCGG
>DASTDH010000705.1:0-3370 GCA_035710445.1 Chthoniobacterales bacterium
TCACGCCGGCGCAAGTACGAGCAGTTGCTGCCGCGCTCAACCCTGATGTTGCGGCCGTGGTCTCAGTTTTTGCCGGGCGGATCGCGGATACTGGCCGGGATCCCAAGCCGATCATGCGTGCGAGCAAAGTTTTGCTGGAACCCCTGCCGAAGGTGGAGCTTCTTTGGGCGAGCGTTCGCGAAGTACTAAACATTTTCGAGGCGGATGATTGCGGATCAGACATTGTGACCGTCCCGCATGATATTCTCAAAAAAGCGATGACGCTCTTTGGAATGGATTTGGATAAGCTTTCGCTCGACACAGTCAAGATGTTTGCGAAAGACGCCCAGTTAGCGGGCTATACTCTCTAATTGTCATTCCAAAACGCACGATGTCTTCGGTTGTTAGTAACCCATCCAGTCTGCGAAAGCCCACTTACGTTGTTTCCGCGAAAGCTTGGCTGCTGAGCCGGCCGGTGGATCTTTGGACCTATCGCGATCTTTTCTTTCTGCTCACCAAACGGGATCTTTTGGCAACTTACAAACAGACCGTCTTAGGCCCGCTCTGGTTTTTCGTGCAGCCCTTCTTTGCATCGCTGATCTTCTCGGTGGTGTTCGGGCTGATCGTCCGGGTTTCAACCGGCAAGCTACCGTTTCTGGTATTCTTTATGACCGGTTTTATCACTTGGAATCTCTTCTTCAATTGCGTTAACCAGGTTTCCCAGACTTTCCTGATTAACCGGCACATCTTCCAAAAAATCTATTTCCCGCGAATGATCGTACCGCTGAGTCAAATCACGGTAAACGTGCTCAACTTCGCAGCTCAATTCGGTGTGCTTCTGCTCATTATCGGCTTCTATAACCTTACCGGCACCCGTATCGAGCTTAGTCCCCGGATGATTTTCATCCCCTTAATTTTACTTTGTCTAACGACCTTCGCCCTCGGCCTAGGCTGCTTGATCGCTTCTTGGACAGTAAGATATCGAGACTTGAACATGTTAGTTGGCTACGGGCTCCAATTGTTGATGTACCTGAGCTGCATCTTTTTCCCTGAGTCGATTGTTCCAGCGAATCTGCGTTGGCTAGTGGACCTTAATCCGGTGGCGATGCTGATACTGGCACTCCGTTCATGTCTGTTTGGAGTCGAACACTACGTATTGTCGATCCCTGCTTTGCTGGTCCTGGTCGCGATAGCGGTCATCGGACTTTGGTCGTTCGCCCGAACGGAGCGAACTTTCACTGATACGGTCTGATGTCTGTCGTTATCGAAGCCCAGAATATTTCGAAGCGGTTCTTTCTCGGCGAACGCAACCGCACAACTTTTCTCGAGGAATGGACGGCGATTACCCAACGCGCGGTATCGGGTTTGCTTCGGCGGGAAAAGAGGAATTTGCCGCCTGCGGCCCGGCGCGAATTCTGGGCGGTGCGTGACGTATCATTCGAAGTTTACCAGGGTCAAACACTGGCCATCATCGGCGAGAACGGGGCAGGCAAATCGACACTTTTGAAAATTCTTTCCCGAATCACACAGCCGACGACCGGGGAAGTAAAGGTGTACGGCCGGCTGGCTAGCCTCCTGGAGGTGGGAACCGGCTTTCATGGAGATTTCTCCGGGCGCGATAATATTTATTTGAATGGGACGATGCTCGGACTTTCGCGAAGAGAAATCCGGAACCGTTTCGATCGGATCGTGGAGTTCTCGGAATTGGCCGACTTCATCGACGTGCCGGTCAAGCACTACTCCACTGGTATGTACGTTCGGCTAGCTTTTTCGGTGGCAGCGCATTTGAACCCTGAGATCGTTATTCTGGACGAGGTCCTATCGGTGGGAGATACCGGGTTCCAAAAGAAATGTTTGGATCGGATGGCCGAAATCATTCGGGAGGGTCACGCGGCCATTCTGGTGAGTCACGCGATGCCGGTTGTGCGTCGGTCAAGTCAGATGTGCATTTGGCTGAGTCATGGACGTGTCGTCATGTTTGGCACGACGGACGAGGTAGTCGATCGGTATGAGGGAGAAAGTGTGGAGGAACTCGAAGCCAGAAAAGGGGCACCGAGCGCGCGATTCGTTTCCTGGAAAGCGGAAAGTCGATTGACCAGCGATGCTCATACTATATCAGCCGGGCACGAAGAGGTGACTTTTCGGTTCGAAGTCGAGCTCACAACGGCGGTACCGGAGGGCCAGCTTGGAATCTCTTTCAGCAACGCCCAAGGACTCGTTCTTTTTAGCCGACATTTGCCTCTGCAGGAGCGTCAACCGGATCAGATCATGGTCGTTCTGACTTTGCCTTCTCTGCCTTTGAGCCCGGGCTCCTACAGCATCAGTTGCACCATTTCCAATGGTAACGGCTCATCTACGGTGATTCGAGGAATACCGGAGCTTAGAGTGACGGCAGAACGGGCGAGTGATGGGCCTCTCGGCATTCTGAGTTTGCCCGGCAGCAGCGTTCGCTTGGAAAGAGTTCGGTCGCAGTGAAAACTCGAAATCGTTATTCGCAGTAGTTGGCCTGGTGCTGTTGTCTTTATTTCCGACAGGCATTATCCAGGATTTAGATAGGTTGGCTCCGATGGGTTGCCCGCGAATTTCGATCGTTACACCCTCGCTAAATCAGGGAAGATTCCTGAGCGAAACGCTCGAGAGTGTTCTCAGTCAAGGCTACCCTGCCCTGGAATATCTGGTGATGGATGGCGGCAGCGAAGATAACAGCATCGAAGTAATTAAGCAGAGAGAGTCGGAATTAAGCTTCTGGCGCTCCGAACCTGACCGAGGCCAAGCGACGGCCATTAACGAAGGCTTCAAGCGATGTTCCGGAGCGATTTTGGGTTGGCTCAATAGCGACGATCTGTACACGCCCGGTACCTTCTCTGAGGTAGTAGGGCTTCTTGGCCCGATCACGGATCACCCGGTCGTGCTATACGGAGGGTGCGAGTTATTTCACGACGCGAACAGGTCACGCGAAGTTCGACCGGCAATTCCCTTCGACGGGCAATTGTTGCAGGTGACCGACTATCTGGATCAACCCAGTGTCTTTTGGACGCGAGCGGCCTGGGATCTAGTTGGTCCATTGGACGAATCATTGCACTATGCATTTGATTGGGATTGGTTTTTGCGTGCAGCCACATCCTGCAAGTTCATCTGTTCCGGTAATGTGTTGTCCCGGTATCGCATTCACTCCGAGCATAAGTCCGGCACCGGAGGGGGAGAGCGGTGGATGGAACTGGTCGAGGTCGTCAAACGACATGCGCCCGATCGGATAAAGGATCACTACCGGTATCTAACCGATCACTCGATGGCTCGTTGGTGGCTCAACAAGCGAATGCGATTTGCCCAGGCACTCGCCAAAGTGCTGCCAAAGAACGTGGCCAACGTGGTAGCAACCGCTGCATCGCCT
>DASTDH010000706.1:0-18274 GCA_035710445.1 Chthoniobacterales bacterium
AAAACGGCGCGAGAACCGGGATGTCTGACGATCGCAATTTCGAAACTGAAGGCGAAGCAATCGAGTCCGGAGCATGCCTTCTAATCGGAGAAAAAGCTGCACCATACGAAAAGAGCTAACCCTCAAAAAAGATTTGAATCCCCATCGCTAGGCCACCGTCAATGGGTTGATGAGCGAGCACGCCTCCTTCGAATACAGAGCGAAGCTGATTAGCGCCGATCATACTGAAGAAAGGCGAACCAATCCACTGCCTACAATCCACTTAATTAGATGAAGATCGGCTCTGGCCACGAACACTCGCGCGAGCTTTTTGAGCAGGAAGCTGGCGACTTAGTCCTTTTTAATGTGAATCCGAACCGCATCGTAGAATCAGCAATGCCAGCCTTGGCGAGGTAGATGGAAAACGCCTAGGTGAGGTAGGTCCTGCCACAGATTTTAACCGGGTCGGAAGCGCCGAGATTTACTTTTATTCCTTCTGATGATGCGCGATCGCATTACGAAGGCGAGCGATTGGCATTGTGATTACGCCGGCCCTTCACCGCTTTGTCAGACCTCGGCATTTCATGACCCTTAAGCCTTCGATGATTTGCACTTTGCTATTGGAAAACGGACGGCGCGATTCGCTGCTGTATTTGCGCGTGACCACCGTGTCCAGACTATTGCGTCTTGTTGAGCAGGTGGTAGAGACGGGACCCTGGACGCATATCGAAATTTCAAAAATCTGAGAACAGTTGGGATCGCCACAAGCATTTCGCCTAGTCACCGGGCTTCTTTGGCTGATCGCTTAACGATTACTGCGTTTTCAGCGCCACGACCTGCTGCTGCGAGACGAGGAGTCGCGAGCTGCTTTATTTCTGCTGGAACCAAGATATGCGCACCGGTCTCCCCGCCCACATACTTTGCCATCAACGGGTTCTGCGAGACCGTTATGACCGAGGACTTGAAAAAAACTCGACGTTCCGACCCTCTAAAGCACGAACTACGTTGCGCCAAAGGTGAAAATCGTTAGCACGGCAAAGACGGTCACTCCCCGGGGGGCTCAAGAAGTTTTGGATTCAAAAGTGAGCTCTTCGTCGGTCGTCTTTGCCAGCATAGGAGACCACAACAACTGCTTGACTCTTTTTTTAAGATCTTAGCGGATTAGGCACATCCGCTTGCGAGCGTGGTCTCGAAGCAATTTGTAAGCAGCACTCACCTAGTAGTAAGAGACGTACTCCAATGCCCACCCGTTGCGCGGGAATTTCGCTCTTGCCTTTAGTAGTGTCCGCTCAGACTGCCCGTATGTCTGAGAGGAAAAGAGATTGGATTACGGGAAGAGCAAATTGAGGAGATTTATGAAAGAAGAACAGATTCGGAGAGCGGAAAATGCCGCATACAGCGCTCCGGGCGATGCTGCTTATGTGGCATCACACACTGCGGAGGTTGTCACGAGACGAATTTCTTGGGGAGCAATTATTGGAGGAACAATCATTGCCTTAGTTACCCAAATCACACTGAGCCTACTCGGTATCGGAATAGGAGCTAGTACGATTCACGTTCAAAGCGGCCAGACCGGGAGCGGCCTGGGCAGTGGTTCTGCAATTTGGCTGGTTCTGACCATTCTCATTTCCCTGTTTGCTGGAGGCTATGTCGCTGGTCGGCTGGCCGGCTTTCCCGCCAAGCAGGAGGGGATGCTACATGGTCTTATCACGTTTGGTTTGGCGACTCTGCTGAGCCTTTATTTTCTCACCACAGCGCTAGGAGCGATCATCGGCGGGGCGGGCGCTGCCCTGGGATCAGTCCTCAACGTTGCCGGGCATGGAATTGCAACTGCAGCTCCTAAGGTAGCAGACGCCGCGCAACAGAAGCTTGCTGAACAAGGAATCGATCTCTCGAATCTGCAGGCTCAGGCGGACGAACTTCTGCGCCAGACAGGTAAGCCACAACTCCAGCCCGAGAATCTTCAGTCGCAAGCCAAAAATACAGTTAGTCAAAACACCGCGCAGAACACCCCGACCAATCCCACGGATCAAAACGCGGCGGGCGCTTCAGACTTGATCAACAAACTGTTCTCTCAAGGTAAGGACACACTGACTGCAGTAGATCGTGATGCAGCAATCAACGTGATCGTGGCAAGGACGGGTAAGAGCCGGGAGGAAGCGGGCCAGATTGTGGATAAGTGGCAGGCTACCTACCAGGACGCGAGGAATAAGCTGGAGCTCGCTAAGGAGCAAGCAATCCAGAAAAGCAAAGAAGCTGCTGATGCTGCTGCTAAGGCGGCAACCCAAGCCGGACTTCTAGGAGCGTTAGCCATGGTGTTAGGAGCGGTAGTAGCTGCTGTGGGTGGAATGTCTGCTGTTCCCGGTATCGTGACCGTAAACCGTACCGTTGCTCGACACGCCTAAACCCGGCTAGTACTTCTCTTTGGTGTGCGGGTCGATTTTTGGCTTTGCTGTCTAACACTGAAAATAGTTTGTTCTAACGACGTCCGCGGGAGCCGGCGAGACCGTCTCCCAAAAGTAATCGGGCTCTAGCCGGGGCCGGTGTGAACAAAGCGTAGAGGCGCGCCCTTCTTTTTTGGTACAGGCATAACACGACCAAGGCGATGAGTGGGTTGTCGAAAAGAACGACCCAGGAAAGTGTTACATGATATGATCCCGACTTCGATTATCCGTTTTTGGTTCCTTGGGCTGTTTTCGTGGGTTCTGCTAGGAGTTGGGATTTACTTAAGCCACAAATGGTATCAGCGCGCCTGGAGCTATGATTTTAATCTTCATCGCTCCTATTTCGATCCGCACATTGGAAATAATTATGAGACGTTTCTCCTCGCTGTTGCAGTTGGCCTGCTTTTCTGGGCTTTGGCCGGCGGCGTAATTGTGCGAGGTATTCTGAGCCTCTTTACGAAACCCAAAGATTCAGCCGGCGACCCATTGCCGAAGCGATCCCGACAGGCGGCAAGGGAACACCGGTTGAGTCGGCCCGATGGTTCTGAACTCCGGATCGAATGTTATGGCAGGGAGGATGCCCCACCCATCATTCTGACACACGGTTGGGGAGCGAATAGCACGGAATGGGACTACCTAAAGAAGGAATTAGCAGGCGATTTTCAGCTTATTGTCTGGGATCTGCCTGGGCTTGGCAGGTCCACGCGACCAACTAACCGGGATTACAGTATGGAAAACCTCTCGCGTGATTTGGAGGCGGTATTGGGATTGGCCGGCGAGCGGCAGGCCGTTCTGCTTGGGCATAGCATCGGAGGAATGATAACGCTCACATTTTGCCGCCTGTTCCCGGAGGCTCTGCGGGCCAAAGTGAAAGCTATCGCTCTCGTACAGACTACCTATACCAATCCGATTCGCACGACAAAGATGGCAGGTTTCTTTACTGCACTGGAGCGCCCAGTTATCGTTCCGCTTCTGCATTTGACGATTTGGTTGTCACCGCTGGTCTGGTTGTCGAATTGGATGAGCTATCTGAATGGGTCTGCGCTCTTATCTACTAAAAGCAGTGGGTTTGCCGGGAGCGAAACTTGGGAGAAGCTTAATTTCGTAACCCGCTTTCAACTGCAAGCCTCTCCGGCTGTATTGGCTCGAGGTATGTTTGGAATGCTTTGCTACGATGCAACTGTGGCGCTCAAAGCGATTAACGTACCTGCCCTTGTGTTAGCCGGGGATAGAGACCCAGTGTGCACGCCAGAAGCAAGCGAGCGCATGCAGCGGGACATACCGGGAGCGCAAATGGCCCAACTCGCACCGGCTAAGCACATGGGGTTGATAGAGCACCATACCCATTTTGCCAAAATAGTGAGCCAATTTTCAGCATCGTGTTTGTAACCCGGTGGAATTCTTCGTTTGACGTAAACGTATTAAAGAACGGCCATTTGCCTATTGGCAAGCGAGCTAGAATTGACATTCCCCCTGCGCGATGAACGATGCCGGATCTCGAACCTCAAATCTTCCTTTCCGGCAGACCCGCATCCACGGGATCAGCTTGGGAGACGCATGAATTTTACAAAAATTTCGAGCTTAGTAGCCGCGACTGTGGCGACCTGTCTTTTATACCGACAGCTCGCACCGCGCGATTCCTTCGCGGGCAGAGTTATTGTTATCACCGGAGGTTCCCGAGGGTTAGGACTTGCGCTAGCTCGACGACTAGCACGCGAGCAGGCCAGGCTCGCGATTATTGCTAGAGATGAGAGGGAACTTGGCAGAGCAAGATCCGATCTCCTGAAGTACTGTCCGGTGGTTACGACCTGGCAGTGCGATATCAAAGACGAATTGGCTGTACAATCAACGATTCAGAATATCGCGAGCCATTTCGGGAGAATCGATGTTCTAATCAACAACGCGGGAGAGATTGTTGCTGGTCCGCTTGATGAGATGACCCGAGAGGACTTTCGAAATGCCCTGGATATCCATTTTTGGGCGCCGCTATCTGTAACCTTTGCCGTTTTGCCTCACTTGCGCAAAGGGTGCGCAGCTCGGATTGTTAATATTACATCCTTCGGAGGCAAGCTCGCCGTCCCTCATCTTGCTCCCTACTGCGTAAGCAAATTCGCGTTGACTGGATTCTCTGATGCTTTGCGTGCAGAATTGGCATCAAAGAACATCTTTGTCACCACAGTCGCGCCGGGTCTGATGCGCACTGGATCTCATAAGAACGCATTTTTCAAGGGCGACCATCAGAAAGAGTTTACTTGGTTTTCTTTGGGAGCGGGTAATCCCTTAGTATCCATGGGCGCAGACCGCGCTGCTCGCCAGATATTGAGCGCGGTTCGCCGAAGAAAACCGGAACTTATTGTCACGCTGGCAGCAAGATCAGCAATTATTGTGCAGGCTCTCCTTCCCAATTTGACGGCGAGGATTGTCCAATTGGCAGCCCGGTTGCTTCCGCAATCGCCAGCTCAAATGCCGAATGAAATCCGAGACGGATGGGAAAGCGAGTCGACGTTATCTCCTTCTATTCTAACACTCCTTGCGGATCGAGCTACTGAACAATTTAACGGCCTGCGCGGACGCCTTTCCTCCAGCAAACGGTAGAACCGCGCCTGAGGCTCTTGCCCCATCCGGCCAACAGAGCCAGATCACTTTCAAAGCGCGAACTCCATTGAATGAAAGCTGTCGTGTTTCACAAGCCTGGAGAAATGAAGGTTGATAAAGTCGAAGAGCCGCACATTGAGAACCCTCAAGACATCATCCTCCGCGTGACGGCCACCGCAATCTGCGGCTCTGACCTCCATATCTACAACGGGCTTATCCCCCAGCAAAAGCCATTGATCATGGGCCACGAATTTATGGGCGTCATCGAAGACATCGGGGGCGAGGTTGCTACTGTGCAGAAGGGCGATCGAGTGGTAATACCGTTTCCGATAGCCTGTGGCGGATGCTTCTTTTGCAATCTCGGCCTTCCGGGACATTGCGAAAATTCCAATCCGAAAAATTACGGGCCAGAGGGAGGACTACTAAAGGAAAAGGGCGGCGGACTTTTCGGCTATACAGATCTTTACGGCGGGTACTCGGGCGGACAGGCTGAATACGTTCGCGTGCCTTACGCGAATGTCGGTCCGCGCAAAGTCCCAGACGAGCTTTCTGATGAGGAGGTCCTTTTCCTGACCGACATTTTGCCGACCGGTTATGCTGCGATTGATTGGGCTCAACTCAAAGGTGGTGAAACTGTGGCAGTTTTTGGATGTGGTCCCGTGGGACTAATGGCACAAAAGGTGGCTTGGCTGAAAGGTGCCGCGCAGGTGATCGGACTGGATCTTCAGCCCTACCGGCTTGATATGGCACGGCGGGCTGCAGGTTCTGAGACGATCAATATTGCGGAGACCGACCCAGTGGAGGCGATCCGCGCGATGACCGGCGGCCGTGGCGCCGACTTATGTGTCGATGCTGTCGGGATGGAAGCAGAACGCTCTCCTCTTGATAAATTATCGAACGTAATACATCTGCAGGCGGGAAGTATTAAGGCTTTAAATATGGCTCTCAGTGCGGTTCGCCGTGGGGGAGTCGTCAGTGTCGTCGGAGTCTACGGAATGCCGTATGACAAATTTCCCCTTGGTCAAATCTTTGACAAAGGCATATCTCTCTATTTCGGACAAGCTCCTGTGCAGAAGTATATCGACGAGCTATTGGTTTGGGTCGCCAGCCGCAAGATTAAGCTAAGCGATATTATCACCCATCGATTGCCCATTGAAGAAGCTCCCCACGCTTATGATATCTTCAAAAACAAAAAAGAGGATTGCGTGAAAGTGGTGCTGAAACCCTAATAAGATCGCTGTCTATGAATATGTCGAATATCAACTTAGCCAGTTATTAGTTCGGGTTTGGCCGTCCAACTTTTTGCCTTTTCCTTGATTTGCGGCCACCGTCCAGAGTTGTCTCGCTACTTTCTGGCGTGGCCTTTAGTACTTGGAATTCCTGCAATGCAGGTGATTCCACAACAGTTATTCTACCTTCAGTCGCGACGATGAGCCTGATCGCGACCGTCAGACGCCCGACGAAATAGGCAACGGTAACCCGGCACTCAAGTCAATTCGATCCCGGGCGGTCCTACAGAACCTCTTTGCTTGCGGGAATTGAACGAATCGGCCTTGGGTGGCATCCTTCGGGCAAAATGGAGCAACCAGTCGAACAGTAAACGAAACCGGGAGAAATAGGGTCACCTGAGCTGTTAGGTGAACCGCCATCTACCGCAGCGGGAAATCGTACAACGGACCGTTAGTCAGCCGGAGGACTATTTCCTCCGCGAAATTAAATGACGGTTGATTCGGTCCCGGCGAAAATGATCAAAGGCCGGGCAAAAGCAAAGAGGCGGTCGGAACCTGGACTGACCTAACATTCTCGCTTTTGGCGGCGGTATTCGGTGTAAGTTGCTTCCGCGTGTTTCGCCAGTGAAATCGACTTCTGCTCTTTTGCGGCGTGGATGGCTTCACGAAATGAAGCCTCAATTTGGGTGTCGTCAGCAGCCATCGCGGTGAGAAGGACACCTCGAAGCCGGTGCAAGTCGACATGCCACAAGCGCTCTTCGGATCTTTCGACCAATCCTTCCGCCTCCCTTATAGCCTCCAGAGCCTCAAACGTGCGACCCGCAAGCTGCAAAACTTCGGCCTTTAGCACCAGAAAAAATGCAAACCCCGCAGCGCGCCGGTCGCCCGAAAGTCCTTTATTGCCTCCACAATCCGCGAGATGCCTTCGGTGATATCGTCCGAACTGCTGCGCGCCCAACCGCGGAGAACCTCTCCTTGAGGGAGCCAATGCGCAAAGTGGTGACGAGTCGACAGTTCAATCAACTTGGATGCCAAGCGTTCCACCTCTGCAGGATTCCCCTCGTAGTAGGCGAAAACCGCTGCATGCCACAATGCCACGGCTAACCCGTGCATATCGTTCATCTCTTTGGCTAGTGAGATCGCTTCTGCCACGGTCGTTTTGGAAGAGGCGATCGCTCCAAGATGCCACTCGGCCTGCGCTTCATAGCACAAAACACTGACGGCAGACGCGCCAATCTCTTGGATTCCATCCACTGCATCGTTCGAGATAGGTAAGAGTTCGACAGCACGTTTGTGAGACTGTACACTTTCCGAGCGCCAGATTTTGGATCCACGCATCGCGTATTGGTGCATCGACTCAAAATCGCCCATAAAATAGAGCGTGCCGGCCAAGGCGTTGTAGGCCCCTATCAATAGCAGAGAGTCGTTCTGCTCCTGCGCCAGCGAGTGAACTCGTTGAGCAATCTGGAAGGTTATCGTCAGCTTCTTCGTGGCGTGAGAATAGCGCCACTGACCAATCAGTGCCGAATATAGGAACAAGGGGCGACTAAGCGAATGAGCGAGGGACTCCGCGCGCTCGTAACAAATTCGCGCCTCCGGTGCTCCCCCTCGCGTGGCTATTAGATATAGCCCTGCCTGCATCAGAATGAAGAGCTGATCTTCTGCGGTAAGGCTCTGCCCCTCGATGCCCTCTTCCACCGGTGATCCCCAGCGGCCGTGTTTGAAGAAATGAACCAAAATCAAGAGCAATGCAGCTCTGGCTCCGAGGATGTTAGACGCAAAAAAGGCATTCCCCCGCTGAATCCGCGGAATATAAACTTCTTGCAGTGCTTCGTGAAACAGACCGGCATTGCAACCGCAGATGACCGCTAAGAAAAGCGGTTCCATTTCCCTGAAACTGTCTGGCAACTGGGGCGCAAGGCTTCGATAATAGTAAAAGAGCCGCCGGTTGCATTCCTTCCAAGCATCCCCTCATTGATTCCGCAGCTGTTCGCCGTAGTATTCGCGAACAAGGGGGTGGGTATCAAGACGTCCACGATCCTGCGGATCTTCCCCAGCGAGCAGTCTTGCTCTTCTTAATCTGGCAAGAACAGTTCGCCACTCAGTCGGGTTTAAATCAGTTAATGAGTCTGTTAGGCCAGCAATCGGAGGCGACTTCAGCAGAGCTTCTAGCGCCCCTTCGTCAGCCGGGCGATCAAATAAGCCTAACATGCGCAGAACCGACAGCTCAGGACCTTCACCAAACCAGGCTTGGTATGATTCCATCACTTTTCGGGCATGGTTTCCCTGTCGCACGTCGTGACCAAGATGGGATGACACTTCGCTACGGCAACGAATGTCTCCATTGTAAGCATCCGTCAGATAGCTGCCCAAGAGCGTTAGAGCAAGGCAATGGCCATTGAACTCGTCGCTGGCAGTCCGCAAGTCCTCTTCGTCTCCCTTAACACCCAGCGCTCGGAGCAGCTTCGCGCCAGCATCGCTGGACAATTGTTCCAGGTCACGACGCAGGGCCGAGCTACGCTCATGATCTGCAATATCAGCCACAGCCGTGCGTGTAGTAATCACGCATAGCCCCCTATTGAAAGCGGCGAGCTCGCGCAAAAGCGCCTGAAGGGAAGGAGCTCGTAACCTTCCTTCTTGCGGACCAGGCGGATTTTGGAGCGGTTCCAGACCGTCCAGGACCAGCAAGGTTCGACGATGACCGACGAGTTTCGCTAGTCTTTCGCCCTTCTCCCAAGCCGTTCCGATCCGTGGATCTGGATCTCCAAACCATGAAAGGGCGGCGTCAAAAAATTCATCTGCGGATGAAGATTGCCCGCTGGTGCCTTGTCTGTAAAAAGACCAGCCAAAAACGAGTTCCGCAGAACGATAATGTCCGGTAGCCATCCGTCGGAGCCAGTGATTGACCAGCGTCGACTTCCCCACACCAGCCCAGGCAATGATGGCCACAACGTTTACGTGCTGGTTTGCCCACGCATCATCCAGATAAGCGATATCCTCCTCTCGCCCAAAAACATCGCTTCCTGTAACGGGCAATCTTGCTACCGAAATTTTCTTGGGTCCCGCTCTTGCGTACCGCCTGCGAGTTCCGGCACCCGAACTGACGAGCGGAGTCTGTTGGAAGCTCTGACGCGTGATGGTGAGTCCCGCATCGGTCGCGCTTTTTATCCTCGCGATCACCTTCAAAAGTTCAGCTGGGTTCTGAAAGCGCCGCGCTGGGTCTTTGTCCAGAAGCGTCTTAAGTAGCGTGACGATCGGCTGTGGAATGTCTTCGAGTTGTTCGAGGGGCAAAGGCCCGTGCTGATGCTGATACATGACCTCAGCTGGGGAACCAGTAAATGGCACCTGTCCGGCTAGCATCTCCCAGAGGGTCACGCCAAGTGAGTACAGATCCGAGCGTATGTCCACCTGGATTCCCGCAAACTGTTCGGGACTGGCGAACTTGGGTGTCCCGGCAAAGATCCCGGGTACCGAGATCGCAGTTTGAGAACCTGGTTCATCAACTGCCTTCGCCAGACCGAGGTCGATGATTTTGGCGGTCACCGCGCCTCCCTCCTCTAGACTCACCATGATGTTACTCGGTTTGATGTCCCGATGAACGAGCTGTTGTTTGTGCACCGCAGTCAACCCGGCGACCACCTGCGTCGTAATTTCTAGCGCCAACTTCACTTCGACCCGCCCCGAGCGTCTGATGAGATGCTCAACGGTCTCTCCCTCCACGAACTCCATCGCATAGAAATAACTGCTCCCGATTCTGCCCAGGTGTAATACTGCGGCGACGTTTGGATGACGAACGCTGGCGGCAGAGCGCGCCTCGCGCAAAAAACGAAGCCGCGCTGATTCATCACCGAGATACCGTTTGCTGATGACCTTCAATGTCACTGGGCACCGCAGATCGACATCTAATGCTTTGTAGGTAACCCCCATCGCGCCGCATCCCAGCTCAATCGGTTTGCCCTCTTTATCCAACATCAGTTCATAATTCTCAAACTGGTGAACCGGCGCCGTCGGCTCTCGCTTCTCGGATATGTGTTCTGACCTACCTGCCGGATCTACTAATTTAGCTGCTGTAGCTTCTTCCCGTGCAGCCCCGCGTAGTATGCAAACCGGACAGAAATCGATATCTCTGGCCGCCGAGAACTTCGCGCCGCACACCGGGCACGTGCGTACTTCCTGCTCTACCTCTTCCTGCTGCATACCGGGTTCATTCGAAGGCTTTCCGGACCGCGTCTTCATGGCTTCAGCCGTCCTTCGGCAGCGATCAGCGCATCGCAAAGCGCGCGAATCTCCTCCTCAATCTCCGCAGGCATTGAGACGGTGCGGGCGACCTCTTCGCGTACCGCGGCCAAGTACCTCTTACGTAGGCGGTGGATGAGCGTCTTGACTGTGCCGACGCCGACGCTCAACGCTTTTGCCGCCTCTTCATACGAGGCCTCAGGCTCGCTCTCCATGATCCCCACGAACACCCTCAATGTGTCAAAGACCGGTTCTTTCCCTCTGGCAACGTATTCTTGGCGCACGATCATCATTGCTTGCTCCAACAGCGTCAACGCCCAGCGCGCCTCGAAGATTTTTTCCGCCGTCAAACAATCCGCTGGCTCGAGTCGATAGCGGTTCTCGGCAGTTTCCAAGTCGAGGGAAATAAGCTGACACTGGCCACCTCGCTTTAGCGTACGCGCTCGCTGCATCTCAACCGAAAGATAGTTTTGAAAACAGGCTAGCAGGAATGACCGAAACTTGCCTTTGAGCCGATCAACCTGGCTGAGCGCCCGATGTTCCAGAATGTGTAGAAAAAAACCTTGGGTAAAGTCCTATAGCAACGGCAATGCGCATCTGCTTTCCGCGATCATTACAAAAGTCACGGGAATGAGCGCCTTGGAATACGCAAAAGCCAAGTTTTTTGGCCCTCTAGGAATCAACGATCTGTCCTGGGGGCATGATCCTCAAGGCATTTCGAACGGAGGACAGGGATTGTGCATGCACCCTCGCGACATGGCAAAGATCGGATATCTGTACCTGCGCAACGGCGCGTGGGAAGGTAAGCAATTGCTTCCATCCGGTTGGATCGACAAGGTGATCCACACCACGATTGATCCGCGGATACCTGGGGAGCCGGAACTACGGTATTCCAACTTTTTCTGGGTTATCCCGGACAAGCATGTCTACGCGGCGGCCGGGTACCATGGCCAGACGATCATTGTCTTCCCCGATTTGGACGTTGTGGCCGTGACGACGGGCCGCGACAATTACCCGTTGAGCAAATTGGCCGGCCACATTCCCAGTTCGGTGAAATCGGACACGGAGCTCACTTCTGACGCAGCGAGCGCGAATCTGCTCGCAAACAAAATACTTGATGTCTCAACCGAGAGGCCGACCGGAGTCGGTGCGACCGCCGAGATGGCGGCTATCATCTCAGGCAAGGTGTACAGGTTTTCCCCTAACGCGATAAACATGAGATCGCTGTCGCTGATTTTCACTGATCCGCAGCCACACTACGACCTGGAGACATACGCCGGAGATACAACTAAATCCGGTCCCAGATTTACCGACCCGATCGGGCTAGATGGACTCTATCGAAAGGGAGAGCCGACCAACCCGCATGCATTGGCAATTTGCGGGGTCCGCGCCGTCAAGGGAACGTGGCGAGACGACCATACGTTTGTGCTCGACAGGTTGATCCTTGGGCAAGGGCAACCAGCAGAGCGATGGACGCTCACGTTCGACGCAGAGAAGCTCAACGTCCGCGTCAAGCTTGGAGACGGCAACGAAATTTCCATGGACAGCGAGACGGGCGGATAAGCATTCCCTCGTTCCGTCGCAATCCGTTCGCTTCAAATTCAACCGCCGGATGCTGGATCTCTTCTCGGCTTGGTCGCTTTCGCTCCGGGACTTCTCCGGTTTCCATCTTGCCCACAGTCCAACAAAAGAGCGGTTGGCATAGTCCGACGCTTACATTGACGAAGCCATCTCACGGGGCGAGCTGCTGCTTTCGCGGCGACTACGAGAGTTGAAAATCCCGATCCACGATTATCTCCATCCTGCCCGGCCTCGCCGATCTGCCTCTTAGCCGTGTTGCTGCGCTAACCCCAGCCGCCTGGGCCGCTCGATTTTACTGATTCACTGCGGCTGCCCAAACCCAACAACGCGGCTGAACCTTGTGCTTCACTAGACGGATACGGGCAAGATCACCAACCGTTTCGCTCATGCCACCTGCGGTCTTCGGGCGGACCTAAGCTTCGTATCTGCAAAAGACGTAGAGCGTAGCTCAGCAAGTCGCGGTTGATTGCAACCGGTGCTTCGCCACTTGAGTCGGGGCGACAGTATGCGACCAGAGCCGAAATCGCCCTATGGATGTCATTGAGTTTGTACTTCTGCCCTATCATAACCTGGTGCCGGGATTTTATCGCAATTCGATCGAGACCGCCAGAAAGAACCTACCCTCAATTGACGCCTAACCCACACATTCACATGATCACACACGCACGTCGCGCACGCACACACACGCAAGATCAAAGGCTCCGGAGCAACAAAATAATCCGCGAAATTGCCTTTATAATTTTCGACGGACCAATATTTTCGACGAATTATTTTTCTCAATTTTTCCACCCCTCGAAACCGTTTGCCCACCGTGCCCCGCGACCATATTAAATATAGAAAATGGTACCGTTTTCTACGTTTTATTGCTTCGGTGTGCACGGTGTGAACGAGGGGCAAAAGTTAATAATCGCATTGCTAATAACAGGCGCAGTCCCCTCGGAAAGAAGCCCAGTTACTAACTATGCTGCTGGCCTTTCAAACCAGAAATAATGCGCGCTTGCGCGACGAATGCTTGAACTGATGTTCTCCCCGAAAACTGGACAGCGAATTCTTTAGTCTTTTGGCAACGTTGAGGGGTAAAGTAAGGAAAGAATGACATGCCGAAAAGAGTGAACCAGGCAAGGATAGTGTACGCCTTAAAGCAGGCGGAAGCAGGGGTAAAAGCGAGCGAGATCTGCCGAGAGAATGGGATCAGCGAGCAGACTTTCTACAACTGGAAGCGAAAATACGGAGGGATGGGGGTGAGTGAGCTGAGACGTTTACGGCTGCTGGAAGAAGAGAACCGCAAACTCAAGCAGCTTGTGGCCGAGCTGACCTTGGACAAACACATTCTGCAGGAGGTAGTGAAAAAAAAGTTCTAAGACCGGTCCAGAAACGGGCGTTGGTAGTCGAGATCAATGCCTGGTATGAGATCGGTTTGCAACGAGCCTGTGGACTGCTGATGCTGGAGCGCTCGAGTTTCTACTACCGGAGTCATTCCAGGGACCATCGTGGACTATCGATGCGAATCAAAGAGTTGGCCATGACACGGATTCGGTTTGGGTATCTGCGCTTAACGGTACTCTTGAAGCGGGAAGGCTGGCCGGTGGGGAAGAAACTCGTTTATCGACTCTACCGTGAACTGAAGCTCCAGGTGCGGAGCAAGCGGCGCAAGAAACTGGCAAGTCAACAACGCGGCCCGCTGGAGATAGCGCAGCAAGCCAACCAACGCTGGTCTATGGACTTTGTTACCGATCGATTCGAAGACGGGCGAAGATTCCGGGTACTAACGATCATTGATCAGTACCACCGATACAATCCGGCTTTGGTGCCGGCGCTCAGCTTCTCAGGGGCAAGAGTCGTTGAAGAGCTCGATCGCATCGCCAGGGTGAGCGGGTATCCTCGATCGATTACCTGTGACAATGGCCCGGAGTTCTGTTCACGAGCTTTCGATCAGTGGGCGCATTTACACCGGGTACGGATTGACTACATTCGGCCAGGTAAGCCGGTGGAGAACGGCTTCATTGAGAGCTTCAATGCGCGCTTGCGCGACGAATGCTTGAACCTGGAGCTGTTCTGGGGGATCGCAGATGCTAAAATAAAGCTCGACGCGTGGCGAGCTGACTATAATACCACGCGGCCGCACAGTGGCCTTGGAAATTTGCCTCCGGCAGCCTTTCCTGGAGCCGATGTGCAACCAGTAACCAACAACAATAACGCCCTTCAGAGCGCCAAAAGCTAAACTTACTACCTGTCCAGAAATCGGGAGAAGATCATCCAGGCCGCCAAAAGCTAAACTTATTACCTGTCCAGAAACCGGGAGAAGATCATCACCTATAAAGACGCTTGCGAAGGTCCTTGAGTTTTATGCTGGGTTTTGTTGCCCAGCGGGCAACTTGTCTCAAGGCGGATGGAAAAGACATCATCGACGTGAAGCTGATACTCAATGGTGATTCCAGCGCGGAGGATGAAGGTAAGCGTCATGCATCCGCACTTATTCGGGGCGGACGTTTACTCGGTGACGGTCAGCGATATCAGGATTTCCGCCGTCTCAGGCTGAAAACGTTATTCATATGGCACAAGCGTCGACCCGACCCTTGGTCTTAAAACGTAGCTTCGGCTAACCCAAAGCCAATGCATAATCGTTTCTCATTGACACCGGAGTCGGCGAGGCATCCAATTGGGGCGTCGCCCAGAGATCTTCTACGGAAGGCATTGATCCTCTTGCCCTCGGCGCCGCGGCAGAACCGCATGGACTCCGTCGACGACAAACATCTTAAATCCCGTGGGACGAAACGATGAAAATCCGCTTAGTAGCTGCTCTTGTAGGATTGGCAATCAGCTTGGCTTTTCCGACCTTTGCCCAACAAACAAACACGCCAGATCCACAGCTGCGCCAAAAGCTTGTCGATGTTATTGCAAAACATTCCGATGCGCTGAACAAGAACGACGCCGCCGCTGCCGCCGCGTGCTTTACGCAGGACGCGGTTTATGTGACGGACAGAGGACCAGTCAACGGGCGGGAGGCTATCGAGAAATGGTATGCAAACCTGTTCAAAAAAGTGCTATTCACCTACCACGCCTTCACGATAGATCAAGATTCCCCTCACGTTATAGGTACGGCTGGCAATGAGATATGGGCGACCGGAGGATGGAGTTCGACTCTTAAAGGCGAGAACTTCGGTCCTATACAAATCAAGGGCTACTGGTCAGTATTTCGTGTGGGCGACGATTGGAAGATCCGGATGCTGACCTCGACCTCAACCCCAGGTTCGGCAATCGGCTTTGCTTTGCCGACCTTCGCCCAACAAACAAACACGCCAGATCCACAGCTGCGCCAAAAGCTTGTCGATGTTATTGCAAAACATTCCGATGCGCTGAACAAGAACGACGCCGCCGCTGCCGCCGCGTGCTTTACGCAGGACGCGGTTTTTGTGACGGACAGAGGGCCAGTCAACGGGCGGGAAGCTATCGAGAAATGGTATGTAGACTTTTTCAAACATGTGCTATGGAGCGACCATGTCCTCACGATAGATCAAGATTCCCCTCACGTTATAGGTACGGCTGGTAATGAGATATGGGCGACCGGAGGATGGAGTTTGACTTTTAAATTTAAAGGCGAGAAGTTCGGTCCTAAACAAACCAAGGGCTACTGGTCAGTAATTCGTATGGGCGATGATTGGAAGATCCGGATGCTGACCTCGAACTCAGCCCCAGCGAACTAGGCTGTCCGCGACGACCACAGCGAGCAATCGGTAGCATCCGGGTCCGCGCGGTGACAGATTAGGATCGTGGGCTTCGAGAGCAGAATGGGCTAACGTTGTATTGCCCATCTGCTATCGGAACCCCTTAACGGAGATTTTCGGTTGGATGTGGTTAGCACGCGAATAGCCAATTACCTGGCCATTCCGCTTGCTAAGCTGCCTCCGGAACAACTCGATTGGATTAACACGCTTGTCGACACCACGCTCAACAAAAAGGAAGTCGTCGAGTAGGTGGAAGAATACTTTGGTCGTCGCACAGAAAGGGAATCACCATGTTGAGCGACGTCAGAAATTACTACGGCCTTGCTAGGGACTTAGGGCAAGCGGGGTATTTTGAGACGGAACATTCCGAGCAGATCGTCGGCGAACTGAAACTCGAAATCAAAGCAAGAAAACTAATGTGGTTTCATTCTCACGCAATGTGATTTTGAGCGGCCCGTTATTTCACTTAATGTGGTTCCGAAACCGCGGATATTGTCGGTTCGAGCCCTTTATGTTCCCAGTTCGCTACACCTAGCAATGTTCAGGTTCTATTTCTTTTCCGGTTTCTTCTTGGCCACAGCGATGACATCCCCGCCAACACCAGGGATCGTCCCGCGAGTGGCCTCCGGTTTGTATGACGCTTTCACGAGCAAAGCTGCGAACTCCGTGCCGCCGTGCGTCTCCGACTCCCACTTGCCATCATTTCCGATGTGGGTTTGAGGCGATGCCGCGGTCGGTTGAGCCCACCACTTGTCGCCACTGCGCGCATAGATAACCACCTTATAGTCTTGGGGGTTGACGCCGCTGACAGTGCCTTTGATGGGCTCCGAGGCCGTGCTTTCGCCCGGGGGATCCGTCGGCACACTCGTGATGGCGATCTCTTCCGGTGCGAGTTCCGGATGTTGTCGGAGTGTTTCGGCCAATGCTTCCAGGAGGGGTTGTTTTTCCGCGTTGGTCAAATCTGCCTTGGCGACGGCAGTCGAATCCGCCCAATTGATATTTCCTTGACCCACAGTGATCAGCCGTAAGTAAGCGGCCACCGCATTGTCCTTTCTGCCTGCCGCCCAGTTGGCGGCGGCTTGGCCTGCGAGGAGATAGCTGGATGGATTTTTCCCTGAAGCCGAGGATTGTTCGGAGGTCTCGAATGCAGCGACTGCCTCAGTGTTGCGATGAAGATTCAACATTGCCCAACCTTGGTGGAAATACAGGTCGGGGTCCTTTGGAAAGCGACCTCTTCCTTGCCCGAAAATGGAGTCACAAAAATCGCTCTTCCCCACCTTAGCGGCCAGGTATCCGGCTCGAGCAAAATCGTCGCTTTCGGCATCGGGACGCGCCACGATCACCTGCCATTCCTGCAACGCGTCCTCCGACCGGTTCAGATCGGTAAGACAAGCTACTCTCAATCGATGCGCGGGAAGAGAGGTCGTGTCGACGGCGAGCGCCTTGCCTGCAGCCTCAAGGGCCTGGTAAGGCCGGCGCTGGTCACGCAACATTTCGCCGGCCTTGGTGCAGATTGCGCCGTCCTTCGGTAAGCGGTTCAGAGCCTGCGAGCGGAGAAAATCGGCACCGGCGGAATCCTTGGCATATTTCGCCATTGCGAGCTCCGGCAGGGGGCGGCTCGGGAATGCTTCAAAAGCATTCGTTGCGAGGGATTCGGGCACGCTCGGAATCGAGACGATCTGGTTATCGAGCCAGGTGGCATTGTTCATTTTGCTATCTGGGAAAATCATCCGTTCTTCGATCGGGCTGCAGAACCATCGGATAAAACGACTCATAAGCTCATCGTCCTTGGCAGAATCCCGCACCTGCGTGATTAGCTCAAACCTACGTCCGGACGGAATCGCTGTGAGGGAACCGTCCTCGGAGATTTTGAGCCCGCTTGCTAATTCCGAGAGCAGTCCAACTTGCCGAAGAGCCTGAGATTCCACCATCAAACGGGCTAGTGACCGAGCGATGGTAGCATCCCAGAGCCACGCGGTTCCCGCGCTCACAGTCAGGATCCGCGCCCCGTCGGGACTGAAGACCGCGGAACTGACTTCGCTCTCATGCTGGAAGGTGGCCCCGAAAACATGCGTAAGGTACGATTTCTCGTGTGCGGCGGAAGTGACTTCGCTCTCATGCTGGAAGGTGGCCAGCAGCTTCCCGGAGTCCCCATCCCAGAGCCGCGCGGTTTTGTCCCCGCTCGCCGTCAGGATCCGCGCCCCGTCGGGACTGAACACCGCGGAAGTGACTTCGCTCTCATGCTGGAAGGTGGCCAGCAGCTTCCCGGAACCCCCATCCCAGAGCCGCGCGGTTTTGTCCGCGTTCGCCGTCAGGATCCGCATCCCGTCGGGACCGAACACCGCGGACCTGACTTCGCTCTCATGCTGGAAGGTGGCCAGCAGCTTCCCGGAGCCCCCATCCCAGAGCCGCGCGGTTCTGTCCCAACTCGCCGTCAGGATCCGCGCCCCATCGGGACTGAACACCGCGGACCTGACTTCGCCCT
>DASTDH010000707.1:0-6422 GCA_035710445.1 Chthoniobacterales bacterium
CGCGAAGCCGGTTTCCGATTTGGTCAAGGCCGCTCGTGAGGTTGCGCCATTCATGCTTTTTCAAACCAGAGGTAGGGTCAACGCGTCCTGATTGAGCCAGCCTGAACGGATCTCCACTGTCTGCGGCAATTAACAGCTGACCGCCAAGCGACTTGAAAAAACGGCCGACTTCGATCGCCCGTTCAATCTCGCTCGCAAGCTTGGCTTCATTCCGGAGCTCCAGTGCACCAAAGCCCCCCAGAAGCTGCAGCTGACGTTCATTAAGATCAGTCAGCATCTGAGAAACGTGGCTAGGCATGTTCATTCCCCATTCGGTTGCCTTGTATCCCGCAGCAACCATCAGATCGAGGATCTGTGGATAGGGAAACCACTCTCGGAAATCGGGAGCATCTGCATTGTTCCAGTTGACGGGTGCGGTGGCGATCTTCATAGAAGCGCGACTTTTTAGAGGGAAACCTGCTCTGTTATCGATTACGTTATCGTAATCTGCGCAATCAACAACTTAAATTCAAACGTCGTGGATGAGGCGCGGCGGCAGGATGGATTGCCTAGACAGCACCGACGCCGAGCTTAGGCAGTATCAGGAGCCTCTCTGTGACCAACGGTGCCGAGAGCGGGAATTTCGAGAGAAGGCGGGATTCATGAGCCATCCTTCCTCAAGTCATCGAAACTCTTCGCTGGCCTCGCAGCCATGCTCTCGAGCAGCTCTCGAAGTTCGCTAAAGCTATCAACTACAAGATTGGCTCCATCGCTCAGCAACTGAGATTGGTGAAAACTTGTGGTGAGGCCCACGGCAACGCACTGCGCATGTCTAGCTGCAACGATACCGTTGACAGAGTCTTCGATGACCCAACAATCTTCGGCCGGAAGTTCCAAGTCGGCAATCGCTCTCAGGAAGATGTCCGGCGAAGGTTTAGCGTGAATCACCGAAGCGCTATCTACGGCTACATCGAAGACTTGTGCTAGCCGTAGGTTTGCGAGTGTAGATGTTCGATTGCGCGGCGTCGCGGACGTGGCAATGGCCAATCGGTAGTGCTTACGCGCCCAACAGAGAAACTCGATGGCGCCGCTTATAGGACGCAGTTGGGGTTCGCCCAATGTGTAAAGTCGTTGTGTTTCCAGCAGAATTGCTTCGACTTCATCATCTGAGCGTCCATGAACCTTTGCTAAATCCGCGATCATAGCGCGGTCGCTGCGCCCGGTATATTGCGCAAAGACTGATTCATCAACTTCGATGCCTGCGGAGCGGAGGGCTTGTTGCTTTGCGGATTCGTGAAGCGCTTCGGAATCGACGATAACTCCGTCCATATCGAAGATCAGAGCCCGCGGATTCACTGTCGGCCTTTGATCCAATGACCAGTAAACTCCCATAATTTTTTACCGAACACGTTAACGATACCACAGCGAAATATCCGGGGTCGAAAAATCTAGGCGGAACCAAAAAAAAACAAAGTTCCACGAATTTGACACGCAATCCGTTATCGATAACGTGACCGCAGTCACTGAAGTCTAATTGATCCAGTTTTGTTCCATCCCAGTGAGCGCGCCATCCGAACCTAAGACATTCCCGGTGCGGAAAGAATGGTTCCCTTTTGATCAAGCGGTCTTGAGCTGCACAGCGCCGCCAAGGATAGGTCAGCAACTAACGACTGTTGGGAGGAGTAGGTAATCGCTCCTCGGCCCAAACACGGGGGATACCTAGTTATGGTACTCATGGCTCCGAAATTCACGAGTGGAGTTCCCTGGGTAAGTTCGGTGAGGAGCGACTACGCGGGCCTCAAACGTGAGGTAAAGCGAGCGAGAAGAGTGTTCTCAGATGAATGAAACCAAGATATTAACCCGGGGCGGGGATAGTCAGGAAAGGCAATTGACCATGCCAGGCAATAATTTTTGTCGCTTAGGAGAAAGACGTGTTACCTAACGCACAAAAGGGGAACGCGGAAATCATAGAAAAAGTCGTGGCACTGCTTCGAGAAAGGGTGCCCGAGGAAAAAATCGCGGAGACCGAAAGGTTCATTCGACAGTATTATCGTCGCGTTGAGGCGGACGACCTCGCAGAGCGTAACCTCCCCGACATTTGCTGCGCTGCGCTGGCGCATCTGGATTTCATGCGAGTATTCAAAGCCGGCGCCGCAAAGGTACGCGTCTACAATCCTCAAAGCGGAAGGGACGGATGGCAGTCTACGCACACCGTGGTGGAGATCGTCAACGACGACATGCCGTTTCTGGTTGACTCCGTGACGATGGAGATCAACCGCCTGGGCTTGGCCACCCACCTCACGGTGCATCCAGTCATGAAAACCCGTCGGGACGCAGCAGGTGGACTGATGGAAATTCTGCCCTCAGACGTCAGTCAAAGCGGCCCTTCCGAATCGGTCATGCACGTCGAAGTTGACCGAGAAACCGCTCCCGAAAAGCTGGCGGAGTTGGAAGCAGGTATCTCGCGCATTCTAGGCGACGTACATAGGGCGGTTGAGGATTACCCCAGAATGAAGGAGCACATGAATCGCGTGGTTGCTGAAATCAGAACGCCCTATCCGGAAGGCCTGATTCCCGAAGTCGTCGACGAGGACAAGGCGTTCTTGAAATGGCTCGCAGACCAGCATTTCATTTTTTTGGGTTACCGAGACTATGACCTGGTTCAAGAAGGTGGAGAAGACGTTTTGCGGGTCGTGCCGGGCTCCGGCCTTGGCATTTTGCGTGAGACACCGCAGACCAAAATCTCAAAAAGCTTCGCTACGGTCACTCCGGAAGCGAAAAGCCTCGCACGTGCTCCCGACCTGCTGATTCTGACCAAGGCGAATTCGCGCTCTACAGTCCATCGCCAAGGCTATCTTGATTACATCGGCGTCAAGCGACTGGATGCAAAAGGTCAGGTCTTAGGGGAACAGCGCTTTCTCGGGCTTTTTACGTCCACCGCCTACGCGTCACATCCAACAGATATCCCGCTGCTCCGGCGCAAGGTAAACAATGTCATCGCGCGCGCTGGGTTGGATTCCAACGGTCACATGGGAAAGGCGCTGGTAGCAATCCTTGAACAGCATCCGCGCGACGAACTGTTTCAGGCTTCAGAAGATGAGCTTTCTGAACAGGCGATGGGAATCCTGGTTAACGGCTATCGTAAGCGGACCCGACTGTTCGTGCGGAGCGACCGTTACGGTCGCTTTCTTTCGTGCCTGGTCTATGTGCCACGTGAAAATTATAGCGCAGAGGTCCGCGAGCGTACCCAGCAGATCTTGATGCAGGCGTTCAACGGCATCAGCTCGGAGTTCACACTGCACTTGTCTGACTCGGCCTTAGCTCGCGTTCTTATCACAGTTCGCACTAAGCCAGGAAGCGTGCCGGACTTCGACGTTCGTGAAATCGAAAAGCGGATCGTTAAGGCGGCTCGCCGCTGGGAGGATGACCTGCACGACGCCCTGGTCGCACGTTTGGGGGAAGAGCGAGGCAACCAGCTCTACCGCCGGTTCGGAGACGCTTTTCCTGCCGGCTATCGCGAGGACCTTTCCGCCACTAAAGCCGTCAGTGACGCCGCAATCATGGACATGTTGGGTCCGGAGAAAAAACTCGCGATGGATCTTTACGCGGCCGACTCCCATAGCGCCACTCCGTTGCATCTGAAAGTTTTCCACTTAGGGAATCCCATCCCCTTATCGTCAAGCCTGCCCATGCTCGAACGCATGGGCGTCAATGTGCTCGAGGAGCTTAGCTACAAAGTGGAGCCCGAGGGAATGCCGCCGGTCTATGTGTACGATTTCGGCATGAGCCATACAGGAGATCTTCAGGTCGAAGTCGCTCGAGTGAAACCCAAATTCGAGGAAGCGTTCGCACGCGCCTGGCGCGGCGAGGTTGAAAATGACGACTTCAACCGCCTGGTGCTGCGGGCAAATCTTAGCTGGCGTGAAGTCACCATTTTGCGCACCTACAGCAAATACTTGCGGCAGACTGGGTTCACTTTCCGACAAGCGTATGTAGAGCAGGCGTTGGCGAACAATGCGGCGATCGTGAGGCAGCTGATTGAACTCTTTGTGACGCGTTTCGACCCGGCGAACGCCGCCGCCAGGGGAGTCAAATCTCAGGCCTTGGCGGTTCAAATCGAAAGCGCTTTGGATTCGGTTACGAACCTGGACGAAGACCGCATCCTGCGGCGTTTTCTCGCTGTAATCCAGGCGACGGTTCGCACCAACTACTTCCAAAAAGATGCTGCCGGCGCTGACAAGCCTTACCTTTCCTTCAAGTTCGACCCGGCGTTGCTGCCGGGGCTGCCGGAGCCCAAGCCCCGGTTCGAAATCTACGTTTACTCGCCGCGCGTTGAGGGTGTTCACTTGCGAGGTGGCAATGTGGCTCGGGGAGGCTTGCGCTGGTCCGACCGTAGGGAAGACTTCCGCACGGAAGTGCTGGGCCTCATGAAAGCGCAGATGGTCAAAAACACCGTAATCGTGCCGGTGGGCTCGAAGGGGGGATTCGTGGTGAAGCAGCCTCCCGCGGACCGCGAAGCCTTTATGAAAGAAGGCATAGCATGTTACCAGATTTTCCTGCGCGGGTTACTGGATCTGACTGATAACTTAGTGGCGGGCAAAGTGGTGCCGCCAAGCGGGGTGGTGCGCTATGACGGAGACGACCCGTACCTGGTAGTCGCCGCTGATAAGGGCACGGCGACGTTCTCCGACATCGCCAACGGCACCGCGAAGGAATACGGTTTCTGGCTGGGTGATGCGTTTGCCTCCGGTGGCTCGGCAGGATATGACCACAAGAAGATGGGGATCACAGCGCGCGGCGCGTGGGAGTCGGTCAAGCGACACTTCCGCGAACTGGGGATCAATACTCAAACCACAGATTTCACCGTCGTCGGGATCGGCGACATGTCAGGTGACGTGTTTGGCAACGGCATGCTGATCTCTCCTCACATCAAGCTCGTAGGCGCCTTCGATCATCGCCACGTATTTCTCGATCCCGATCCCGGGCCGGAAGTAAGTTTCAAGGAACGCGAGCGGCTATTCAACCTCCCACGTTCCTCTTGGGCTGATTACGATGTTAGGCTCCTTTCAAAAGGTGGCGGCATTTACTCGCGCAGCGCGAAAACCGTACCGCTGACGCCTGAAGTCCAAGAAGCCCTTGATGTTGACGTTCCGTCGCTGACCCCGGCCGATTTGATCCGAGCGCTCCTCAAAGCGCCGGTCGATCTTCTTTATAATGGTGGCATTGGCACTTACGTTAAGGCCACGTCCGAAACCAATGGCGAGGTTGGTGATCGCGCCAACGACGCGATCCGGCTCAACGGCAAAGATCTTCGCTGCAAAGTCGTGGCGGAAGGTGGCAACCTTGGATTCACTCAACTCGGGCGGATCGAATACGCGCTTCAAGGTGGTAAAATCAACACCGACGCGATTGACAATTCCGGCGGCGTCAATTGCTCGGACCACGAGGTCAACATCAAAATCCTCCTTGATTCGGAGGTCGCCGAAGGTCGTTTGAACTTTGAGCAACGCAACCAACTGCTCGCTGAAATGACCGACGAAGTCGCGACGTTGGTTCTACGCGACAACTACTTGCAGACCCAGTCCCTGAGCATCCGTGAACCAATTCAGCTGGACGCCCAAACACGTCTTATCAAATACTTGGAAAAGGTTGGCAAGCTGGACCGCACTATCGAATTTTTGCCTTCCGACGAGGAATTGGCCTCACGCAAGGCGGCCAAGAGAGGCCTTACGTCTCCGGAGCGCGCGGTCCTACTTGCGTACAGCAAAATCACGCTCTATCACTGGCTGCTTAATTCCGAGTTGCCAGACGATCCCTACGTCTCCGCCGCCCTGGTGCGCTACTTTCCCACGCCAGTTCGCGAGCGCTGTCGCGAGAGTATGGAGCGTCACCCGCTCAAGCGTGAAATCATCGCGACGCAAGTCACCAACGATATGGTTCACCGATTGGGTAGCACGTTTCTGCACCGCATGCAGGAGGAAACCGGCGCCCGGATCGCGGATGTCGTGCGGGCCTACCTGTTAACGCGCGAGGTGTTCGATTTTGAGTCCTTCTGGTGTGCGGTCGAAGCCCTCGATAACAAAGCGCCGGACGCGGTGCAATCCGCCATGCTGATTGCTTCGGAGAGGTTGATGTCAGGAGCAACTCGATGGTTTCTGCGTTATCGGAATTTGAAAGAGGATCTCGCTAAAACCGTCACATACTTCGCCCCAAAGGTGAAATCGCTCGCCTGGAATCTGGACAAATTCGTACCAGATGAAGAGTGTGATGTTTTACGGCAGGCGGCTGAACGCTTAATTGAAAGCAAAGTCCCCAGCGATCTTTCTAACCGCATCGTGAGGTTCGATTTGCTCTACTCGACTCTCGATATCGTTGACGTCGCGGCGGCGACGAACCGTAGCGCCGAGGAAGTAGCCGGAGTGTATTTTGTGATAGGTGAGAGG
>DASTDH010000708.1:0-13764 GCA_035710445.1 Chthoniobacterales bacterium
TCGATCGAGCGCGCGGTTTCTTCGATCCGGGTGCCGGACTTCACGCGAACGTGCATATCGAATTGTCCGGAATCCACCGACGGAAAGAAATTTTGTCCGAGAAATGGAAACAAACCCATCGAGACCACCGTAAAGCCAAGCACAAAAGTAACGAGCTTCCCGGCGTTTCGGAGTCCGAAACTCAGCAAATCGCGATAGCCTTCTCTGAATTTTTCGAATCGATTATTGAACCATCGGTGAAAACGGGAGAACCAGGTAAAAGGCGCAAACGTCTTCCTCCCTTTGGCTTGATGTGACTCTTCACCGTGCTTTCTGATCCAGTACATGGCCAAGGTCGGAACCAGCGTTCGCGACAGGATGTAAGAGGCGATCATCGCAAAAATGACCGCTTCAGCTAGCGGCGAAAACAGGTATTTGGCGACTCCGGAGAGGAAAAAAATCGGAATGAAAACGATGCAGATGCAGATCGTAGAGACCAATGCCGGGACGGCAATCTGAGCCGCCCCGTCGCGAATCGCTTCCAACGTCGGCTTACCTTCTTCTAAATGCCGGTCGATGTTCTCGATGGTCACTGTTGCGTCATCGACCAAAATCCCGACTGCTAAGGCGAGCCCGCCCAGCGTCATGATGTTAAGCGTCTGGCCAAGCGCACTCAACACCGCAATCGAAGAGAGAATTGCCAAAGGTATCGAGATGGCGATGATGAGGGTGCTTTTCCAATCACCCAAGAAAAGGAGAATCATGATTGCGGTGAGACACGCCGCAATCACGGTTTCGCGCACTACACCGTCAATCGCGCCGGTAACAAAAATCGATTGATCCGATAGCGTTGCAATATCCAGCGCGGGCGGCAAGGTCTGTTTCAGTTGCGGGATTTTATCCTTGATTCCCTGCACAATATCCAAGGTCGACGCGCTACCGGTTTTTTGCACCACCAGCATGCTGCCTCGCGTTCCGTTGAAACGGACGATGTTGGTTTGCGGAATGTTCCCGTTAACAATATGCGCCACATCTCGGATGTAAATGGTGGTGCCGTTGGCCAGAGTTTTAATGGGAATGGCGTTTAATTGCTCAAATGTGGGTGGACTGGCGTTTACTGCGACTTGGTATTCGAAGCGACCGATTTTCTGAGTGCCAGAGGGCAGGATAAGGTTCTGCGCATTGATCGTGTTTACGACGTCCGAAGGTGTCAGGCCATAGCCTTGCAAAGCTTTATAGTCGAGGTCCACTTCCACGTACCTTTGCTTTCCTCCGTATGGGTAAGGAACAGCGGCGCCGGGAACGGTGATCAGCTGGGTCCGAATAAAGTTCAGGCCGTAGTCGTTCAACTGTTGCTCGGATAAAGTTTTACTGCTCAGCCCGACGTTGATCACTGGCACGTTCGTGGCGCTGTAGCTAAGGACCAGCGGTGGGGTAATGCCATTGGGAAGCTGTTTGAGAACCGCCTGAGAAACTGAGGTGACCTGTGCTATTCCGCCCGGCACATTGGCGTTAGGTTGCAGGAAGATTTTGACTACCGCGATGCCAGCTAACGATTGCGACTCGATATGTTCAATGTTGTCGACCGTCGTGGTTAGAACGCGTTCGTAAGGCGAGGTGATATGCTGCTCGATCTCTTCGGGCGCCATACCGGTAAAGTTCCAGATTACCGAAATAACTGGGATATTGATTGAGGGGAAAATGTCCTTCGGGGTGCTCAAGACGGAAAGAACACCGGCAATCAAAATAAAAATTGCCAGAACAATGAAAGTGTAAGGACGTCTTAACGCCAGGTTTACGATCCACATGTGATAGTTGTTTCTTTAAATTTTGGCCGGCCGCGCACCGCGGCTTCCCGATATAAATACCATGATAATTAGGTGTTGGGCTCAGTGCTTGCCATCGCGATTCCGGACGCTGGGCTAGTTATCCTGACAACTGTCCCGGTTGCCAGGCCAGAAGAAGGATTGACGATGATCTGGTCCGATTCGGATAAGCCTTTGGAAATCTCTAGCCTGTTTCCGAGATCTCGAGCGATAATGACTTTGCGAATTTCAACCTTACCATCCGGATGAACCACGCCCACCGCCGGCGATCCGGATTGGAAAAGCAATGTTCGCGGCGGGATCATAACGCCGCTGTTATCAGTTTGCAGTTGCAATGTCACCTGAGCATAGGAGCCCGGGAGAAGCTCCCCGGTTGGATTGGGTGCGTCTAATTCGGTCAAAAGTCTTTTGGTAGTCGAATTGATGGCACCGGCCGTGCCCACTACATGCGCGGGGAACGTTCGCCCGGGGTACTCGTTGACCGCAAGTTCTGCTTCCTCGCCGACTTTCACTAACGATGAGAAGGCCTGTGGTACGACCACGTAAACCCGCAAAGGTGAATTTCGTGCCATCCGGAAAAGCTGCGTTCCTGAGCCCGACGGCACGAATGCTCCAATATCGGTATTCCGCGCCGTGACAATGCCGTCGAATGGAGCCCGAACGATTTTGAACGCTTCCAATGCTTGCAAACGGTTAACTATGGCTTGGTCGACAATTACCGTGGACTGACTTCCCGCATAATTGTCGGCCGCCGTGTCGAAGTCCTGTGCAGCAATAACATTGGTTTTAAAGAGAGTTTGGTCTCGCTGGTAGGTTACTTCGGCTAGGTTGCAAGCGGCCTCTGCTACTTTGAGCTGAGCTTGGGCTTGCGCCAGTTGTTGATCCACCTCGGGCGTATCGATCTCGGCCAGAATAGCACCGGCCTTGACCTTAGCGCCGATGTCAAAGTACCACTTCTTCAGGTAGCCGCTGGTCTGAGCAAAGATCGGCGCGTCGGTATAAGGCATTGTCTGGCCGGGTAACTCAAGATGTATTATCCCGACGGCCTTCTCTGGATGGGTGACCTCCACCACCATCTGTGCAGCTTGGTTCGTGCGTTGCTGAAGCTGCGCTGTCCAGGTGTTGCGCGTATAAATGCCGAGAGTAGCGACCCCGATAAATACCGCTGCTGCAGCGAAAAAGAAGAATCGGAGCCTTCGCCTGTTCACTTCTTTAGGCTTGAGTGAACGGCTAGACGGAACTCCGGTTTCTTTCGAAGTGTTCTGATTTACCGATTCTGACATCCAAGTTATTGTTCAGTTTATACGATTCATCGCTTAGTCACGGAATCGGCTGTACCCGGCGGCTCATTTGGTCCGATCACGTTGACGTTCATGCCATTGGCTAACCCGTCCGATGGATTGACTATCACCCGGTCCGAATCGGACAACCCCTGGGAGACTTCTAGTTTGTTACCCAGATTAAGATGGATTGTGACCTTCCGGATCTCGACCTTGCCGTCAGGGTGAAATACCCCGACGGTTGCTCCGTCCCTGCGGAAAAGCCACGCATTGGACGGGATCATAACCAAGCCTCTGTCACCGTGGAGTCTCAGCCGCACGTCAGCATAGGCGCCCGGAAGCAGTTCACCGGTTTCGTTCGGAATTTGTAGTTCGGTTTGCAAGGAGCGGGAGATTGGATCGACGGCACCGGCCACGTTAGTGACGTGGGCCGGGAACGTTCGGCCCGGGAATTCAGGCACTGTCAGATCTCCCGCGACGCCCACTTTTACCAACTGCGCGAACTCTTGAGACACGTTAACATAAATGCGCAATGGAGAAGTCTGCGCTACGCGAAAGAGCTGACTGCCCGAACCGGCGGCAACGTACGCTCCGATATCGGTATCTCTCGCCGTGACGATGCCATCGAATGGTGCCCGCACGAGCTTAAACGCCTCGAGGGCATTGAGCCGGTCAATATTAGCTTCGTCTGCCGCCACCGTTGCCTGGTTTTCGTAATAGGTGTCGGCCGCCGTATCAAGATCCTGGGGAGCAATAACCCTTTGATTAAAAAGGTCCTGGTTACGTTGATAGGTGACTTGAGACAGTTTGAGCGCTGACTGGGCGACCTGGAGTTGAGCCTTAGCCTGGGCCAGCTCTTGATCAACCTCTGGTGTGTCAATCTCGGCCAGGATGTCATTGGCCTTTACCTTAGCCCCAATGTCAAAATGCCACGCCTTCAGGTAGCCACTGGTTTGGGCGAAAATTGGTGCGTCGGTATAGGCTTGCAGTTGCCCCGGCAAATCCAGAAGCATCGACGAGGGTACCTTCTCCGGATGGACGACGCTCACGGTCATTTCTGCCGGCGATACCGGATGCGACTGGTCCGCTGCAGTCTGGTTCGGCTTAACCTGATGAGTAAAAATGGCTATCCCGATACCGACAATGGCTGCGGCCATGAAGAAGATGACAGTTTTCGGTTTCGCCGGTCCTTGGGCAACGGTGCTTTGTTTAGCAGTTTCATTCAGGTTCAAGTTGGCTGCGCTCATCCAGGTTGTTATTGGCTCGAACGAATCACTCGCTCGTGCGCTAACTAATTTTGCTAGCTATCGATCCGCCCAACCACTCTAATGCTGGCTGCGTTGCACCGCTATCTGCCCGAAGGAGCCATTTATTGGTATCCCAACGGGTCATCCTCTCACGGCCGCAAAGGGCGAGAGTGAGAAAATGAAATCGGCGGCGTCGCGTCTGAATCATGTTCGTACTCCTCGTTCGAGCAGAAAAAAACCACTCTTTCGATCGGTAGCGATTCCGCGCGTGCAATCGTAGAATCGCTGTCGCTACGACTGGTGAAATTAATCCTGGCTAGTGAAACTCGGTAAAAGATTTTGCTAACGCACGCTGGACCAGGCCACAAACCAGTCAATGCTCAAAGGTTCTGCAAAGGAGGAGCAATGCTTTTAATTTTCCCTCGATCAATGATCATCCCTGAAATCCTGGAACACCTGGAAGACCCGGACTTCGAGGATTGGCTCACCGCTGCCTTAATTGAGAACGCCAACCAGCAACCCGCAGGAGATCTGCGCGCCAATGGCACTCACTCGTCCCCAAGTCGCATCGGTGATCTCTGGATGCTCGAGATTGCCAAGCGGACCGGGAAAATCTGGAGAGGCAAATTTCAGGTCGAATTCAATAAGGAAAACGATGAGCACTCGCCCGACCTTCGCTTGAGCGAACACCGATCTGGAGAGGTTCTTTTTGCACTGAACACTGACAGCGCTGAGATTACCTTGAACCCGGTGGAAGTCGTAGAAGCTTCGAATTAGGCCAGTGACGCAGACCTGAAGATTCTCGCTTACTACACTCCGGACTCCGCCGCAGCGGGCTTTCCCGCTTTGTTCTTGAGCTCCGCCATCTCTTCGACAATCGGACGAAATACGCCGTGCTCGGTAATCAGCGCAGATACGAGCTGACGGGGGGTGACATCAAAAGCGTAGTTCGCGGCGGGGCTGGATTTTGGAGTGATTCGTACGGTACGCAGGTCGCCATCATCGTCCTCGCCATTGATGTGCGTTAACTCTTCCGGCGCACGCTTCTCAATCGGAATATCGCGTACGCCATTGTCGATCGTCCAATCGATGGTGGAGACCGGTAGCGCCACATAGAACGGTACACCATTGTCACGTGCCGCCAGGGCCTTGAGATAAGTGCCTATCTTATTCGCAACGTCGCCCCCCGCCGTGGTTCGGTCGCTCCCGACGATACAAAGGTCGACCAGTCCATGCTGCATCAGATGTCCACCGGCATTATCCGCAATGACCGTGTGAGCGACTCCGTGATGGCCTAGTTCCCAAGCCGTGAGCGAAGCACCCTGATTGCGCGGGCGGGTCTCGTCCACCCAGACATGAAGCGGAATACCGCCGTTGAAGGCTTTGTAAATCGGTGCGAGCGCCGTACCCCAATCTACCGTTGCCAACCAACCCGCGTTACAGTGGGTGAGAATGTTGACCGGACGAGATTCTGATGCCCTCTTCCAAGCCTGTTCGATCAACGCTTGTCCACAATCACCGATCGCGGAACAGGATTGCACATCCGCATCGGCGATCCGGCCGGCCAGCGCATAGCCGACATCCACACGTTCAGACGACTTGCACGCTAGTAACGTTCGACGCATCCGGTCGAGGGCCCAACGCAGGTTGACAGCCGTGGGCCGAGTATGGAAGAGCAAGTCGTACGTGCGTTGAAGATTTCCATCCGAGGAGTCTTCTTGCATGGCCAACGCCATACCATAAGCGGCGGCCGCCCCGATCAGCGGCGCCCCACGCACCACCATCTCCCGAATTCCGGTCGCGACGTCTTTAACACTGTCCCAACGCACGACCTCAAATCGATGCGGTAGACGGGTCTGATCGATCACGCATACGGAAACGCGATCATCATCCAGCCAAATGGTTCGGTAGGGTCGGCCGTCGACATTCATGGCATGGGTAAAATCTTAGCGAGCTCATCGCCAAACTATCATTTCGATGGTTTTCCTCCAAACTCTACAGATTCCGCCTCCAGGAGATCAAGCGCCGCCCCATCGCCCCGTCGCCGTTTTCGCCCAGGTTTCTCCGAACTCCAAACCACAACGGGACAGTTGCCACTAGCGAAGACGCGGCGCAATCCGGCACCGGGCCTACCAGTGAAATTCTTGTCCGCAATTCCGCAGTGGGCCGCCTCTCGCGATTTGAAGACCTCGACGAGACTATTCCAGAACCGCGATTGACTGTAGAGCCAAACGGAGAGATTCCGACAACGGTTGTGGCTTTCGTTCTTCCCGACTAACAAAGACATGCACAAACCAGGCCTCGGCCGCCGCTTCTTGGCTTCCCTGACGAAAAAGACCGATCTCATAGCGAACGCTTGTACGGCCGATATGGACAACCCGTAAACCGGCATCGACCGTCTCCGGGAACGCGATTGCCTGCTTATACCGGCAATGCGACTCCGCGCAAACGGCCACGATCGGACCACGATGAATATCGAAGCCGCCTTCGCAAATCAAAAAGCTGGTGATGATCGTATCGATGAAGCTGTAGTACTCGACATTATTTATGTGACCAAAGACGTCGTTGTCTTTCCACCTGGTCGGCATTGATAGGAAATATCGGTATTGGTTCCCCATTGGTTGGTTCGTGAATTCACCGCGTTATTCGCTCTTACCAGAGTACGCAATGAGAATTTTGCACACCCCCGAGATCATGAGGTTGAGCTGCGTTTCTCCAGATATTCCTAACGTCCTAAGTCCACCCGAGCGTGAAAGCCTTCAGGGTAGGGTTCGAATCACTTCTCACAAATTGCCTCTCAGCGGAACTGTTCAATTTCCGTCGATCCGACTAACGCCGTGGTCGAGGAAATCCCTTGCGCGATGACCTGGGCAACGTCATCAAAGTAACCCGCTCCCACCCTCTCGCTGATGTTTGGTGGCGGTATAACCATACTTTTCCGCGGTGAACTCCGCAGTTTGGAGATCGGCGTAGGCCAACATCCCGCGCGCCTGGTAATCGCGGGAAAGTTGAAACATACTGAAGTTAAGCGCATGGAAACCGGCTAAAGTAATAAATTGGAACTTATAGCCGAACTCACCTAACTGTCGCTGAAACGATGCGATCGTCGCTTCATCCAGTTTCTTCCGCCAGTTAAAGGAAGGTGAGCAGTTGTAGGCCAGCAATTTACCCGGGCATTTTTCGTGTATCGCATCGGCGAACTGTTTAGCTTCCGCCACGTTCGGTTCGCTGGTTTCGCACCAGAGGAGATCGGCGAAAGGCGCGTAGGCAATGGCCCGAGCGATGGCTTGCTCGATCCCTGCGCGCACGCGGAAGAACCCTTCGGTCGTCCGTTCCCCAGTTAGAAAAGGTCGATCCCGCGGATCGATATCGTTGGTTAACAATGCCGCTGAGTTCGCATCGGTTCTGGCGATCAGGAGTGTCGGAACGTTGCAAATGTCCGCTGCCAGCCGAGCTGCAATCAGGTTGTTAATGGCTTGGCGCGTTGGAATCAGGACTTTGCCGCCGAGATGACCGCATTTCTTCTCGGACGCAAGCTGATCCTCAAGATGAACACCAGCCGCGCCCGCTTCAATCATCGCTTTTACTAACTCAAAGACATTCAAGCTGCCGCCGAATCCTGCCTCCGCATCGGCCACAATAGGCGCCATCCAGTACGTGCCGGTTCGGCCCTCGTGATGATCGATCTGATCAGCACGGAGCAATGCGTTATTAATACGCCGGATTACCGCTGGTACACTATTTGCCGGATAGAGACTCTGGTCCGGGTACATCTGTTCAGAAAGATTGGCATCCGCGGCTACTTGCCATCCACTGAGATAAATCGCTTGCAGTCCTGCTCGGACCTGTTGCACTGCCTGATTCCCCGTCAACGCACCAAGCGCCCTGACTGCCGGCTCCGAATTGAGCAGAGCCCAGAGCCGTTCGGCGCCTCTCCTCGCCAACGTAAATTCTACCCTGACCGAGCCGCGAACCCGGTCGACATCCTTCTCCGAGTAGGGCCTGGTGATTCCCTCCCATCGCTGAGTGGCGCTACTGTTAGGAAAAGACATTTTAGTCCTCCTTTCCGTGAAGGATTTCGGCGTTTTCGAAACCGAAATCTAACAATTCGCTCGCAGAACAAATCGAGATTCCCGGATAGGGACTCCTAGGTTCCTGGTGACTGGATTTCTCTCGAGCTGGGCTTTGAGCCCAGGAACCGGCGAATAGTTGATGGACAGCGTGAGCAATGCCTAGCGCAGCCAGGTGAGAGTTTTCGACATCTGATTTGGATTTCATGGATCATGACTGTGAGTGTGGATTGGTTGAATGTGCCGATTGGCGTTTAGCTCTCCCGAATGAGAGAACCGGTCCGGTACCGAATAGTCAACGCGTTGCGGCCGCGTTTAGGCTACTCGTACCTTCGAGTAAGCTACTACTGCCGCAATACCGATTCGTTGACTAAACCGGATAAGTGACATGAACGGCCGACACTAGTTCGTAGGTCGCAGATCCGTCAAGGCCTAATTGCCGGCATTGCCAAACTCTTTGCTTCACAAATCGCCAATAGCGGATAAAGCTCAGTTCAGAATGGAGTTGGCGAACCCCGCCGTATTCTCAGATGTCCAGCCCTCCTACGTTTCCTTCGTTTAATGTCGTCGTGGTTGGCAGTTATAACGCCGACCTCATGCTTTCCTGTGACCCCATCCCCACCCTGGGAGAAAGCATCCTTGCCGCCGAGTTCAATCTCTACAGCGGTGGTCGCGGCGCCAATTCCGCTGTTGCCGCTGCGCGGGCCGGTTGCCAAGTGACTTTCGTCGGCGCACATGGCGCCGACCTCTTTGGCAGGATGGCGCGAGAAAAATTAGAACGTGAAAACATCAATATTTCGCACTTCGTTGAGCTTTCTTCGCCTCAAACCGGCGTAGCCCTGGTGATGGTGGAAGCTCCGACCGGCAGATATATGATTGCGGTCGCGAAATCGGCCAACAGCGAAATTTCGGCCGAGTTGGTTCGCGACGCGACCGAAGCAATCAATGCGGCCGACCTTGTCTTTACCCAGCTCGAGATCTCTCCGGAAGGAGTAGCCGAAACCGTCAAGCTATGCTCCCATTACAAAAAGCGGTTAGTGCTATACGCGTCTCCGGTCGGCCCGCGGACACACCTGCCGGACGGTGAAAGCTTTCTTACTGTGCTATCGATCCGGGAGGCGCTCACTGTGGCGGAAACGACAGAGGTCAGTTACGCTGTTGGCTGGCTGCATGACCGAGGCTCGCAAAATCTGGTTTTGGTCGACGGCGATCAGTCCGTCATGTTTTCCAGTGGCAAAGGAATGGATACCACGCCAATCCCTCGGAGTCGGCGCGTTCTCTACTCAGGTTCAGTCGAGTGTCTGGTTTCCTGGACCGCGATCGCGCTGCTTTGGACCGGGGATTTGGCGCGCGCCGCAGAAATCGGTGCAAAGGCAATGGCCCTCAGTCTCTCACGAGAAGGCGCACAAGAGAGCATGCCCTATCGTTCCGAGGTACTCGGAAGCGAGTGATGGCCTTCGGGATTTGGAGAATTCGCGCAAAGACGAGGAACGACCCGCCCTACCTCACAGCACCGGTTCGCGGCCGATCTGTGCCTCTTCGCGTTGAAGATCCTTAATTCGACTTTCCGCTTCCTCCACATCGCCGGGGTTCTGCAGGACGCGAATTAACACTCGAGTCCGGTACGATTCTCCTCCCTTCAAAATCGGCAATCGGCCGGCCGATCGTTCGAATGGTCTTGGACAGGGATAGCTGCTAGCCGGCTCGAGCCCGGTGACATAGCCGTTCCTTAGTGGCGCTTCGTTCTTCCACAGCGTGAAATAAGGCAACTCCATCGTATTGTAGGAAATCGATGCTCCGAACTGCCCATCGGGGGACTTGAGAAGCGCCTCAGTTTGACCCTGTTCGTCATCCCAAAGCTTCATCAAGTAGACCTGCTCCGTATATCCGGGAGGTTGCGGACCACTATATTGATTCCAGTTATCGATTCCTTCTGCCGCTCGTTTGTCGCGCGGAGCGACCTGCTTGACGGGAGCGATAAAGCGAGAACCTGCCCCCAGCAAAGGCGGACCGAAGTTAATATGATAAAGCGTCTGAAACTCTTGCGGTGAATCGCCCAAATTCATGATGCTGTCGTTCAACCCGATTTCCGGTCTTCCAATTTCTGTCGAAATCTCGGCCAGAAGGCGCAACTGCGGCCCAAACATCATGGTTTCATCGATCGTCCCTCGGAGAAGAAGCCGTGGGACCGGGGTATCCTCGAAATGAACTTCGACCAAGCTAGCCGGCAAGTAATTGATTCGGCCATGCAAACCGAGTGGGGTATCACCATCTACACAGGGGGCACCCATTGATTCCAGACCGCAGCGTGAAACAAACTCGCCGAATCCGGTAAGCCAACCGAGTCCTCTCTTATCCGCAAGGTTGACGAACTTTGGATGCACAATCTCTCGAACCGGGGAATCCCAACCCAGTCGAATATCCTCCGTTTGCGCGGCCCAGATGTTGAGTCCGCGGGTCGCAACAACCGAAAAGCGCAGAACGCCGTTGTCGAGATGAATCACTTCAGTCCCTTCCTGGCGTCCTCCAGTTAAGGTTGTCTTGCAAACGCTCCAATTTCCAGAAGCGTCTCCTATCTCGGCCGAGCTAAGCGTCCATTCCTTGATGGAAACGCCATTGGCTGCGTCGGTGATTACTTTCGAATAGTTCATTCTCGCATTTTATGCTCGAACGACATGACAAATGACAAACTAGAATTTGTTGTTCCTCGTGCCGACCACCCAACCGAGTAGGGGCATCATGCACGATGCGCTAGAACTGCCCTACTGCGACGATCGGCCTCTGTGTGTACAACTCATGGCTCTGATTTGTCGTCTGCAATCTGTCATTTGTCATCTCATTCCAGCCCGCGCCTGCGGGGCGAGAATGAGGGCTTCAACGACCGGGTGTGCGTGTCGCCGCCAACCCGAGAAGAGTCAGCAAAATTGCCACCAACAAAATGAACGCTTCCATTCCTGTTTTCCGATTTCGTTACCGCCAATCTTTATCGGCAGCAGCGAGATCGGGTTACCCGATAGCGCTTCCGATTCGCCATTCTATGTAACCGTATCCATTACATTCACTTGGTCAACCGGCGGTTAGCAGTATTTGGGAGAAAAAGGATCCCCCGGCGACGGGATTGGAGAATCAGGGTAACGACCGACCTACCACCGCCCGCCTTCGCCCAATGCGCAGCGAAGCCGGATCTGGGGAATCAGCGTTCTTCGCCCAACCTGGTGCATCGAGTCATAAGTTGAACGCCGCGCCGGTTGGCTCGAACTTGTCAGACCATGAGCGAGGCACCTGTTCTGATCGTCGGTGGAGGCCCGGTCGGGTTAGCTTTGGCGTTGGGTCTGGCGCGCCAAGGCGCCCGTTCGATCTTGTTCGAAGCAAAGTTGGAAATCGATCCGCACTCGCGAGCTCTGGGAATCTTGCCGCGCACGCTGGAGATCTTTCGAAGTTGGGGTATTTACGACCGCTTTGTCTCGGAAGGTGAATTTCTTAGCAAAGTGCGGGTATGGATTGCTCGCTATCCGGCGCCAGTATTTGAGGTCGACCTAAGCATCCTGCGGAAAATGACCGCTGTTGCCGGCGTTTTGATTATACCCCAGAATCGGACCGAAACCTTGCTACTCGAGTCAGTGAAGGCGGTCGGTCATACGGAGGTGCTGCTTGGTCACAAGGTCATACGTTTTCAGCAGGACCAGGAAGGAGTCTGGGTAGATGTCCAGACCACCATCGGAGAAACCAAGAGTTATCGGGGACGTTATCTGGTCGGTTGTGATGGAGCGCACAGCACCCTGCGCCAAGAATTGGGTTGGGAACTCGAAGGGAAGACCTATCCAACACGGATCCTTCTCGCTGATATTCGGGTTCAGGACGAAAGAGATCAACTCCCTTATCCGCTTCTCGCCCCTGGAGTTTCGGGTGTTCTCGCCGGCGTGCGTTATCAGCCACAACATTGGCGAATGCTGGCCACCCTGAATCCAGACGACGAGGAACAGGCCGTCTTGGAGCCGGCATCCATTCATCATCGGGTCGTCCAGTTGTTTGGCGATGGATCGCACGAACTGCTTTGGTCGAGCGTGTTTCATATTCACTGCCGAACGAGTCCGCATTTTCGGCAAGGTCGCGTCATGCTGGCAGGTGACGCGGCACACATCAACAGCCCAGCCGGGGGCCAGGGGATGAATAGCGGCATTCAGGACGCACATAATCTGGCCTGGAAACTCGCCCGGGTCCTCGCGGGTGCCGATGCCGAATTGTTGCTGACCTCTTACGAAACCGAAAGGCGCGGAACAATCTTGAAGAGCGTCGATCAATACACTGATCTACTAACCCGCTATGGAATCGGTGCACCCGAGTTTGTCCGTAACATCACTGGCACAATAGTCAGGTTCCTGTCCAGGATCGGACTCATTTCTCTAGTGGCGCCAAAAATCGGCATGCTTGACGCCGCCTACTCGCAATCAATGATTATAAATGGGCATGGGCGTTGGGTAGGCCGTCGCGCTCCAGACGGCGAATTGGTTGCACCGGATGAAAGGCGAATTCGGCTCCTGGACTTGGTCGGACCGCATCCGGTATTGTTGCTGTTTGATGAAGGACGCCTGCCTGGCTGGGATCCCTACCGGATCAAACAGCATTTCAGCAACATCAACGATCTCATGGTAGTTCTGATTACCCATCCCAAAGCCCCAAGAACCGAAGCCGGATACGTTGCCTCGGACCCGCTCTGGCGAACCTGGAGCGCCGCCTGGGGAATGGCTGCGCTGCTCCGTCCGGATGGACATGTCGGCTGGATGGAGCGACGACCAACCCTCGCGGAACTGGATCGCGGGGTTCGAACGGCCCTAGGTTCGACTCTCGAAACGGCGCCGCAGACATCGGTTGCGGCGCCATGATTTTTGGCCACAAACCGCATTCAGCATTCGTCTACACTTGGATGTCTGCCGGATAAGGAGTTCGCCGAATCACACAGATTTTATGTAGCTCAGCTCTGGGAAATCTCCGCGACCTGCGGAATCTGCGGATCATTCCTCCGCTTTGTACTCTTTGTGGTAAAGCGACTCTCCAGGAAGAGGCAGAAAAAGTGGCCCTACGAGCAGCCGGGCGCGGGCTCGGGTAGCGGCGACTGTCCCTCAGGCACCCCTGATTTGACGCAAACTAAAAGTCGGCCCGAAGCTGCTCGTCTGATACGGCCAGAAACCGTAGTCGCCATCGCGTGGGCTGCTCTGGCGTTGAATATTGCTCGAACCGACCACGCATTACAGCATTGGCGGACCAACCCAAGGCGACTGCGGTTTGTGGCCGGTCTGAACGTGTCACTCCGTTCCAGTCTTTAAGCTTAACCACACAGAGTGCTTCGCGGGGACAGTCGCCT
>DASTDH010000709.1:0-2571 GCA_035710445.1 Chthoniobacterales bacterium
CGCGCAGCGCAGCGAAGCGACGAAAAGGTCGGGGCTCAGGTCGAGCGCAGCCATCGGCCGGACTCTAACCTTTCAGCTCGTTCTTTCCACGCGATACTTTTTCCACAGTCGAGGGCATTGACTTTCGCCCTTTATTCCCGCAGTATACTCATGGCGAGTTTTGCGCGCAAACCTATCTTGGGTTATTATCGTTGTGGAGGTTCCACCGTTGCCGAGACAAGCTGCATTGAAGCTAGACGAGCAGGTTTTCGATGTTACCTTCCGCCTTACGGACAATTCAAGAATTTCCCCCATATATGTCTCTTCATTGGGAGCTCTTTTTGCCGCTGATTGCTTGGCGGTCTTACCCTTCATAAAGAACGAAATCGTTGACACAGTTTTCGCTGATCCTCCGTTCAACCTGGGTAAGGAGTATGGGAGGAACTGCAATGATCAGAAACCTGACGAAGCGTATCTTCGGTGGTGCAAATCTTGGATCTCCGAGTGCGTTCGAGTGATAAAGCCAGGGGGCGCTCTTTTCCTATACAATCTGCCCAAGTGGAACGTTCTTCTCGGAGCATACTTGACTGAGCTTGGGATGGACTTCCGCCATTGGATTGCTGTCGAGATTTCCGCGTGCCTCCCTATTCCCGGAAGACTTCATCCAAGCCACTACAGCCTGCTGTATTACACCAAGGGCAAACCAAAAACATTCCGCCGTATTCGAACGCCGATCCAAACCTGTAGGCACTGTGCCGGAGAAGTCAAAGACTATGGAGGGCATCGTGACGCAATGAACCCTAACGGCGTCACCCTCAAAGACGTGTGGACCGACATTCCGCCTGTGCGTCATTGGAAATTCAAATCGAAGGACCGGAGGGCCAACGCTCTTTCTACAAAACTACTTGACCGCGTGATCGAAATGTCCACGATACGGGGCGACCTTGTTCTCGACCCGTTTGGCGGGAGCGGTACAACATTTGCTGTTTGTGAAAAGAAGGGACGTGAGTGGATAGGAACCGAGATAGATTTTGCCGAAGAAATAATAGACCGTCTCGAGGGGAACGAGGTTCATTCTCACAAGAATGAAGATTTCGTTGAAACTTAACCTTTCGCTCGCCCGGCTGTTGTTTTTGGGATTCTCGGCACATCATAACTTTCTGCGTCTTGTTCAATTACCAGGATTTCGAGAATTCCTTTCTTGCACGGTACGGATTTCCAAAGCTTTAGATAAGGTTCTAGTTCCCTGTAATTCCCGATTCGGTCAGTCAGGTAGGTGTACAGCTTTCGCGAAGGTACCACCAGCGTACCCGCGGCAATAATGCCATCGGCGGTTAGCATCGTGAGTTTATTCATCGATCGGTGGCTTGATGATATATTGCCGGTTTCCCACTCGGCGACAAGCGGCCCTTCGGGGCCGGACAACACCGCGTCGAAACACCCTAGCTGTTGTCCAAGACTGTTTTTTGCAGCACCTTCGATCGTCCATTCTCGCTTTCTCAGTTCTTCTATGAACTCCTTTTTTATCGGCCCCACACCGTTCCCTTCATCGCTCTTCTTGCCACTCTGCGGATAAATCGTGAACTTGTCACTGCCTGGGGGCCATACGCACCGTTTCACGGCTGCATGAATTGATCGCCTTGTTTTGGCCCAATGCGTGGACTTTGCATAAGAACCGCAACTCAAAACTGTCTCAATGTGCACGATCTTCATGCGATCTCGCGATAGAGTTTTGCGAGGAAACGGAGGGGATCGATACCGAGAGCGCTCGCGATTTCCGCAAACTCAATTACATCCAGACGCCTTTCTCCACGTTCGTACTTTGAGACGAACGACTGCGGTCGTCCAAGCCGCTCAGATAATTCTGCCTGAGTTAACTTCTCGGTCTTGCGAGCTTCGCTTAGAAGCTCGCGGAATCGTTTATAGCTACTGTTCCGCATCGCACCGGTTACGCGGGACGAGTGTAGAACCTTTAATCGGTTTAACCCAAAATGGGTTTTTGGCCGGTGAGTCGTGTAATCCTGCAAAAAAAAGCAATACCCAAGCGCTTGGGCTTGCGGCAGCGAGGAAGGAATTTCCTTTCCTGATCTTTTCGCGGGATATGCCTCCTGGTCATGAACGTCTGACTGTTTCGTGCTGGCCACGCCATTTGAAAAGATGCTATGGTACGTCGCGATACCAGCCGCGCCGGAGCGAACCATGCGTCGAATCATTGCGGTTTCCTTAATGCTATTTCTTTTTACTCTGGCAGCCGTGGCCCAGCAGGCCGCCATTGGGTTCTGCGCCCTGGACAACACATTGGATTTCAAGATGGCTAAGGCTGGAGACAAGATCGCCCTGCACCTTACACGCGATCTTGTAGTCAAGGAGAAGACCCTGATGCCGCGCGGCACGGCGCTAAGCGCGACGGTGGTTGACGCGAAAGACGGGAACACGGTTTCAATCGTGCTCGACAAGGCGATGCCGGCTTCCGGTCAAGAGGTCCGACTAAACGGCATCATTGCGGCGGTGGCGACGCCGCCGGGCAATCTCTCGGATGATCCGTTCTACTCAATGAACCGCTCCAACGAGGCTACACAGCGCACTGGAAAC
>DASTDH010000710.1:0-7105 GCA_035710445.1 Chthoniobacterales bacterium
AGCGAAAGGACGAAAAGGAAGCTGCGGAAGGTGCGGGAGCGAGGAAATGAATCGCGCACCACAGCGACAGCTCGACCAACGGCCGGAGTTTCTCTATGGCTCTCCGATCGAGGCTGCCAGTACTCCGTCAACTGTTAGGTCCGGCGCGATCGCCAAAGGCGAACTCTTAATACTTCCTTGTGAGACCCGTAGCTCGAAGGAAGGCATAAGACCGGGGCCGATTGTCGTTGCTACGGTACGATGGTCGGCCTCCTTTTTGCGGGGCTGAGACCCTTAGCAAATTTACTCCACCGAGGAAATTCGGCCTGCATGAACCAAATTAGGTATTGTCCGCCAAAGACACGGGGGAACCAGGGGGACTGAGCCAAACGCCTGAGGCCAGGATCCGTCCAAAACTTCATTTTTCTAGTTCGATCCCATTGGAGGAGTATGATCGGATCAAATCGCTGCTCAAGACCTGGAAAAATTGCGAATAAAGGAATCGCGGATTGCGTCTTTTAGACCGGCCTCTCCGACAAGAAGGCCGCAACAGAAGAGAGCACTAGAAATGCTCGCGGTTTGTTGGGACACCTTTGTCAACCCGGTCAGACTGCAGCGGGCGATCCAAAGATGGGCCAGACCACAAAGGCGAGTTCGAGGATTCGTCGATATGGCAGGTGCGGCAACACTACGCAACCATGATAACCTGTACGAACCATCGAGTCAGGATGCGGAAGGCGACTAGATGAAAATACAAATCCTTAAGAACGGCAGATTACAATTCGAGCATGACGCGCAGAGCACTAAGGATGGCATCAAGTGGATTAAAGAGGCAGCTAGTAAATGGGGCCTAACCGGTTACGTGATTCGAGTTAGCTACGGCGAGTACAAACGGGATGCTGAACTTCGGCCATTCATCGTAACCAAGTGGGAAAGCCGCCGGATTCGAACCAGCGGGTTAATTCAAAAGGGCTGACGGGGCCGGTCTAGGCTGTGACCCGGCTCGGGTAATAGCTGGCTTTCGCAATCGGTGAGCCGAACGTCCTAAGCGGCCAGTGTGCCAGCGCACTTAGCGCAGAGCGAATCTGCGCATCAAATTGTCCTAGCGGCGATATCAAATCTGCTGGGGATGGGACCGAGATCTCTAGGAGCCGGTCAAATATCGTGCCTGCTCTCCCTTTTAATCACAAGAGTCTTTCCGGCGTTGAATCATGACCTTGGCCGGAAGCGAAATGCTCACGAGTGCGAGAATCGATCCAGCAACTGCAGATTCGCAAGCAACTCGAAATCCGGATGTCTATTGTTTCCAGGAAATCAGCGGGAGACTACTTTATCAACGCGATCCCAAATAGGTACCGCTGCCATAGCTCATTGGCGGACTGTCGCGCTTCGCAGAATTTCTCTATGCTGCCAACGATTTCGTCGATTGCGGAACCATTCAGGAGTTTCTGGAATAGTTCAAATTCAGCCGATCTTTCGTCTGCGGAGGCTCGTTGGAGCCGGTCCATCGCTTCTGGGTCGATTGGCTGGGGGTTGCTCTCGCTCCAAGCCAATGCCTGGTCGATCACTTCATTTTCGTCGGCTCCGACGATGTGCCTGAGGAGCCGACCTGAGTCCTTCTCGTAGATGAACGTGACATACGTATTGCGCTCGGCACCTCGCGATGCATGCAATTCGACGACATGGGGGCCGTAATCGATACTCCGCTGGAAGGACGGGGAGTTTCGCACGTCCTGAGAGACGCAAATTACGACGCCGGAATTCGAACTTTACCGCAACTATACCTACGCATTGTGTCACCAAATTTGCTGTTGATTGTGACAAATATAGAAAATTGGCGGGCGAGGATAAGCCCTATGAAATCGCCGGACTCTTTTGGATTAATGCCTACTAACTATATCCGATCCACCGCAGGTGAAGAAACCTTTCCCCGACTTCATCGGACCGATGATGGCTTCGTCGGTCAAAGAGCCGTTCGACAATCCAAATTGGATTTTCGAAACCAAACTGGACGGCTACCGCCCGATCACCGTGATTGACCCCCGGCGGCAAAGCTCGGATTTGGTCCCGCAACCGCCTGCCACTGGAACCGAAGTTCCCCGACCATTCGGGATGCGGTCAATCAGACTGCACACCTCAGCGTAGCCCCGCGCTGGACGCCCCAACGCCTAGACCGAGCGGAGGTTTTGCTAGAGATTGAGGCGCAGCTAACGGGCTATCGAAGTCATGTGCGGCCGGTACCGAAGAACCACCAGAGAAGAAGAGCTAGCCCGGATCTACCGCATCCCTATTCCGGCTCAGCCGGATTTGCCGATCAGCTATAATATTGCGCCTAGCCAGCCCGTGCTCGCGATCCGGCTCAATCCCGAAACGAAGCAACGAAGCTTGGATACGTTGCAGTGGGGTCTGGTACCCTACTGGAGCAAGGATGGTAATACTGGCTTTATCAACGCCAGAGCAGAAAGGATCGATATAGCCCCAGCCTTTCGCCGGCCGTTTCAAAAGCGCAGATGCTTGATTCCTGCCGACGGCTTTTACGAGTGGCAGAAAACGCCCGAGGGAAAAGTTCCCTTTTCCATCGAATTTCAGTAGCTAGGTTACCTGTTACCGTAAGGGATGTCTTTGGCCGGGAGGAAGATATTGCCTTTCTGGATGCAGCATGGGCAAACCAGGATGTCAATGCCGTCACAATCGTTGCCTGGGCTGGTGTCGGGAAATCGACGCTTGTCAACCACTGGCTTCGGGGAATGGCCGCTGAACGTTATCGATCCGCGCAACTTGTCTTTGGATGGTCTTTCTACAGGCAGGGGACTAGCGGAGGCACTTCGTCCGCCGATAAATTTCTTGACGCAGCTCTCAGTTGGTTTGAAGATCCAGATCCGCGAATCGGAACGGCTTGGGAGAAGGGCGAACGATTGGAGAGACTAATCGCACATCGTCGAACCTTGCTGGTTCTGGACGGCCTGGAGCCGCTCCAAAATCCACCTGGCCCACAAGAGGGAAGGTTACGTGACCCTTCCCTCCAGGCTCTTCTGCGTGAGCTCGCTGCCTTCAACACAGGGCTTTGCGTGGCCACCACGCGTCTCCCCGTTGCTGATATTGCCGATCACGAGGGCGCCTCAGTCCTGCGCCTCGATTTGGAACAACTATCCAGCGATGCCGGTGCGAAGCTGCTCCGAGCGCTCGGCGCCCATGGACATGAGGCAGAGCTGCGAAGTGCCAGCGAGGAGTTTAGTGGCCATTGTCTTGCTCTGACACTCTTGGGCAGCTATCTGAGTGATGCTTATGATGGAGACATTCGTCGTCGCAAAGAAGTGTCGGAACGCCTTGCTCACGACGTAAGACAGGGAGTCCATGCCCGAAAAGTAATGGAATCTTACCAAACCTGGTTTGGCGAGGGTCCTGAGCTGTCAGTTCTGCGCATGTTAGGTCTGTTTGATCGACCCGCAGATGAAAAGGCGGTGGGAGCCCTATTGAAACCGCCTGCTATACGGGGCCTGACAGAAGCTTTAACTGATTTGAACCCAACCAACTGGCGCACGATTCTAGCCAAGTTGAGAAGAGCACGACTGCTTGCGGGAGAAGATCCGCACAATCCGGGGCAACTGGATACGCATCCTCTGGTTCGTGAATTTTTTGGCGAACAGCTCCGGAATCAACGAATCGAGGCCTGGAAGGAATGCAATCGGCGGCTCTATCATTATTATCGGGCACTTGCGCCGCAGATGCCGGAAAGCTTTAGGGAGATGGAGCCGCTTTTCTTAGCTGTAATCTGCGGCTGCAATGCCGGTTTATTTCGTGAAGCGCTGCATGAGGTTTACATTCCGCGTATTCAGCGAGGGGATGCCCAATTTGCAGCTAATGTTCTCGGAGCCAGAGGAACGTTGCTCTCTGTTTTAGTTCTTTTCTTCGAACACGGGCGCTGGGGTTCGCCGGTGCAAACAGGCGTCGCGGAGCAGAGTCTCAGTGCCCAAGATCAGCTCTTCATTCTCATGCAAGCGGCAGCATATCTAACGGCCACGCGAGGACAGGGAAGCCCAGAGGCGCGCATTTGTTACGAGCGCGCCGAGTCCTTGTCTCACTCGCTTGGTGGTCCGCTCCTCATGCGCGCACTCATAGGTCAGTGGCGCCATTCCCTCAACACCGGCAAGCTGTCTGCTGCAATGCAGGTTGCCGAACGACTTTACTCACTGGCGCAGGAGCAAGATGACTCTACGCTAAAGATTTGGGCCTACAACGCTTTGGCAGCCACGCACCTCTTTTTGGGCGATTTCGAGTCCGCGCGACAATATGCGATGGATGGTCTTCAGATTTGGCGCTCCGGAGGCGCCCCGTCTCATCCGGAAGACGTCGATACGCCGGTCGTCGGCTGTTTGTGCTATAAGGGGGGTTCCGAGTGGCATCTCGGAGACATCGCCTCTTGCCACGCGACCATGGATGAAGCGATCTCACTAGCAAAGGAGCTCAAGGATACGCACGCATTAGCCTTGGCGCTAGGTTGGGCAGCGCGTCAAGCTTTCAATGAGCGTAATCCTGCTGAAGTGGATCGCTGGGCGTCGGAATTGATCGAACTCTCCACGCGTTACAATTTTGTGTATTGGCTGGCGTCAGGAGCGATTTGGCGCGGCTGGGCGCGCAGCGCGTCGGGTGACACCACGGAAGGTATTCCGTGGATCGAGCAGGGAATAAGAGACTTTCGAGCTACCGGTACGACGCCTCAAATGCCAATTTGGCTGGCACTAAAGGCTGAAGCATTGCATCTAGCGGACCGTACCTCCGAAGCTCTTGAGGCAATAAGGGAAGCGGAGGGATTCGTCGAAAAATTTGAAGTGCGTTGGTGGTCTGTCGAATTGCATCGGCTTCGCGCTGTGTTTCTCGCGGCTATTGGTGCTGAAGAGACTCAAATTGAGGCTTCGTTCGCCGAAGCCATCAGAATCGCAAAGGAGCAGAAGTCGGTTTCGCTAGAGAGACGAGTAGAAGCGAGCTACGCAGAATACCGCCGCCGAAAAGGGGAGCGCTAGCACGCGTTTAGGTAGACCCTACCGCCGTGTTCCATATTGCCGAGCGATTTCTCGGACATGTAATGCTTCCCTGACAAAGATGTCTTTCATTTTCCGCAGATGCACTGAACCCGAAATAGGGATGTGCAGAAAGGCAGGCTTACCAGCGCCACTCGATGTGCGGTCTGCCACGACGTGTGCGTTGATAATCGAGCTGCATCTGGCGTTTGATTTCTTCCTGGAGCGCCAGCGCTTCTTTCCCATCGATTTTGGGATTCCAGGCCGAGCACGATTGCTCCGATGAGCGCATCAGCGGTGATTCGACGCCGCGAGCTCCCAGGTCAGCTTTGCTTTCAAGCTTCTCGCGGCCTTTACTGTCGTAGAGTTTCCGCCGTGAGGTTAGTTGAGCGATGAGTTTCTCATCGTTGGGGATGATGATCTGCCCGTGTTCGATAAGCTGGCCGACAGTTGACCACCATTCGGCGGAAAGGTTCGCATAGATCTCGCCGCGCTTGGCCGGTGAGCCGTTGATTCTTATGCCCGGCCCAGGGTTTACCGAACCATTGTATTGAACAGCGGGCGGTGCCAAAAAGTTCATACGTGAAACGTTTAGGAGATGTGTCCGTTGACGCAATTCCCAACCGATTAGGAATTCCAATATATTGGACAGCCTGACACTTTTCATACGCCGGCAAACGCCGTCTTTTTTCCTCAACAATCCGCCCGACGCTTTCACGCCGCTGGTGAATTAGGCCCTGGCTTCACGTCATTACGTAGCGGTCTGAAACGAGTTCTGGATTGCTTTGGCGCGTTTCGAGTTGTTGCTGAATCGTAGCCGAAAAACTTGTAGCCGCATTTACGAACACATTCAATTTTTCGCTACCGAGCGCCGCCGCCTGCCTGACTTTGTTGAGCCGATGAAGGCTAGCGCCCTAAGAAAGCGCAAAATCCGTTTCGATAAGCGTGAAATCCTTCGGGGAGCTTGTGCGTTTGACGGCTGCTAAAACGGCACGATTAACCAGGGCCCGCAGATCGCGCCCACTCTGGCTGTCTGAGGCCTGCGCCAGAGAACGGATTATCTGTTCCCGGTCGCCTGCAAAATGGATAGGCCCGAGAAAAACTTTTAGTAGTGCCTGACGTGTCAGTTCGTCTGGCAAGGGGATCTCTATCTTTTCAGCAAATCGGGAAAGGATAGCGGTGTCGACCCAATCGACGCGGTTGGTTGCGGCGACCAAAAAGACCGCCTGGGAGTCACTCAGGAGCCCGTCGACCTCCTGCAGGAGCTGCGCGGTAAACTCCTGGCTGATGGCGTCCGCGTAGGCACCCCGGGGTGGACAAACTGCATCCAATTCGTCGATAAAAAGCAATGTCGGCTGCATAGCCCGCGCTTCGCCAAAGACCGTGGCCAACCGGTCAGCCGAATGTCCTAACCACATGGCTTTGCAGTCGCTAGTGGAAAGTGCAATGAAGTGTAGCCCGGCTTTTGCACTGAGGGTTTTTGCGATCTGAGTCTTGCCGCAGCCCGGTGGCCCATGGAGCAGCAGGCCCTTTGGCAGATGGACTCCCTGAGCTTGGTAGTCTTTGTAATTGCGCAGGATTTTGCAATAGGCCTGCAGCGTCTCCTTCAGGCTCGGCTGGATGACCAACGTGTCCCAGGAAGCCTTTGTATCGGCGGCTGGTGTCGGACGAGGTGTGCGGGCTTCTTGCGCGTTCTGAGGGGCCTCCTGCTGGCGTCGTCCTCGTGCTTGAGTGGAGCGCAATTCCTCTACCCGCAATTCCTCTACCCGCAGTTCCGCTGCGTGAAGTTCCTCCGAGATCTTCTGCTCGACTTCCGTTTTCAAAGCTTCCAAAAAAAAATATTCTCCATCCAGTGAGGAGAGAGTGTGGAATGTCTCTACCAATCGCCGGTAGCGGAAATTGGCGGTGAGCAAATTCTGCAGAATTCCTGCAGCTACCTGACCTGTTAACCCAGTGTTCCGGCTTACAACGTTGGACTCCAGGGAATCCTCCCAAATGAGAGAGTGCTCGAGCGCATCAACGGAAAATCGGGCTGCGAGCGATCGAACGAAAACAAAGGCGACGCGGCCAGTCCACCACCATTTTGCTCCCGGCGGCGGAGTGATGCC
>DASTDH010000711.1:0-13002 GCA_035710445.1 Chthoniobacterales bacterium
GGTCGAAGCCATCAATTTCGCGACCTCCGCCGCGCGCCGGATGTTTTCGACCCGATCCTCCGGACTGAAACACAAATTCGCATTCAAGCCATGGCGAAGATTGTCTCCGTCTAGAACGGTCACGTGCATTTGTCGGTCGAACAATTCTCGCTCCAACGCGTACGCCAACGTCGACTTTCCAGCTCCGGACAATCCGGTAAACCAAACGACTAAGCCGCGGTGTCCATTACGTTCGATTCGCTCCCGCAAATTCACCTGCCCTTCCGCCCAGGAAATATTGGAACTACGGGTGGGCGCCCGATCCAGATATTGTCCACCAAAAACGATCCCTCCGCCGGCCACGTCGTTCTCGTCGACCAAAACGAATCTTCCGCTCACCGGCAGGCGATCGTAGTTGTCCAAGACGATGGGTCCTCTCGTCTGGACGGTAATCTCGGCTACTTCATTTCTGCCGACAGATCGGCGAATACTGGAAGTAGTCTCCAGCGACGAGGCATCGATCACCCGATCGATGGAAGCCACCTGACATTCAACTTCCTGGGTCAGAAGCTTCACTTTGTAGCGCCGCGCAAGCGTGAGCGGACGGTCTCCCATCCAAAATAGCCGGGCTCGAAAACGATTGGTTTCGATCGGCATTGCGTTGGCAGTGGCGGCGATTTGGCCGCGCTCGACGAAGATTTGTTCTTTCAGAGTAATACCAATCGACTGGCCGGAACGGGCAACGGTACTGGGAGGAGCCTGCCACGATTCGATCGAAGCAACCGTCGACTCCTTGTTGGATGGAGCGAACAGTACTTGTTCTCCCACCTGTATACTGCCCGATTCGACTCGGCCGGCGATAATTCTTCGTTCGTCGAATCGATAAATGTCTTGAACGGCAAATCGCAACGGCCCGTCGCTGGCCAACTTCGGGGTTTCCAGTTGGTCCAACGCATCAATCAGCGCCGGTCCATCATACCAATCCAAATGGTTCCTTTGAGTCGTGATGAGATTCACCCCGTCTCTTGCCGAGATTGGAATAAAGCGGATCGGCTCGATCCGAAGTTGCTTCAGAAATGAGCGATATTCGGCCTCGATCTGCGTGAAGACGGCCGACGAATAATCGACGAGATCCATCTTGTTGACCAAGACCAGCACCTTACCGACTCCCAACAGACTCAAAAGGTAGGCGTGACGCCGGCTTTGCTCTTGAACCCCTTCGTTGGCAGCGATCAGCAGAAGCGCTGCGTCGGCCGTCGCTGCGCCCGTGACCATGTTTTTCAGAAATTCCTTATGCCCAGGTGCATCAATGATTACGTAATTGCGGAGAGCGCTATGAAACCAAATCTGCGAGACATCAATCGTAATGTTCTGATCTCGTTCGGCCTGCAGCGCGTCCATGAGAAACGCCCATTCAAAAGGCATGTTCCGTCGGCGGCAAATCGTTTGGATCTGCTCATATTTGCCCTCCGGAAGAGATCCGGTCTCATAGAGCAGGCGCCCAACCAGCGTCGATTTGCCATGATCAACATGGCCCACGATCACTACGCGAAAAGCCTTCTCTCCGTAGAGAGATTCAACCGCTTCGCCATCCGAATCGCCTGACAAGGCTTGTTCGGGCAGTTCTGTTCCCAATTCAGCGCTAACCTTCATCTGTTTTGCACACCGACTGCGCGAGGAAATGTTGGACCAGTGAAACGATCGTTGCGATGGTCCTCACATGTATCCGCTGGCCCGCAACCGCTCAAAAGCGTCTTCCGATTCCTGGTCCTGAGCACGGGTACTCCTTTCCGAAAGCTTGGTCTCGCGTAATTCCGCGATGATGGCCGAGACCGAACTTGCGCTCGACTGAACGGGCTTTGTGCAGGGCGCGCAACCCAGACTCCGATAGCGAAAGCCATTGCGGGCAAAGTAGAGATCCACCACCGGGATGTTTTCCCGCTCGATGTATTCCCAGACGTTCGTCTCCGTCCAATGCAGCAAGGGATGAATCCGTATATGTGTTCCTGGATCAAAGTCGGTCTTGAATTGGTCCCAAAGTTCCGGCGGCTGATCCCGAAAATTCCATTCGAAGTTCTTGTCTCGAGGTGAAAAGTAACGCTCCTTGGCCCGCGTTCCCTCCTCATCCCTTCGGATTCCCACGATCACCGCCTGATATCCACGTTCCTCAATCACCGTCTGTAGTGCGTCTCGCTTCAGCAACCCGCAACACTCGACTCGCGTTAATGTGCCCTGGGGAAATGTTCGCCCACTCTTAAGCGCTTCCCGGTTTTGGCCAATCACGAGATCGATCCCCCATTCCCGGACCAGCCTGTCTCGGAACGCTATCATCTCCGGAATCTTGAAGCTGGTGTCGACGTGGACACAGGGAATCGGCAAATGGCCAAAGAACGCTTTGCGCATCAACCACAGCAATACGGAAGAATCCTTTCCGACGCTCCAGAGCATCGCCAGGCGACGAAATTTCCGATACGCCTCACGGAGGATGTATACGCTCTGACTCTCCAGAGCGTCCAGATGTGCGAACCGCCCGTCCATCAAATGTTCTCACCTAAAAACGTGTGAATTCCGCATTCATTCTTCTCGAAGCCAACCCAGCGGCCGGCCCGATCGGATTCACCGTTCCCGACGGCCCGGGTACACGGCCAACAGCCAATACTGCGAAAGCCGCGGTCTTTCAGCGGGTTATAGGGTATACGATGTTTACGGATATAATCCCACACTTGGTCGGAACTCCATGTGGCGAGAGGATTCACTTTGATAATCTGCTTTCCGCGCAACTTATCGAACTCGTACACTTCCAGGACTTGCGTGGACGCTCGCGTGTCAGACTGGTCTCGGCGAAGCCCCGAAATCCACGCATCCAACTCCGAAAGTTTTCTCTGCAATGGCATCACTTTCCGCATCGTGCAACAGAGATCCGGATTTCGTTCCCAAAGGTTTGCTCCGAGTTCGCGGGCTTGTCCCTCGACGGTATGCTCGGGCTCAAGGGACTCAATCTCGATGCCGAAGAACCTTTCCAGACGGTCCTTCAGTTCGAGTGTCTCAGCGAAGAGCAAGCCGGTATCGATGGTAAATACCGGGAGTTCCAGCCCGGCGGTAACGGCTTGATGAATCGCTACCAGGCCCGCGCCCTGGAAACTCGTCCCAATCGCCGCGCGCCCGGGAAAAGTACCAGCGGACCAGGCCAGGATTTCACCTGGAGCAGTGGACTCAAACTGGCGAGCCAGCGCTTTAATCTCGGTACTGGAAGGTAGCTCGGAGACAGACATCAGAGCGATAATCTCTAATTGTCTACCGAGAATACGCAAATACTATTTCATGTGCCCTGTAGCCGCTAGCGCGACGGTGGCGACTGCGCCCGTTAGGTCCGCCGCCCCGTTCAATCGCTTTGACCGGAAACGCAAGAGGACCTAAAGGAGAGCCCCCCTATCAAGCTTCCTACAGCAGGGTCTTCGCTACCTCAATCAGGTGCTCAGCAGTAATCCCAAGCTCCTTCATGACTTTTTCTCCCGGAGCGCTCAATCCGAATCGATCAATCCCCACGGTCTTTCCGTCCAACCCGACATACTTATACCAAAGCGGAGTAACCCCAGCTTCGATCGAGACCCTTTTGCGGCAGGAAGGCGGTAAAACCTCGTTTCGGTAAGATTCATCCTGGCGATCGAACTCCTCGAGACAAGGGGCGGAAACGACTCTTACTCCGTTGCCCAACTGCTTCGCGGCAGCCAAAGCGTGCTGGACCTCCGAACCGGTCGCAATAAGGATGAGCTCCAGTGGAGCCGTCTCTTTATGTAGAATATAAGCACCCCGAAGCGCTCCCTGCCGTCGTCGATCAGCGGGGATCTCTGTCAAATTGGGCAAAGCCTGGCGGGTCAAGGCCAGCAATGTCGGTCCGCTAGTTCGGCCAAGAGCAGAGACGAACGCGGCTGCGCACTCCTCGGGATCGGCTGGGCGGTACACGTCCAAATTCGGAATTACTCGCAAACCGCTGACGGTTTCGACCGGCTCATGGGTAGGGCCATCTTCGCCGACACCCACTGAATCATGGGTGAAAACGTAAATTACCGGAAGCTTGGCGAGCGCAGCCAGACGGATAGGCGGACGACAATAGTCAGCAAACACTAGAAACGTCGCCCCGGAAGGACGGAAAATCCCGTCATAGGCGATACCGTTTAGTATCGCACACATTCCGTGCTCCCGGATTCCGAATCTGATATTCCTTCCAGACCAATTCTCCGAGTTAAAATCCTTGTCAGACTGAATATAGTTGAGCGTCGAGCCGTACAAGTCAGCGCTTCCGCCGATTAGGAGCGGGACAGCCTGGGCAAGGGGTTGCAAGACCTCGCTTCCCGCCTTACGGGTCGCGATTTTTGCATCAGCCGGAAACTCCGGGACACGCTGCAACAGATCGGGAGGGAGTTCATGCTTAATACCCTGTTCGAGGAGAGCCGCTAATTTTGGATTTTCCTCCTGCCAGTCGCGGAACGTCTTTTGCCAGGCGTCGTAAGCCTTTTTTAAGGTTTGCTTGTGTTCGGCGAAGTACTCTCGGACCTCGGTCGAAACGTAGAACTTTTCGTCCGGCAGGCCCAATGCTTTTCGAGCCGCATCAACAAACTTAACACCGGCCTCACCGTGCGCCTTGTTGGTACCGGCCACTTCGGGAATACCTTTCCCGATAATGGTATGGGCAACAATGAATTGTGGCCGGCCGCTGGTCGCCCCCTTCGCCTTCTCGAATACAGCGAGGAATTCTTCCATGTTTTGACCGTCAACATGGAGCACATCGAATCCATAGGCGGCAAATCGCTGCGCCGTGTCCTCACTTTGCGAGAGTTTTGCCATCGCATCGAGAGTGACCAGGTTCGAGTCATAGATTAGGATCAAGTTGTCCAGTTTGTAATGACCGGCGAAGGCCGATGCCTCGGCCGCTACGCCCTCCTGAAGACATCCATCCCCGGCAATGCACACCACTTTGTGATTGATGATTGCGTGCTTTGCCGTGTTAAAGCGCGCGGCGGCCATCTTGCCTGAAATCGCCAGACCCACCGCGTTTCCGACTCCTTGCCCCAACGGGCCGGTGGTGCATTCTACCCCTGGAGTCTCCCCAAATTCCGGGTGCCCGGGCGTTTTGCTGTGCAGTTGTCGAAAGTTTCGGATGTCATCGATCGAGACATCAAACCCGGAGAGATGCAGCCAGGAATACAAAAACATGCTGCCATGCCCGGCGGACAGAACAAACCGGTCCCGGCCCAGCCAACGAGGGTCGTCCGGATAGTACCGCAAAGCATGTCCAAACAGAACCGCCCCCATCTCCGCATCCCCTAAAGGCAGCCCGAGGTGACCGGAATTAGCGGCTTGGACCGCGTCCATTGCCAATCCGCGCGCTTCCGTCGCGGCCCGCGTAAGAAGTTTAGTATTGAGTGCCATACGAATCTTCTCTGATAACCACGGTCTCGGATTCCGCGCACCTAAAAAACGTTCGATTTCCAAAAGAATTTTCTGGCTTGTGACGGAAGTTGCTTGTACGTAAACGCCCCTTTTTATCGATGAGCCAAAACAAACTTCGCATTGGATTGCCGTCCGGAAGTCTCCAAGAGGCTACGCTGGAGCTATTTGCGAAGGCCGGGTATCGCATCACGCTCAATCAGCGGTCCTATAAACCGGCGATCGACGATCCTGAACTGGAAGTCCGGTTGCTTCGGGCCCAAGAGATTAGCCGATATGTCGAACGCGGCTTCCTGGACTGCGGGATCACCGGCAAAGATTGGATTGAGGAGAACGGTTCTGACGTGAACGTGCTCGGTGATCTCAGCTATAGCAAAGCAAGCTCGCGGCCAACCCGCTGGGTTCTGGTTGTACCGGAGAATTCGCCCATCCAGCGGATTGAAGATCTGGCAGGTAAGCGGATTGCCACCGAGGCGGTCGGCATCACCCGACGGTTTTTGCAGAAGCACGGAGTCGAAGCCGCAGTTGAATTTAGTTGGGGAGCAACTGAGGTAAAAGTACCCGAGTTAGTCGACGCGATCGTGGAGATTACGGAAACCGGCGCGTCATTGCAGGCAAATAACTTGCGCATTCTTCAAGTGCTCACGGAATCCTTCCCGCAAGTGATCGCCAATCACGTCGCGATGCGCGACGTTTGGAAGGAGACAAAGCTCCGGCGAATTTTCTTGTTGCTGCAAGGAGCGCTTAACGCCCGGGACAAAGTGGGCCTTAAGATGAATTTGGAAGAATCCAAGTTGAGCGATCTGCTTGCGCGCTTACCGGCGCTACGAAATCCCACGATTTCACCTTTGGCTCAAGGCGGCTGGGTCGCCATCGAAACCGTGATTGACGAGACCGTTGTGCGCGAGATCATCCCGGAGCTTAAGCTCCTCGGGGCCGAAGGCATCATTGAGTACCCGTTGAATAAAGTCGTTTATTAGAGTTAGTTGAGCACTTAACTCCGGCTGCTGGTCCGGCAACCAATAGAACCAGCGTGATCGTACCTGATTATGGGTTCCCTAAAGAAAAGACGAAAGGCCAAAATTGCCAAGCACAAGCGACGCAAACGTATGAAGGAGAATCGCCACAAGAAGCGTTTGCGGTACAAGTCCTAATCTTTAGGTTGACTCCATGACGGGATCGGAGTCAGCGAGTATACCGATGAACAATCGGCTCCGATCCTCATGCTCGGTGCACTCATTATTTCTTTGGTGTAGCAGTCTCGCGCTCGCGGCCGGCGTAGCTTGGGGCGCGACCGCCCAAACGAGTAAGCCGGCGCCGAAGAATCGCGATCTCGAGCAGAGCTTGTTTTTTGATGTCCGGCCGTCGACTCCGGACCAATCGCTATCTAAATTCTCCGAGAGGAAGGCGGATGCTGAAGCTGCTTTCATGCAAGGCCTAATCCTTGAAGAAGATGGCGATTACGACTCAGCGCTGGCGGCATACACCAAGTCGTTGCAACTCGATCCGGGCGGCAATCCTCAAATCGCCATACGCATTGCCAACGAATACGTTAAGCGCGAAAATATTCCTTCGGCGCTCGATCTCTTAAAGGATCTCGTCAAAGTTCGTCCCGATGAGGTCCAGGCACTTCTCAACCTCGCCGATATCTACCTGCAAAGACTCGGCAAAGCCGATCTTGCTGTGCCCTACGCCGAACAGGCCTTGCGTTTGGCTCCAGATCGGTTGGCTCCCTATCAGGCCATGTTCGAGATCAATTTCGCTCTGAATCGCAGGAAGAACGCGGAGGCGATTCTACAACGCGCGCAAAAGTTGGAAAGCCAAGATCCAGCGACTTGGCTTACTCTAACCGATCTTGGCATACGACTTTATTCCAGCGACAAAGGGGTCTTCCAAACTAGTCATTCAGCCGCAGTCGAACCGTACCTGAAAAAGGCAATGTCGCTAGCCAAGGATGATGTCGATGTTCTCTCGAAGGTGGGTGACGCATACGTTGAGATTAGTCAGGTTCCAAATGCCATCACCGCTTATCTGAAGGCGCTCGAAGTTAGCCAGGGCAATACTGAAATCCGTTATAAGCTGGCCCAAAGCTTCCTGAAAACCGGCCAGCGCGACGAAGCAATTCGAACGCTGGAAGAAATGATCAAAACCAACTCCTTGCGCCCGGAAAGCTACGAATTTCTTGCCCGGCTATACCAGGAAGGAGGCAATCTCGAGCGCGCTCTAAGTAACTATGAGCAGGCAATCCTCCTGGCTCCAAATCAGCCTGAGAACTATTTGCACGCGGCTGAAATGCAGTTGGAGCTCAAAAAATTCGACGATGCGATTCTAACGCTGCAACAGGCTCGGCATCAGTTTCCTATCCCGCAGATGACTTACAGTCTGGCTGTGGCCATGAGTACAGCCAAACGATATTCTGATGCCCTGCCCATCTACGAAGCGGCATTACAAGAAGCGAAGACTTCCCAGCCGGAAGTTCTTGATGCCGCCTTCTATTTCAATTATGCGGTCGCCGCCGAACAATCGAATCTGGTCGACAAAGCGGCGGGACTTTTTAAGCAATGCATTGAACTAGATCCATCCAAAGCGGCACAAGCTTACAACTATTTGGGATACATGTACGTCGATCGAAACATCAATCTCGACGAGGCCGGGGTGATGATTAAGAAGGCGCTTGAGCTCCAACCCGACAACGGCGCCTACATCGATAGTCTTGGTTGGTATTACTTTCATACCGGAGATTTTGCCAAAGCGCTGACCGAGCTGCTCCGCGCGGTAGAAAGACTGAAACCGGAAGATCCAATCGTACTCGAGCATGTCGGTGACACCTACCAGGCGTTAAACAATCTGGGCGAGGCCGAAGTTTATTGGCAACGAGCGCTGAAGCTCGATCCTGCTAATCAGAAATTGGCCACCAAAATCGACGCTTCGAAAGCGAAGCTGACATCCAACCCGCCGAGCACGGCAACCCCTCTCCCGACGACAACAAACGACAGCGAACGACAACGGCCGCCGACGAACGGCAACAAACACTAGTTGTCGTTCGCTGCCTAGGCGGTTTGGAATTCCGGCTCTCGGCGTACCAAGAATGGTTCGACCCGAGCAAAGACTTTGGGTGAGACCATTGCCACCACGTTCGCATGCCGGTCGTCGTAGTTGAGGCTAAGGACGCGGCTCGTCCGGTGCAATAGGGACAGCAACTCAGTCCGCGAAAGCGGAAGCGCGAGCTCTACCTTGGTAACCCATTCCCGAAGCATTTCTCCGCACAAATGCAGCAACTCATCCATCCCTTGTCCAGTGTGAGCGGAACCGAAAACCGCGTCGGGGAAGTGCAATCGGAGAGCATGCAATGAACTCGAGTCTTCCACTTGGTCAACCTTGTTGAGCAAGGTGATGACTCTCTTGGTGTCAGCCCCTAGCTCATTGAGAACGCGCATGGTGGTTGCATGAAACTCGTAGACCCTCGGGTGGCTGGCATCGAGGACATGAATCAAAAAATCAGCGAGGGTGGCTTCTTCCAAGGTCGCTTTGAAGGCTTCTACCAGCCGATGCGGAAGATTGCGAACGAAGCCGACCGTGTCGGTCAAAAGCAGTTTTTGACCGCCTTCCAAATCAATCCGGCGGGTCTTTGGATCCAGAGTAGAAAAAAGCTTATCCTCTACCAAGACCTCGGCTCCAGTCAGACGGCGCAAAAGAGACGATTTGCCGGCATTCGTGTACCCTACGATCGCCGCATGCGGTAACGGCAAACGTTGGCGTCGTTTTCTCTGAGTCGCTCGCCGGGATCGCACACGGTCCAGGTCCGCCTTCAGCCGATCAATTTGTCTACGCACCAGCCGGCGGTCAGTCTCAAGTTGAGTTTCGCCCTCGCCCTTGGCTCCGAGACCGCCTGCCTGTCGACTGAGGTGTTCCCATGCCCGAGTCAATCGAGGTAATGAGTACTCAAGCCGAGCCAAGTCGACTTGGAGCCGCGCTTCCTTCGTATGGGCCCGTTGTGCGAAAATGTCCAAAATGACTTCCTGTCGGTCGATTACCGCTATGTTGGCCAGAGCCTCCCAATTCCGCTGCTGCGCAGGCTGTAGCTCATTGTCAAACACGATGACATCCGACCCCAGCTCATTGGCCCGAGCTGCTATCTCCTCCGCTTTGCCGGATCCGACGAAGTAGCGCGAATTCGGCTCCGAGACTCGGATGAGCTGCTTTTCCGCTACTGGAATAGATAGTGTCTCGACCAACGCCTCTAGTTCGTCCAGCAGACTCGCCGATTCTTCTCTTTCGGCCGGCGTCTGAAACACTCCGATCAAGAACGCCTTTTCGATCGACTTCGACTTTTCGCTGATATCAAACATACTTCTGCTCAAGGAACGTGCGGATCGCCCCAGTCACCTGATCGATCTCCTCCTGGGTCAATTCCGGAAATATTGGTAATGCCAGACACTCCCTCGCTGCACATTCCGCTCCCGGAAACTCCCCCTTTTGATAACCGAGATGCCGGAAACATTTTTGTTGATGAAGGGCGAGTGGATAATAAATTTCGGTGCCGATTCCCCTTTCCTGCAGGTGCGCTCGCAGCGCATCGCGATCTTTGGTACGTATGACAAATTGATGGAAAATGTGGCCGAGCGGTCCGCACGTCTCTCGGTTAGGTTCTAGCGGTAGTCGGAGATTCGGACTTAAGTCGGAAAGCGCTTCACGGTATTTTTGCGCGATCTCCCATCTGCGTTGCGACCATGCGCTCAAATGGGGCAGTTTTTTCAGCAGAATCACCGCCTGCAAAGCATCTAATCGGAAATTTCCACCGATTTCGGGATGATAATACTTCGGTTCCATACCGTGGTTTCGCATCAGCCGGAGACCATGGGCCAGTCGCGAATCGTTGGTCACCACCATGCCCGCATCGCCAAAAGCTCCCAGGTTCTTTGTCGGATAGAAACTAAAGAAACCGGCGAGCCCAACGCCGCCTGCGCTGCGCTCACCGTCCTGAAACGGATACTTCGCGCCGATCGCCTGAGCCGCATCTTCGATCACCGGCAGATCCCAGCGGCTGGCGACCTTCACAATCGAGTGCATATCTGCACATAGGCCAAACAGATGTACCGGGATCACCGCGCGGACCCGCTTGCCATCCAGAGTCTTAACCCCGGCCGATGTCGTTACACAACGCTTCACCAGAAACTCCTCCAGCCGATCCGGCGACATGGCGAAAGTGTTCGGATCAATGTCGATAAAGACCGGTGTCGCCCCGACCCGAGAAATGCAGCCGGCGGTGGAAAAAAAAGTAAACGGGGAAGTCAATACCGCGTCGCCTGGTCCGATACCTAAGGTCATTAGCGTCACAAGCTGCGCATCGGTTCCGGACGAAGTACCAACCCCATAGGCAGTTCCGGCCAACGCCGCTATCTTTTGCTCGAGTTCTTGAACGGGAGCTCCAAGAATGAAAGTCTGCTGGTCACAGAGCGCGGCAATTCCGGAAAGGATATCCTCTCGCAAGGGCAGATATTGTCTTCGTAAATCGAGAAATGGAACCTTGGTCACTCCGGCAAAAGTTTGTACGTCACCCGAATATCGCGCGCCAACCGATCGGCGCAAACCAAACCTTTTCGGCGGTCATCGAGCGGGACGACAAATAGCGAATAGCAAATTGCGTCCAGTCGATGTTTGGGAATCGATCTCTTAACACGAATAAGCAACTGTTATGAGAAAATTAACATTGATCATCCTTGCAGCGGTGGGTTTGCCTTTCGGCCTGATTTGGGCGCAGGACCAAGGCCCAGTCGAGAAGACCGGAAAAACCGTAAAAAAAGCGGCGAGCGAAACCGGAGAAACAATCAAGCAGGGAGCAAAAGCTACTGCACGAACGGTCGGGAAAGGAGTCGAGAATACCGGAAAGACGATTGAAAAAGCTGGGGCAACCGCGACCAAGAAGCGTCATCGTCGCCCAAAGGCTTCGCCATCAGCGTCACCAAGTCCGAGTAGCAGCCCGACCGCAACTCCAACTCCGAGCGCCACTCCCGTTCCTACGGCGACCCCACAGCCACCGACAACGCCAACTCCGACCCCGGGCACATAGTGCGGAAACGCGGATGGCGGAATGCGAACAGCGGAATGAGGCGCCGAGCTAATGCTGGGCGACCGGAGTTCGATCCGGAGTCCCGATAATTTGTCCGCGCAGGTCGTATACCTGCGCACCGGTAATTCGCACCCTGGCGAACTCGCCTACCGGTCCGGGGCTTTCCAAGAGAACTCGGGTATCCACTTCGGGCGCGTCGCCTTCTGTTCGTGCCACCAGCGGCTGCTCAACCAGTACCTTGAGTTCGGAATTCACTTTGGCCAGCGAATGCTCCTGCGCGATCTTTTGCTGCAGCTCCATCGCCTCCTGATAGCGAGCTTGTTTGATCTCTTTAGTGACCTGATTCGGCATCTTGGCGGCACGGGAACCCTCTTCCTGCGAATACATAAATACTCCCAGTCGTTCGAAGCGAACCCGCTCGATAAAATCAAGAAGAGCCCGGAAATGTTCATCTGTCTCACCAGGGAAACCCACAATAAAAGTCGTTCGCAAGCTCACCCCGGGAATACCTTCACGGATCGAGGAAACGAGCTCTTCAATGTGTTGGCTGGAAGTTTCGCGCCGCATCAGACCAAGCATATGATCATGAATATGCTGCAGCGGCATATCAATGTACCTGGCTACCTTGTGGCTAGCCGCGATCGCTCTGACTAGCTCCCGGCTCGAATGCGCAGGATGTGTGTAGAGCAGGCGTACCCAGAAATCTCCGGGGATCCTTTCCAGGCGTTCCAAAAGATGGATCAAGCTTTGGCCCCGATCGGGATCAACCGGCTGGCGCGGACTCGCTTTTTCCGACCACAAGTCCATTCCGAAATAGGTCGTGTCCTGGCTAATCAGGTTGAATTCCTTCACCCCTTCCGCAACCAAATGCCGGACTTCGGCCTCCACAGACTCGATCGAACGACTTCGATGCCGTCCCCGCATTTGCGGGATAACACAAAAGCTGCAGGGATGATTGCATCCTTCCGCGATCTTCACGTATGCGTAATGATTGGGCGTAAGTCGAAAACGAGGAGTGTCGAAATCCGGAATAAACCTCGACTTTGGTGTTACCAAATTGAGCGGCTTCTCTTCTTTTCTCCGCCCTAAGACGCGTTCCACGATGGCACCTGCCTCGCGGATTTGGTCGAGACCGAAGAAGGCATCGACCTCGGGAAGCTCCGAAGACAATTCAGCGGAGAATCGCTGCGACATGCATCCGCTTACTAACAGCTTTTGGTGCTTTCGCTTTCGAAGGCCGCGCCGTTGATGCGCCTCCAAAATCGCATCAATAGATTCTTCCTTGGCCGAATCGATGAACGCGCAGGTATTGACAATCAAGACGTCCGCATCATCAGCGGAACTGGTAATCTCCATCCCGCGCCGCCGGATATCCCCGAGCATGATCTCCGCGTCCACAAGATTCTTGGCGCAGCCCAAGCTGATCATCCCGACTTTCACCGGTCGCCGCAGACCAAGTACCTGTGATACTGCCACCGGAGTAGGAGACTGCATAAACAGCTTTC
>DASTDH010000712.1:0-9328 GCA_035710445.1 Chthoniobacterales bacterium
CCGAATTGCCCGGGTCGCGTCTTTAACGGCGTGTTGCCAAAATAAGCGGTAAAATAATGTAGCTCATGTAGTTACATATCTGATAGAATCTAGTTCTTATCACGGGAGAACGAGATCCGCAAGCGCCGATGTGGAGCTACCGGGTCAATCTGGATAAACGGGTGCGCGCCGATCATCCATTGCAGCGGACCAATGAGGCGCTGGAGTTAAGTTTCGTGAGTGGGCAAGTGGCGCACACCTACGGTCGGCGAGGGAATAAATCGGTACCGCCCGAGGTCATCCTGCGCATGATGCTTTGTTGTTTCTGGACGACATTAAAAGCGAACGGGAGCTGATGCGGATCATCCCTGAGCGACTCGATTACTTATGGTTCCTCACCGATCTATAATCGGACAACCATTCGAAACGGAGATGGCCCTGAGGTTATGCCGCGACGCACCGGGTGTACGGAACGGTTATCGGCCATCGCAAGCTCAAAGCCCGACAAGATGCCGCTAGTCACCAATTTCATCTCGAATTGGGCAAACGCCATACCAATGCAACGCCGGACACCGCCGCCAAACGGCAAATACTCAAAAGAGAATAATGGCGTTCCAAAAAGCGTTCGGGCCTGAATTCGTCCGGATCCGGGTAGACATCCTCGCGGTGATGAGTCAGGTAGATGCCGCAGCCGAGGGGGTCGCGTCCAAAGATTCAATGAATGAAACATCAAAATATAATGTTCGCTATACTCTGGACAAGACTCTGTTACTTTCCCCTAAATAGCGGCGAAGCTCTCGGCTTCTCGAATCGATATGAACTTTGCGGTAGCGGTCCCAGAGAAGCCAGCGCGGATTCCGATCTGTCCTCCTGATTTTGTGGGACCGTCGATCATGATCTCTGCGAAGTCCGCTTGGCGGGATGTCTTCCATGGCGGAAGTAAGCGAGAATGTTCTCGCCCCGCGGTCCGGACACTCGGGAACTTCATTCAAGGTTTAATCGTCAGCTCTTCGAGTTCGGGGATGCACAACGATTCGGAAAACAGACCAACTTGGCGAAGGGGATGCCGCTCGCCCGCCACCGCGCCCGCCTCGGACTCGTCTTGCGCATGATGATTTCGACCGCGCTCGCCTACGCGCTGGCCACCGCCCTCCATCAAACCCAGGCCTACTGGGCCGTGCTAACGGCCATCATCGTTACCCAGACCAGCGTCGGTGGATCTTTGAAGGCGGCAATCGATCGCCTCGTTGGTTCGATCTGCGGCGCGCTGGTTGGCGCCCTCGCCGCGGTCCTGCTGCCCGCCCACACGCCGATCACTCTTGGTCTCGTCCTCGTCGGTGCCATTACGCCGCTCGTTCTACTGACCGCTTACGCGCCGCATTACCGTATCGCACCTGTCACCGCGGTCATCGTGCTGCTGAGCAGCAGCAGCGCGACGTTGGGCCCGCTCGGCTACGCGCTCAACCGAGTAATGGAGATCACGCTCGGGTCCGTGGTCGGCGTAGCGGTGTCCGTGCTGGTCGCCCCTGCGCGGGCCCACGGGCATCTTCGTGAGGCGGCAGCCGAAACCGCACTGCTGCTTGCCGAAATCATGAAGGCATTGGAGCCGGCAGTGCGCACCGGCGCACCGGATCTCGGTAAGCTGCCGACGCGCGTGCAGGCCGCGCTCAACGCCCTGAGCACTGCGGCACAAGAAGCCGCGCATGAGCGTCGCAGTCGCCTGTCTGACCATCCGGATCCGGAGCCCTTGTTCCGCACCCTGCGCCGGCTCCGGCAGGACATCCTCACGTTGAATCGCATGTTTGTTACACCCTGGCCAGACCACCTTCACTCGGCTCTGGCGCCGCCTTGGTCCGCATATGCCAAGGCGGTTGCGGCTGAGCTGTGCGTTCTAGCCGCCGCTCTGCCATCCCGCCACCCGCCACCTGACTCAGCGGCAGCACGAACCGCGATGGCCGCTTTCATCGCTGCAATCGAGACGATACGCCGAGAGGGGGCCACCCGCACACTGCCGACCGATGTCTTGAGTCGCATTCTCGGCAGCGCCTTCGGGGTAGAGCAACTGCAGCGCGACCTGGATGATTTGGTGGAACGTACACGCGCCGTAACGACATGGACTCGGTAGGTTCGGTTAGTGCGATGCCTCATCGTGGTAGATCCCCGGTTGCTCGCCTCATCGCCGATTTTTCTCAGACTGAAATCTTCTCAATCTCACCAGGAGTCAGTTCGTCATCGCGGAATGCGAGTCCGCTCCGCCCAACGCGCAGACGCAGACCCACATTGGCCAACTCAACTTTAACATCTAACGCGCTCAATGCGTTATATTTAGCGCGCTCAGCATCTTATATGCCCACCAACTCGTCTCTTGTAGGTCCAATTTTTGCTCCGAAATCGAATTAGAATTGGAGGAAGCGATGAACGAGCAAAAGACTGGATGGGCCGTGGACCTTGACCGTAATTGGACGTTCAAAGATGCCAGTATACTACCGGACGGGGAACGGTTTATTCTCAATGTGGCTGGAATGCTGGTGACAGATTTCGAGTCAGTGGAGGAAGCCAAACAATATCATTCCGACAACTTTTTGACCGAGAGTCGTTGAAATTCCCCCACCATCATTCTGGTCGAGCTCTGATGAAACCTCCATTCACAGTAGGAACAGTTGGTCATTTTGGATTGGCTGTAGCTAATCCCAAACGCAGCGCCAAATGGTTCGAACGTGCGCTCGGCTTATCCGTTGAATTTGAGTTCGAAGATGGAGTTGCAGTGGGCAACGAAAACGTGACGATCGCTTTGTTTAAAGGCAAACCGTCGCCGGAAACGATCGGCCATATGTCGTTTCACTTGCCTAGCATGGCGAAATTGCGTCAAGCGCTCGAACACCTCAAGAAGGAGAGGGTTGATATCGAAGATCCCGGCGACGAAATCGGACCGGAAGCTCCTGGGTCGCCTAACATGGGTCTGTGGTTCCATGACCCCGATGGGTATCGATGGGAACTCTCGGTCTTAGGTGGGCGCAAGTAAGCGAGATTAAGGTAAACTGCTCAGTCAATTGACCCTTATAGCAGTAGTTCGCAAAATCGGTTTGCCAAGTCTGAGAGCGTTTAGTTAGGCCCCCGTGGGGACCGCGGACATATCCATCCACGCCGCTTCCCAGATATGACCATCAGGGTCTTCGAAACTGCGGTTATACATGAAACCGTGATCTTGTTTGGGGTTAACATCGGATTTGCCTCCATTCGCACCGGCTGCATCCAGCATCGTGTCAACGGTGTCGCGGCTGTCGCATGATATTGCCAGCATGACTTCGCTCGACTGATGAGAATCAGGGATCGCTTTGCTGGTAAACACACGCCATTTATCGTGCGTGATGAGCATCACATTGATGGTATCGGAAAACACCATACAGGCCGATGTATCATCCGTGAATTGCGGATTGTTTTTGGCGCCAATGGCTTCGTAAAAGGTTTTTGATTTTACAAGGTTTGCCACAGGCAGGTTCACGAACATTATCCTCGACATTGCAAGTCTCCTTTTTGCGTTTGGTTGTAGACAGTAGGTGAAAGACGGGTACCACTCGCCGCTACGACCGGACGGCGTGGCGTCGGGCACGGCTATGGCATATTGTGTCCCAACAATGCACTGGCGCCTTTTAGGCCATCATTTTCTCTGAAAGCGTATTCCGGAGAATCGAGGCGAACGCGGATTGAAACTGTTCCGTAAAATTTGGGGAAAGTTCTGTCCAGCGAGCGCCAACGTAACCGTCCGGGCGAACCAACACGGCTCCGGCAGAGGAAATACCGTAGAGTTCTTCGAACCCGTCGGCCGCAAAATCTCTTCCATTTTGCAGAAAGACAATCGGGCAAGCTCCTGCCGCACTGGCGGATTTTTCTAACTCTGGCGGGCTACAATCTTTTCCGGTTAGCAAAACGAATTGCATGCCGAAAAGATCCAGAGTTGAAATCTTTCTCCCGTGCCGCTCGATCCATAGATGGGGAGCACGTGATCCCGGCCGAGCAGAAGGTTTATAGTCGTTAATCGGATGGTCTACCGGCATCGGCTCTGAGCCATCGGGTAACATGCGCCCCGCGAATAAGCGAGACCCAGGTCCTGGCCAAGACCAGCGCCGCGGCGCCGGCTTTGAGCAATCAGGTAGCGAACTTTGTCCCAATTGTTTTCCATGGCACTTGCAACAACGCTGAAAATCTCGTCGGCGTTTCGGTTGGTGTTTTCCATCGTCCGAAGCGCAGCATCGCGTCGTTCTTCCTGGTAGGTATCGAGCAACGAATCCCCGGCTTGCCCATTTATCACACAAGCCAGTTTCCACGCCAGGTTATGAGCACTCTGCAGCCCAGTGTTCAACCCCATACCGCCGGCGGGCGAGAGTCGAGCAGCGGCATCGCCAACCAGAAATGTCCGGTCAATCCGATATCGTCGGGCAACCTTCGGGCTCATGACCCACGGCACGACGCTCAAAACTTCTACCGGTTCAGCCGGCGACCCGGAGGCGGCGCGGATCATTGTCTGAAGCCGGTCCGAAGGGAAATCCTTCGGTTCCTCGCCGGGTTGCAGAAAATGATGCATCAACCAAAGATCGTCGGCATTGACTGCCACGAAGAACTCACAGTATTCACTTGAGAGTGTCTGATACAAGATAGCGGGACGCTCCCTCAAATGTGTTCCGTAGTTGGCTCGGAACATTACATTGAGGAAATGGCCCATATCACCTGGTCCGTCAGTATCCACATCAAGCGAGTGCCGGATAGCGCTGCCCGCACCGTCTGCCGCCACTACCCAGGGGACATCAACGGTCTGATTCCCCGGCAAAGACAACCGCACACAGTCTTCGTGTGGCTGGATATTGAGAACCTCACAGTCGAACCTAACTTCGGCAAGCGACTCGGCTGTGACCGCGTCGAGGAGTACTTTTTCGGTCAAGGTTTGAGGACAGTGCAAACCGGTGCAGGGCGTAAACTCGCCGGGAACGTGAGCGAACGGTACTCGTCCCAGCTCTTCGCCCACGAGCGATTTGGACCAAATGGAAAGAAAACGTCCTTCACCGGCCAGTGATCCGTTCCGTATCGGCTCAAGCAAACCCAGCTGTTTAAAGAGCTCCGCAATTCGCCGCGATACACCCATCGCCTTAGGATGAGTCGAGATGCCTGATCTCTTCTCAAACACGACGCAGCGGATACCTGTGCGGGCGAGCAATAGCGCCATCATCAACCCGCACGGACCACCACCGACGATTGCAACGGATCTATCTGTATTCATGCCGGTAACAGAAATAGGACCATTACGAGCAGAGAAAACTGCTGCTATCTAATTTCACCCTTTTCGATTGTTTCGTAGAGCGTATCAATATCCTCTTTGGTTGTCGTTCCCAATTCTTGGAGAAGAAGCTTACGGAAAGCGTCTTTCATTTCCCGGTTGATTGCTGCTTCGTCGACAGGCTGCGCAAGATCTTGATGCTTATTGAATGCCATATTCCGTAACACGGCCAACAAAGCCTTCCGGTTGGAATCATCGTTTTGCGAGAGATATCCTATCAAATGCCGGAGGCAAACCGAATAGTTCACATAGAGGGATTCAAGCGAACCTCCGTCATTAAGCTCCAGAATTGCCTGGCTAAGTTTCTTGAGTTTTAGGTTCATGGGGGAGTCCAGAAAAATACTGAATCAGGCGGCGTCTGCACAGAATTTCCAGGATCGGGGGATTCCTGTCTAACGTACGCGAGGAAACATTATTGTTGATATCCTCTATCTCTTGAATCTGCACGCTAAGGCAAGACCTTCTCCGGGCGCGCTGGGACGACCGATCCGGTGTGACCGTAAGAAGCCGGAGGATTTTGCCTCAACAATGGCGTCAACCGGAGACTACAACGTTGAGAGCTGGTATGCCGCTGCAGTTATCGAGTTCCTGAAACAATTCTCAGATGGTCGCATGGAAGACTTCGGAACCGTCCGAGACGACACTCCGTACCTCACGGGCACGCCTTCAATGACTCTCCGGCAGTGGGTTCAGGAGAATCGTTCCTTATTAATTGGTTAGCGGTGCGAAAGGCGCTAGCGGTAGAATTTGCGGCTCAAATCCGCGATTAGCGCTTGTCGACCAGGTCTGTTCGACGTGTATTGGTTGGCCATTTCTTTTCTTTTTTCCCATGTCCGACAACCCAATTCACGTTGCCAAGATTGCTCGAGAGATCAAACTCCAGCCGAACCAGGTTCGCGCGGTTCACGCCTTCCTCGCGGATGGTGCCACGGTGCCGTTCATTGCTCGTTACCGCAAAGAGGCTACCGGTTCGCTTGACGAAGTTCAGATTACTGCGATTCGCGATCGCCTAGAGCAACTCGAAGAACTCGATCAACGACGGGAAGCTATCATAAAGAGCTTGGGGGAACGTAACCTTTTGACCGAGGAACTCGGAAAAAAGCTGGCTGCTGCAGAAACGATGACGCTGCTGGAAGATATCTATCTTCCGCTCCGTCCAAAGAAACGCACCCGGGCCACAATCGCCAGGGAAAAGGGTCTGGAGCCGCTCGCCGATTACCTTTTCCAAAATCAAACGAATGCGGCGGCCGAGCCGTTTACGGAAGCCCATCGGTTTCTGGTCGAATCCGAAAAGAAGGAAAAGGCTGTCACGAGCGTTGAAGATGCAATAGCGGGTGCTCGGGATATTCTGGCCGAGCGGATGAATGATGATGAGCGCGCCAGGAACAGAATGCGGGATTTGTTTCACGCAAAGGGGATAATCAAATCCAAGGTGGTTGCCGGGAAAGAGGAAGAGGGCGCCAAATTTAAGGATTACTTTGATTGGAACGAACCAGTAGCCAAAGCGCCGTCCCATCGTATTCTCGCTGTTCGGCGAGGTGAATCGGAAGGATTTCTTTCTTTTCGGGTTCAGCCGCCGGAAGAAGAAGCGCTGAGTATTCTCGAGGCGTTGTTTGTTCGCGGGAACTCACCGTGTGCTGCCCAGGTGAAGGCGGCCGCACACGACTGTTATAGACGCCTTCTTGGGGCATCAATGGAAACCGAGGCGCGGATCGTTCTCAAGAAACGGGCCGATGAAGAAGCGATTCGGGTTTTTAGCGAGAACATTCGCGAACTGCTTATGGCTGCACCACTGGGCCGGAAGAAGGTTTTAGCCATCGATCCTGGTTTCCGAACGGGTTGCAAAATCGTCTGCCTTGATCCTCAGGGCCAACTTCTCCACCACGACGTCGTTTACCCGGAACAAGGGCCCCGAAACGCGGATGAGGCTGCGACCAAGATTCGGGCCTATTGTGAGCGTTTTGGGATCGAGGCTATCGCGATCGGTAACGGTACCGGTGGGCGGGAAACGGAAATGTTTGTTCGCGGTCTGGGTCTACCGAAATCGATAGTTATCGTAATGGTTAATGAAAGTGGCGCATCGGTCTACTCGGCCTCGGAGGTCGCGCGCCAAGAATTTCCGAATCAGGATGTAACCGTGCGTGGTGCTGTCTCCATCGGGCGAAGATTGATGGACCCGTTGGCGGAGTTGGTGAAGATCGATCCTAAGTCGATCGGTGTTGGTCAATACCAGCACGATGTCGATCAGCGTGGATTGAAGCGATCGCTCGATGACGTCGTGATGCGTTGCGTCAATAGCGTTGGTGTCGAGCTGAATACGGCTAGTCCGCAGATCCTGGCTTATGTCTCCGGTCTAAATGCGCAACTTGCCGAAAACATCGTGGCGCACAGGAATGCGAACGGACCGTTTGTGACCCGACAACAGCTACTGAAGGTTCCGCGCCTAGGACCGAAAGCATTTCAACAGGCGGCCGGTTTTCTCCGTATCCGCGATGGTACGCATCCGCTTGATGCGAGCGCGGTACATCCGGAGAGTTACTCTATTGTCGATCGGATGGCTGCGGATCGAGGTTGTACGGTCCGCGATCTGATGCGCGATGATTCTTTACGTAAAGGCATCAGACTCGGGCAGTACATCAATGATGCGATCGGGCTTCCTACCCTGACCGACATCATGAATGAGCTCGCTAAGCCGGGGCGCGATCCTCGAGAGCAATTTGAAATTTTCGCGTTTACGGAAGGCGTCAGCAAACTTGAGGACCTCAAACCCGGACTCAGGCTGTCCGGGATTGTTACCAATGTCACCGCCTTTGGCGCATTCATTGATATCGGGGTGCACCAAGACGGTTTGGTGCACATCAGCCAACTGAGCGATAACTTCATTAAAAATCCAGCGGACATCGTGAAGGTGCATCAAAAAGTGCAGGTGACCGTTCTGGAAGTGGATCTGGCGCGCAAACGAGTAGCGCTTTCCATGAAAAGTCGACCTGAGATTGGATCTGCATCCGGATCTCGAACCAGCGATCGCGGCCAAAAGAGCAGGGGAGAGTCGACTACTCGCACCACTACTGTGAAGCCTGCTGAATTTGGTGGCGACTGGTTTACTCAGGCACTGAATAAGAAGCAATAAAGGGTTCGGCAAGAAGGATGACTTATTCGAGCAAGAAGCGAAAGCTGCAAAGCGCCCCACTCCGTCTAAAGAGAGTAAGAAGCCGTAATCGCCAACTAAAGATAATACCTATCTAGGATCGGGCTGATGTACCTCTAGGAATCGGCTTTTAAGCGGTCCAGTAACAAATAAGTGCCATAAAAGCGCCCCCGCCAGTCTTACTTCCGCCTCCTCCTCAACAATCGTCGAATCCAAAACCATTGGCGCATGCTTGGTTCGCGTTCTCCCAGGCTAACTTCTCCGGGCGTCGGATGCATTGTTCCGCCGAGGAGACCGGCATCAGAGAGATCGTATGATGGGGCGATCGAAATGGACGCGCAGTAATGAATTGCCGGTCGTCGTTCAGCTGTCCGCAAATGCTATGGATCTTGGTAGTTTCGATTGCTTCCTCTAAACTGATCGGCGGCAAAATGGATGGAATCCGCTTTGCGATCATCGATTTACCTGAACCCGGCGGTCCAATCATCAGGATGTTAGGATCTATTTCGCCAACTGACGGCGGCTACGGGCAAACCCATTAGCAATCACGCACGGACCTCAAACGTTCGTCGGCTCGCGCTGGCGCTCTTTTGCTCCCGGCTTGTCAGAGTATACTAATCTCTCGGATTTACTGGTGAGCTTTAAACTTGATATCAACAAAATCGGGGCCAAGTGTTGCCGTTGCCAGAGGTTTTTGATTGCCGTCCGTGCTGTCGTCCGCTTCCATGGTCAGATTGTCTCCGTCCTTTGGTGCAACCTGTGTACCGTCGCTCGTGAACCCAATGGCATTCGTGAGCTTTACATTAACCTTTCCCAACTTTTTCCTTGGGGTAGTCGTATTCCGATCCGCGGGCCGCTCCATGACCCATTGC
>DASTDH010000713.1:0-8108 GCA_035710445.1 Chthoniobacterales bacterium
CTCAATTGCCTTTTCTTGGAGTCCTTATCGGCTCTTTTGCCGACCTGAAAAACCAATTGCAGGTCGAAACTACCCTGACATTTTGCGCAAAAACACGGCCCAATTCGGCAACAGCCCGTAAAGATTCAAGATATCCGCACGTAATTAAATACTGTTACCTAAGCCTGAAGACCAGATCCCCAGAACAATCTTCCATGGCGAAGCTTCTCCGGCCGCCTTTCAACAGGCATTGAATGATCGAGTGACCGCTTTCATTGTCGATAAGAACGTTGAGAATTTTGCCAACGCACTGGTGCGAGCGGCGAGAGGTCCGGTCAACACCGTTCCGCTTCGCCGCGACGGAGTCGGGCTGCGGCCACTTGCTAACCCGACGCTCGAACTGACCCTGGCTGGCCGCCGCTTACCCAGGCGATGATCTGCCGCCAAAGTTGGCTATAACCTGGCCAATCGACAAAGTCTTTCGGGCACCAGTGTGGGCCGATGTCAGATGTCCAGGCAACAGATCGACCCTTGGCGAAAGTTCCAGCCACCAACAGCGGATGTTCGCCGACCGTCGCCAGTACTTCTGCGTTCTCCTTCGCTTTCACTTCGTTGAATCCAAGGAGATACGGCCACTCTCCGCCAACACCCTGCGTGATCGGGTGATCCTGCCTGGTCACCCTGGGAGTAATGCCCTCAGGTTTCTCTATCCGGTCGTCCACCGGCAATAGCGAAACCGGCAAAACCTCTTCGATGGGTGTGCGATGGTAACGGGCCGAACCATAGATCCCTTGAAAACTCAGGTAACCGCCTGCCATGACCAATCCGCCGCCCTCTCCAACATATTCCTTGACTAACTGGAGACGATTAGGAACGCATCTACCTTCCAGGAAGACTTCGGGTGGAAGTAATAACGTGTTCGCGCCGATATCGCTGAGGATAATGACGTCGTACTCTTGCAGTTTGCTGAGTTCCAGCGGAAACGCTTTGGCCGCTTCATGACTCGGTTGATGGGTGACTTGAAGACCGGCCGAACTCAGTGCCGCAATCAAGAAATCGCCGCCGGTTGCATAATAGGTTGAAGAAAAAAAGTCGAATCCTTTCAAGTGGGTCGAGGTACTGACCCAGCTTTCTCCGACTAATAATACTTTTGTTTCCATAGAAAGGGTTTCAGCGGCACCAGTGGGCAACGGCTAGAGCGATGACCTTAGTGCAGGTCACGAGATCATTGATCGACACGTGTTCATTGGGTTGGTGCGCCTGACTTGGGTCGCCTGGCCCGAAGTTTACGGTCGGCGTTTTTGCCAATTCGGTCGGGATACCCATGTCGGTATGCGCTCCCATGCCCCAGAGCTGAAACGGGTGAGACGCTGCCGCACAGGCTTCGGCAAAGGTATTAATGATTGGATGATCCGGTTTCACTTCAGCACAATCGGCATCCAAGATCCACTCTACCCGCGGCGGATGCTCCGCCAACCAGGGATCGACCTGCGCCAAGGTGGCAATATGCGTTTCGACCTCACGTTTCACTGCGCCTCCGACTCCATTGGCGTCTTTCTCCGAAGGCAGATACTGTACATCGATGATGATCTCTGCTCGTCCCGCCATAGAGCTTGGATGTTCTCCGGCGCGCACCCGAGTGACAATAACCTGATTGGGGAGCTCCATCAGGGGATGATTCTTTCGCGGATCCGTGCGCCAGCGTTCGTTGAGCACATCGATTCCTTCTAAAACGAATCGCATCAAGCCGATCGCGTCGACGGGTCCCCCGGCATTCCAGTGCCGTGCCTTCAACTCGGCATGGCCGCCGATGCCATCGATCACGATTTTACCCCAGAGAATCCCGTGACAGAGCGGCGATATCCGATTGTTGGTTGGCTCGGTCAGGATCCCGCCATCCGCTCGATAGCCGCGATCGGCCAATGCCAATGCGCCCATCCCACCGATCTCTTCATCGACAACCGTCGCGAAAAGAATATCGCCGGAGAGATGAACATTCAGTTCCCGTAGAATTTCGGTAGCCAGCAACATGGATGCGACTCCACCCTTCATGTCCACCGCGCCTCTGCCGTGAATAGTGTCTCCTTGCCTTACACCGGCAAATGGTTCATAGCGCCAATGCGTGCGTTCACCCGGCGGAACGACGTCAATGTGGCCGGTCAAAAGGATCGATCTGCCACCGCCAGAGCCGTGCAACGTTCCTGCGAGATCAGGACGTCCGCGGAAATTTCGTCCGTGCTGTGCTCCTGGCTTACCCAGGTACTTCGCTAAAAGTGTATCTGCATCCGGCTCCCAGAGGTCCGTTTCGAATCCTGCGGCGAGAAGTCTACCTTCCAAGTATTTCTGGCATTCTCGTTCGCCCGGTCCGGCTTTGGTTGGGTCCGCCATCACAATGCTCTCAAAGCGAATTAACTGTTGCAGCGTTTCTGCGATTCGTTCCCGGCTCTGGTCAACGGCATCGGAGATGCGCCTTTCTAGTTCGTTTTTCATTTTGTTTCCGCGGTTCGAATGGTTCTGTCCAAGAGAACACTGCCAATCAGGAAGAGTCCGACCAATCCGAGTTGCCAGATATTGTTAACGTTTAACATCTGGAGACCAACTTGGAGAGAGGTGAAGAACAGCACGGCAATGAGTGACCCAGCAAGACCGCCGGAACCACCGAAGATGCTCGTTCCGCCCAGGAGAGTCGCAGTAAGCGATAACAATTCGAGGTTATCGCCGATGTTCGGGCGGGCACTTAACAGCCAGGAGTCAGCGACCAAACCGGCCACCGCGGCGAGGATTCCGCTCAGCGCATATACTCCCAGTCGAATCGTATTGACCGGTAGGCCAACAAGCCGGGAGGCTTTTTCGTTGCCTCCGATGGCGTAGATCCATCGTCCCAAAGGTGTTTGGGTGAGAATAAACATCATCACCAGGAAAATGGGCAAAACTAACAACAGGGTGTGTAACGGGATCGACAGGACCGCGTTCTGTCCGAGCACACCAAAGGAAGAGGGCAGCCCCGAGATGGGCGCACCACCGGTCAGAGCAAGCGCAAGACCGTTGTAGGCATAGTAGGTCCCGAGCGTTACGATCAAAGGTAACAATCGCAATCGGGTAATGATCAGGCCGTTAACGGTTCCCAAGATTCCACCGAACAGAACTCCAGCGATCCCGGCGATGAGAGGCGGCGTGCCTTGTTTGATCAGAAAAGCGATGAGCAATCCGGATAGGCTGACGACCCCGCCGACCGAAAGATCGATACCGCCGCCGCCCGTCAGAATCACGAAGGTCTGGCCAAGGGTTACCAACGCTAGCAGAGTTGAGAACTGAAGAATCGAAGTAAAGTTGGCCAGACTGAAGAACGCAGGCGCCCAGACTGCAAAAATCGCAAGCGCGATCAGCCAGAGGAGAAGAAGCCCGCTAAACCGAGTTTGTTTCAGTGCTATTCTCACGGGTTCGTTACCATGCGCGAGCCGTTCACGCGTCGGTTTCCGGCCAACGCGTCTAAGACTAGAACTACAAGCAAGAGAAAGCCGGTAATAACTTGCTCCCACAGTGATGGAGCTCCCACCAACACGAAACCGTTCTGCAACAGGCGGACAAGCAAAACCCCGAACATCGTACCGAGAAGGTTCGCTTTTCCACCCAGGACGGAAGCCCCGCCCAAGACGGAAGCGACAATGGCATCCAGCGCCACCAGACCGCCGGTCGACGTCTCGACGTTTCGGTACCGGGCAACATAAAGTACAGCAGCAAATCCAACCAGCAGACCGGTAAAACCGTAAACGAAAAATTTGGTTTTGCCGATTGGTACACCAGAGAGTCTGGCTGCACGCTCGTTGCCACCTGTTGCGAGGATGGCTGGGCCAAGCGGTAACCATCGTATGATCAACCAGCCGACCAAATAACAGAGCGAAACATAGATGCCAACGACCGGAACCCCACCGATAGATGTGTTCACCGCGGGCCCAAGGGTGTCGGGCAATCCGGAAATCCAGCTTCCACCGAGCAGCAGGAAGATAGCCGCTCTATAGACACCGAACAGCCCGAGGGTCGCGATGATTGGTGGGATTTTCCCCCATACGATCAAGGCCGCCGAAACAAGGCCGAGAGCCATTCCGATGATAGGTCCAATGAGTAACACTGCGGCTAAGGGCCAACCGCCCTGGACACTCCATCCAACGAAAATCGCACAGATCCCCAACGCACCTCCCACCGCGATATCAATCCCGCCCGTCGCCAGAATGAAGGAGATTCCCAAACTGACGAGCAACAGCTCAACGCTGTTTCGGAGGATCGTTATCAGATTTGGTCCAGTTAGAAAATAGGGCGACAAGAACTGGAAAAGAACCGCGGCGGCGACGCAGGCCAATGCCAATGTAACCTCGCGCCGGCCAAGCAAAGAATGTTTCCGGTTCATGTACGGCTTTCCCGGGTTGAGCACCTAAACGGTTTTAGCAAAACAAGAGCGGATCCGACGCTCCCGCCAACCCCAAATGAAACGATGCCGATGATCTATTCAGAATTTGTATTGATCGACGTTGTCCTTCGTGAATACGGCCGGGGGTCCGAGTAGCAGGACCTTGGTCGCCGGATCGTATTTCACCGGCTGGGCGAGGCCTGGCACCGAGTTGCTTTCGACGAAAGGTTTGCCGTCAATCAACTGTTTGCCGGCCCAGACTGTCAGATATCCGAGATCCCGAGGATTCCAGAGGACGCTGAAGCCGAAGGCCCCACTCTTCAGGTAGGCTCGGACCGTGTTGGGCGAACCATAGCCGGTTCCGATGACCTGGCCAGTTTTTCCGGCTGATTCAATGGCCTGAGCCACGCCGGGACAGGTGGTCGAAGCAACCGCAATCAAACCTTTCAGATCGGGATGCGCAGTCATGAGATCGGTTGCGAGCTGAAACGCGCGTTGAGCTGTGCCGCCAGCAAATTGCGGCGGCAACAGAGTGATCTTCGGATACTTCTCTTTGACCCGTTGCTGCATGAAACCGATCCAGGTATTCAGGTTTGTGGCGGTAGCTTCGCCTGAGACAATGCCTACGCTGCCTTGTTCGCCGATCCGTTTTGCTAGCTCGTCTATGATGGTGAACCCAAGATCCTGATCCAGGGCCTGTGCAACGTAGACTTCTCGTTCACTCTTCGGGGCATCAGAATCTGACGTGAAGATCTTAACTCCTTTTTCCTTTGCTTTCTTCATGACCGGGTCGATCGAACTCGCGTCGAGCACCGAAAGAGAGACGGCTGAAACCCCTTGATCGATGAGCCCGTTCACGATCCGCAATTGTTCGGCTGGGTTCGTATCGGTCGGCCCCGTGTAAACGAACTCCACACCAAACTTCTGCGCGGCGTCCTTTCCCCCTTCTTCCATCGCGTTGAAGTACGGTATGCCGACGATCTGCGGCACAAATGCAACTTTCGGTTTATTCTGGGCAAGTCCGAACGCTGCCGTAAACAGCATCAGCCCGGCAACTAAGCAGGCTGACCATTGATTTTGTCTGCGCATTTTACCTTTCTCCTTCCCCGTGACGGGGTGTTTTGTACTCCGGCTCCGGCAATTGGGGACCGGGTTTACCTCCAGTAATCCAACTGACAACCTCCTCCACATCCGTCTCCGACCTTGGGCAGTCGGCCACTTTCCGGCCGCGCCGCAGCACCACGATCCGGTCTGCGACTTCGAAAACGTCGTTCAGATTATGGCTGACAAGCAGCACGGCCTTGCCGTTGTCACGAAGCTGCTCAATCAGTTTGAGCACCTTGCGCGTCTCAGCCACAGCAAGCGCGGCGGTCGGCTCATCCATGATGACTAATTTCGTTTCCAGATCGATGGCTCGAGCAATGGCGACCGCCTGACGTTGGCCGCCCGACAATTCCGAGACCTGTGCGGCCGGCGATGGGATGTGCGAGCCAAGTTCATCGATCAACTGCATCACTCGATCCTGCATTCTTTTCTTATCAAGAATGGGTAACCCAAAGACCGGGCGAACGATTTCTCGGCCTAGGAAGATGTTTTCATACACAGTCAGGTTTTCGACCAACGCGAGCTCCTGGAAAATTGTAGCGATTCCAAGCTGCCTCGCTTTGGCCGGGCTTTCGATCGTAACGAGATTATCTTCTATGGCAATTTCTCCGGCGGACGGCAAATGCGCACCGGACAACAATTTCACCAGTGTCGACTTTCCTGCTCCGTTGTCACCGACTAACGCCAATACCTCCCCGAGCCGGATGCTCGCGTCGAGAGCTTCCAATGCGATCACCGCACCAAAATGTTTCGAAACCTTGGCAACCCGTAACCAGATATTGTCGGTGGCAGTCATCTTGCCTTGGTTGGGACATTCGATTGCAAGTTCCGGACCGAACCTCTGCGTATGAGCTTCACTGGTAACCGGGTCTCCATCGGTTCGACCCTGGTACCGGCGATCACCTTCAGGAGAGCTTTAGTCCCCTCCGCACCGAGCTCGCGGGCTGATTGGCGGATTGTGGTTAAAGGAGGCTGGAGCAGCTCCGCCAGTGGCATATCGTCGAAGCCGATCAACGACAACGAATCGGGGATTTTCAGGCCTGCCCGGTGAGCTGCGTTGAGCACGCCGAGAGCGACATAATCACTGGACGCAAAAATCGCAGTTGGGCGCTTGCTTGCAGCAAAGAACACCAACGCCGATTCCCGCCCGAAATCCGAAGTATAAGGTCCGAACCGGATAAGTTGCGAGGTTGGTTTCAACCCGCGCTCTTTCAGCGCGTTCTTAAAGCCAGTAAATCGTTCTTTTGTGGACAGCAGATGTTTCGGACCGCCAATAAAGGCTATCTGCCGGTGGCCGCAGTCCAGCAGATGGCGAGTTGCGAGATATCCGCCAGTCCGATTCTCGCTGAAAATTTTCGGAGCGGAAACGCCTACCACATCTTCGTCGATCAAGACCACGTTCCGGTTTCGCTGCAGGATCTCCGCCAACTCGGGATCCTCGGCGTGGCTGGTGAGAAATACGATTCCGTCGAGTTGACGTCCACTCAACAGCTGGACATAGGACAACTCCCGATTCCGATCGTTCTGGGTATTGCACAGGAGAACACCGTATCCTGCCTTGAACGCCACTTCTTCGACTGCGCAGGCCAGCGTAGCAAAAAACGGATTGGAAATATCCGGGATGATCAGCCCGATCATTTTACTTTGCCCGAGACTCAAATTACGGGCTAACCGGTTTGGCTGATAATTAAGTTCTCGGACCGCTCGCTCAATCCGGGAGGCGGAAGTCTTGGGGAGCACGATATCGCCGTTCAAGTAACGGGAAACCGAGGTCGCTGATAGCTCCGCTGCCTGGGCTACGTCTCGGATCGTGGTTGTTTTTGGACGCGGCATAAGATTCCCCCGGATCTCTCCCAATAAACCGATTTAGTAAACCGGTTTACAACGCATAGGCGTAGTCGTTCCGCCTGTCAACCCCGCCGCAAAATGCTGCTCCCGCCATGCGCACTCATTGAAGCCGCAGGAGTCAGGGGTAACGTACCTGCTGAATTTCGCGATCAAGGCGCGCCCAGCGGAATTTACACGGAGGGTTCATGCCTGAACATTAATGCGCGCGGACGCACCTCTTATCTGAAAAAAACATCTCGCAGAGCCATTAGCGCTCACCGTTATGAATTTGCGCACTAAAATCTTCAAAGACCTGATTGAGGAACAATTGGCATCCATCCCTGATATCACTTTTCGAAGATTGTTCTCAGGCTTCAGCATCTATTCCGGTGAAACGATTTTTGGCCTTATCCATGGCGAGAGGCTTTATTTCCATACCGACGATGAAAGTCGGGGACGATACCAGAAATGCGGATCGACGTTCTTTACGGCGCCTAGAACCAAAAAGCCCCTCAGAAATTATTATGAGGTCCCACCCTCAATCATCGAACAGGAGAAAGAGCTGGTGGCATGGGCACTGACAGCAATCCAGACTAGAAAATAAAGCGGCGAACCTGATGAAAATGTTTCAGTTCAAAATCTCCCTGGCCTACATCAAACCAGCGATCTGGCGCCGATTCGTGATTCCAAGCGATGCTACCTTTGGCGATCTCAGCAACACTATCCAAATTGTGATGGGATGGACGAATTCGCATCTGCACGAGTTCTACGTCGGACAGGAGCGGATCGGCAT
>DASTDH010000714.1:0-9634 GCA_035710445.1 Chthoniobacterales bacterium
ATTCTGCTGACAAAGCCGGCTACGTATCGGGAGTAGCTTTGTCTTGAATTGATGCGTCTTGGACGACGGCGCGGGATTTCTTAATTCTTCGAAAGAACCGGGTAAAAAATCCGCCGATCGCGATTGCTGCAATCGCGATGACTTTCCAGCTGGCAGCGAGCACAGCCAGTAGACCTTTCAGGAGGCCGGCCTTGGCGGCAACTCCGCCTAGAATCAGGGCCGCCAGTCCATACTCCGCCACTTTGTCGTTACCCTCCTGGTAGTCGGCGTACCTGTTGCCGGCGGTGAAGTTTACCATCGACATTATTTCGGGCACTCGCGCTTGCACTTCGGCCAGTTGTTCGATCGGCGCAACCGCGTTGAGCACCAACACTCCTTTCCTCCCAAGTATCCGAATATCATAATTAAGCGTGTGATTCGCTTCGTCGGAAAACGAAAGCTCTTTCGCCCAAAACAGCTTGTGACTGCTCTGATCGTAACGCGGAGGAACCGCCCAACCGATCAATTGAATTGGCTGGAAATGGTCTTTCACGCGTTGCTCATTTTGAGCGGAGACTTGCTCTTTCATTCGAGCAAGGAGCTGGTTGTAGTCGATTTTTGCGGCATCATCGTCTTTCACATATCCGTCTTCCCGATAGGTGATTAAGATGCCTCAGTTCCCCTGTCCGACTGGAGACATATTCGCAGGAAAAATCATCCCGAGCGTACTGGCTTGAGCAGGCGGATTGCCCCAAAGATCTACTAGCACCTTCTTTGTGTCCTCGGGGTCGAGATAGCGAAAATCTGGAGTGAGATTCAGATTAGCTACTCCGTTTCCAAGAACTACCGAGCCGGTGGTCCACTTCAGCCCATCTAAGATCTGCTTAATTTGCTCGACCCTGTCGGTTTGCTCCCCAAACAAATTCGTGCTGAGCATCGGTAAAAGCACGCCCAGAAACGCTAGAACCTTGAACAAATTTGTTTTCACCTGGTTGACTGATACCGCTTTAGAAGCATGCCGCTTGAATGGCAAGCTCAACGAACCGAATTTGTCATCTGTCATTTGTCATCACACTCTTCGGCCTCAGGCGAACACTGTGTGCTGGTACCACAAAAGGATCTCTTTGCCCCAGAAAATCCAAACGGTGGCACCAATTGCCAGGTACGGGCCGAATGGAATTTTTGAAGACCACTCTCTGCGACCGATTAAAATCGTTCCGACACCGTAGATTGCGCCTACCAGAGAGGCCACGGGAACCGTAAACAGCACTCCCGCCCATCCGGTGAACGCGCCGATAGCGGCAAGCAGCTTTACATCTCCCAGCCCCATCGCCTCCCGAGGGAATTCAGCGTACGCGGTTCGGCCAACGACCGAGTGGAGATCGGCCAGGGAGATTGTGCCGCCGGCAGTAGTCTCAAGACGATCGTGATAAAAGGTTAGATCGACACCGTGAAAGTCTTTGCCGTTGATAGTCACCTCCTCGGCTCGGATCCGAATACGGTCGTTCTTACGAAAGAAATGATCATGCCATCGGAACGGTTCGTCATCAATCACGATCCGCGCATCAACTTCGCTGTCGTTCGCTGTCGTTTCCTCCCGTTCGTTGACGTTCGCTGTCGTTCGTTGACGTTCGCTGTCGTTCCCTGTACACGCTGCCTGAAAGCTGAACGGAGTCGGCACAGGCAGGATTACTTTGTAGCGGCCGAACGCGAGTTTACCGAGTTCGCTTATCACGAAGAGCAGACCGCCGCCGATGAAAGCGCCGGCGACCGAAAGACCACCGGCTGCCAATCGTGAAGAGGTATCGTGCAGTTGCGGGAAAAGCAGACTGGCCACGATTCCGCATACGATACCCGGCTTGGTCAAGACATCGGGAATCAAGAAGAACTCGATGTCGATGAAAGTGGTCAGGATCAATAGGGAACCAAGGACCAAGATCGGAATCATGAGTGGGAAACCGAACTTCCAGCCGGCGATCGCGAAGAATATTCCGGTAATCGCTTCGACGAGCGGATAATGCAGACTGATCCGTTCTCCGCACGCGCGACAACGGCCGCGCAGCCGCAGCCAACTAAGGACCGGAATATTGTCATGCCAAGCAATCGACTTCTGGCAAGCCGGGCAAAAAGAAAATGCTGGTTTGAGCAGAGAAATGTCGCGGGGCACTCGGTAAATACAACACCCGAAAAACGAACCAAACACCAAACCGATCAGGAAGCTGAAGACGATGAGAATCATTTCCACCGGCAAGCTCTCAAAGACGAGGCGTTAACAGGAGATCGCAAAGAGGTTTTACAGAAGATCACAGAGATCACGAAGGTTAAAAACAGAATGTACACAAATCGAACCTCGAAGTCGTCACGTGTCGCGACAATTCGAGATTTCGTGATTGACCGGAGGCCCGGCCGAGGAAGCATCTACCAACTTCGCGGGATGGAGCAGACATCTCCTTCGCGATCTCTGCGACCTCCTGTTCATCAATCCTTATCAGCGGACTCTTGTGGGAATCTTCAATTCTGATCGGAAGGCGCCCACACATTCGAGCCCAACTTGTCCTTGCTCGCTCCCGATCGATTGTTCTGGAGAGCAACCGCCAACGAAAACATCGATTTCTCCATCAACTTTGCTACCTGAAGAAACTCTATCCTGCGTTCCGGAATCGCTTGCCATAGCCCCTTCTTTTCCAGTTCGCGTTGGCATGCTTTGGACAGCTGAATGTAATACCTCATTTTCTCGAGTGTCGGTCGCCCAACTTCTTCGAACTTCTTGCGCGCCTCCTCCGACTTCAGGCGATCGGCCACTTCCGGCGCCAACAAAAGAAATCGGTTATACCACATCACCGCCGCAGTCAGAATTCTTTCCGGATCTTCGGTATTCGGGCGGAATTTCTGAATCGCTTTATCCGTGATCTCGATTGCACGCTGGTGCCGGCGCTGGCGTTCGCCCTCCACCCATCGCTGAGCGGCGTTGGTCAGTTGTTGCGATGGATGCTTGTCCTTGCCGGCATTGCTGCGCGCGCTGCTCTCAGAGTTATCATGATGCGGTTGCGCATCCCCGCCTGCACCGGCAGGCTCGTCGTCATCATCCTTAAGCTGCGTTCCGCTCATCGAAGCAAACTCGGTCTGGGTGACCTCGGTGGTCAGGAAAAAGAAGTAGACGTCGTAAGCAGCATAGTTTCCGGGGTCGAGCTCGAATGCCAGGCGCAAATTCTTTTCCGCCTGTTCTAAAGCTTGTCGCACCTCGTAAGGATGAAGCGGATACTGCTCAACCGGCCGATATTTGAGTCTTCCGAGGAATCCAAGCGACGCCGTTCCTCCGTCCAGCCATCGAGAAAACGGGTTTGCAAAATTGGGCGGGCGTTGTTCGAACAATCCATGGTGATAGGAAGTGTTGGCTTGCTCGGTTAGTATACGGGCCAATGTCCGGCCAACTCCGCTCTCTTTAATCGCGAGTGGATTCCAACGAGGAAATTCGGATGGGGCCCACGCATAATCACGGATGTTCATCCATCCGGCAAAGCAAAGAGCCAGAGAAAAACCGATCAGCGCGGTCCGCCGGCCAACCTGTCCACCTCCAAAGCGGCCCGCTTTGCTGGGGCCATGTTCATCACCTGGGTTCGTTATCTCCATACCGCTCAATTTCAGGATCCAGCGGGCTGCTAAGCGTTACGATACTTCCATAAGCGGAGGGCAACGAGGCACCCGAACAGCAGGATACCGCCGAAGTACATCGAAGCATTCAGGAATGGACTTAGCGGCAGCACTCCCCATGAAAATGTCAGTCGAGAGGTGAAGTCGGCAAAATGCAGATGCGGCCCGATACTCCAGAGCAGATCCGCAAACGGAGCGAATCCGGCGTTGTTGCCACGCCGCGCCGCATCAACCACTTCGATGCCGTACATCCCGTAGAGATTCAATAAGAACCCACAAGTGAAGGAGGGTGAAGCGTCCAGGTAATTGGTCAGAGCCAGGATGACTGCCGACACCACCGATTGGGCCAACACCGCAAAAAAAGCGGCCTGCAGATTCACAAACACCCATTCGATCATGGGCGTGTCTGTGGCTTTCCCGACGACCATGCTCAGGATTGCGGCCGACAAAAAGAGCGCACCATTCAACAAATTCGGAATCGCAAACAAGGCCGAAAAATACTCAATGTCTTTGACGCCGAGACTCTTCCAGAATTCGCGCAAATGATTCTGTCTCTGCATCGAGCCGAGTTTTGCGACGACGAAGCTGACCCAGAAAATCGAGCATAACCATGCGCAAATCCAGATGGCTTGCGTGCGGGTGGAGTAGATCAACGTTGGATCATCGTTAGTCGGTGCGAGGTATTGTCCGAAAAGTGCGCATGCCAGAAGGAGTAGCACCGGCAGGATCCAGTCATTTTCTCGAACGATCTGTTTGAAATGGAGTGCAAAGATTGACTTCATAGCAGTCCGTCGGGTGTGGATTCAAGCCGCACGGTGAAGTGGAAATTAAAGTGAAAAGCAAACGGGCCGTCTCGAAGGACTGCTCGGATTTCGCTGCGCGAAACGAACCCAAAATCACCGGCAACGGAGGTTCTCATATTCGACTAGCACATCGCCACCAACTCGGCCTCGGGCTCGACCGGCTGCTGCAGCAACGCTCGGATTTGCGGCCACGGTGTGGACGGTGGCACGGTCCAAATTTTACCATAAGCGACCAAGAGGATTTGCGAGGGTTGAACCGGAATTTCCGAAGGATGCATACTGACCAACAGATGCCGGTCCTGCTCCATACTTTCTAACCAGCGCCCAATCAGATATTCTCGGGCCTGGAAATCCAACCCGGAGAACGGCTCGTCCAGGCCCAGGAAGTTTACCTGCCGGGCTCGAGAGACGACTTCCGCAAATACGATCCGAGCTTTCTGGCGGTTGCCTTTGGAAAGAACCCCGTATTTTTTGTTTTCGACCTCCAAACTTTGGAGCATTTCCTCCCCTAGTGCTCGGATCTCGGTTGACGGACCGAGAGCCATGACGATTTCGCGAGGAGTGAGGTTTACCGGAAACTCGACGTCATCGCACAAATAGAGCACCCGGGTATCATTGGGTTTACCGCTGAGGGGAGGGAGCAACCCGGCCAGGGTCTTCATGAAGGTGGTCTTACCCTGGCCATTCAGACCCAGTAACAATGTCACCTCCCCTACCCGAAAAGCTAATTCCTCGGTGACGGTCGCAACTGCCCGCTTCTTATATCCGATGGTGAACCCTTTTTCTACTTTTAGCATCATGCCAGTTTGCCTCTGATTTAGCTCCATCGGCACGCGGTCCTTAAAATTTAGGAAAAACTATAATAACCGTAAATTGGGTGGCAAATCTGCCGTATGACTGGATAGGGCGAAACCCGACTCCGATGCTTGATCCAGACGCAGTCAGTTACCTGGTATTCCTAGTCGGCGCCGGAGCGATCGGGGCGAGCGTCGGCTCTTTCCTGAATGTTTGCGTCTACCGGATACCGATCGGACTGACTGTGACCGAGCCGCGCCGTTCCTTTTGCCCGTCCTGTCACCATCAGGTGGAGGCCAGGGACAACATCCCTATCCTCAGCTGGCTCTGGCTTAGAGGAAAGTGTCGATACTGCAAATCGCCTATATCCGCCTGGTACTTTCTGGTCGAACTATTTTCCGGAGTGGGCACCGCGCTCGCTTTTGCCAAGGGCGGATTTGCGGCCGCCGGGAGCTTTGTCCTGCTCTTCTCCCTCCTATGTATTGCGCTGCGCACCAGGCATTCGGGATATCGGTTGGGAACATTGTTTTTGATGACGCTGATCTGCGCAGTGTCTCTGGTTTTGTTGGAGCGCCGAATGACTCTGTTAACCACTCCGGTCACCATCCTCACCTCCATGCTCGGGGGACTTTTGATTGCGTCACACTGGAAGGCTTTCCCAGGAACGAACTGGCGACAGACAGTCGTTACAATCTGTGCGGCCCTGGTTTGCGGCGGGTTGATTTCTCTCATTCTAGCCGCGGTTATCTTGCTCAGCGACCGGTTCAGTGATTGGTCGAAGCGGTTTGCCGGGTTAGATGATGCGCTGCTGTTATTGGGCGTATGCGCGGGCCCGCTCATGACCTTCTGATTCCTAAGGGCTCGGCCATTTAGTTTTTGCCCGGCTTGGCGTGCCACGAGAAGGGCCGGTACCGGCAAGGACAAACCGGCTCATTCCCCCAGATCGTCCAAATGCTTGCGATTGGTGGACAAATCCCGCGGACCTTTACGCCCGAGGTTCTCACCTCTAGCGCCTCGCGTAGCATGGTCGACGGCTTCGTCGGTCTGCTCTTTGCCGCAGGAGGCAGCCGTGCCTTCAACTCGTTTGAGACCTCGATAGAGAGCGTCTCAGTCATAACCGTAAGGTAGTTGCTCGTGTCAGGGACAACCACCGCTCCAGCCTGAATTGCGAGCAAATCTTTCAGGAGTTGCGAGCAAATTTTGGCTAGTTAGTCCGTTCCTTCTCAACCGTAAACAGCAGATTCAGCCGGGTGATCGGTGGCACGCTGCGCGGATTGGAGATGGCGTTCAACGAATAGCTGTTTCCTGCACCGCTGATCGTGTTGTTGGCACCAGTCGAAAAACTGAGTGGATTGACGGCTGTTGCACTCCCGGCCGTGGCCTGACTTACCGAAATTTGTCCTTTCAAAGCGATTGTTGGCGTGACGTTGGACATTCCATAGCGCACGTCGGGGGCATAAATACTGGTAGCCGGATATGGATTGCTCGGATCTGGCGGGTTAGGCCATGGCACGGTGTTGAATCCGGATGCCGTGAGTATGCCCTGCAAGATGCCACCACCGACTAGATAAATCCGTTGTGTGGTGACAATCGATAGGCCATTGGTGAATGGGCCCGGGGTTGCGAGCCCTAACAGTCCAGCTGATCCAGTCAGATCATCTGCATCCTTAATCACAATGTTCGGAAAATTTGGGTCGCCTGCGTTTGGCGCCTGAGAAGGGTTGCACCCAATATAGATCGAATAGCACTGCGCCGGGTTTAATCCCAGCGTGGCATACATCTGCAGCAGATCGATTTCGAGAACGTTGCAGTCCTGGGTGCCGGTCGACGTGCTAGTGTAAAGAAGAAAATTAGCGATCGTTGTTCCGTCTGCCTGATTCGTTAAGTAGCCGGACGAAGCACTGTTGTTGCTGGTCAGAATGGTAGCGTTGGTAACCTGGGCATACGTTACTGTATTCCATCCGGGAGCGCTGTCAGGGACCCCAAACACCGCGTCAGGCAGCTGTGCTGTATCGGGGAGGTAACGGATTTGTACAGTTATGGCACCAGCGTTTCCCTGAACCGCTGCGGCCTGGTAATTCAAGAGGCTATTTGTTCCACTGATGGTGATCCGTATCCGGCAATGATAGTAAGGTAAAGAATAGAGATCCCACGCCGTTGGTGTCGCATTTGGCGAAGGAAGATAAAACGCATTACCGGTCGCCAATGGTACCAGCATCACTTTTCCGTTGTCGCCCACCACCGATACCGGTGCTGCCCCGATCGCACGAGTCAGGTCCTTTTGTTCCCGTACTCCTAAATTGTTATAGGTATTATCAGTAAAATTCTCCCCGGCTACTGATGATGAGTTCAGGACGTTAACCTGGTTTCTCGAGCTGATTCCACCGCCGTAAGTGCCCCCGTTCAACTGAACGGCATCACCATAGATCGAACCTGTGATATTTACCTGGCTTCCAGCCGAAGAGGTATCGCCCCAACCTGACCCATCGGGATTTAGCCCGAGCTGAATATTCGCATTTCCGGTAATGGGCAACTGGCTTGGAATTTCGTAGACCGATAGGATGTAATTGGCAAGCATCCCGGGATAGCGCGTGACGTTCGTGCCCGCAGTTTGCGCCTCTATTGTCTGCAGGGCGGTTTGATATAAGACCGGGACACGCCACCAGACACGGCGCGCGACCATGTTATCGCCTGGCCTCATCAGACCGAAACGTATGTTGGGAAAAGGAACTATTCCCCACCGGCCGCTCGGTGAGGTATTCGGTGTTCCGGCGGCGCTCACTTGGGAACCGAGCAAAAACTGCAAGGGATTCGTAGCAGCGGTAGCCGCTGAAATATTAGAATTGGCTACCCAGACGAGCTCTGGCGGTTCCACCGCCGGGTTGTAAGCGCTGGAATTCGACAGGCCTACCAGGCTAGCCACACCGGTTGTACCTCCTAAAGGAACTTCACTGTTGTTATAGCCCTGGAAGATCGAGAGCGCAGCGGAACCGTCGTCCGGATCTCCCATGTTCGCTGGAATCACTCCCGGGCTGAGCAGGGTCGATACCTCGGTCGGATCCACATAGGTCGTCGCCGCCACAAGGTTCACTGCATTGGTCATGATAGGGGTCCAATTCAGCCCTACGCCAGTGGCAGGGTTAGGGGGTATTACACCTGTCGCCGTTTGTTGGAGAATCGCTCGGATTAAAGCGTCCTCGCGCGTAGCGATGTCCACTTTAGCCGCCGCGACCCGCTCCGTGTCTTGAGCGAAGGATGCCGATAACAGGAACGCTGCAACCGTCACGATGATGGCGAACCCGATGATCGAAATGGTCAGGAGCAGGGCTTCTCCCCGCTCATTTCTTCTCTGCTGCAAATGTGTACTGGTCGCCATAAGATCCGTTGAGGGTTGCCAGGAGAAGCCCGGTCGAGGCATCGAAAGTCGCATTCGTCAATTGGCCGCCGGCCAATTCCCAGGAAGGAGTCGCGGGAAACGCTCCGGTGGTATCGCTGGCCAGAAAGAAATAAATGCCCGGGTGACCACCGATCGTCTCAAAGGAGAGAATTGCTTGACGAAATGCGCCGTTGGGTTGCGCCATCCAAAGCCGAACGGCCAGCCCGGTCAATACCGCCGGAGTACCGGTCACGGCATTATTGCGGTTCGCAAAAATGCGGTAGTCTTCGGCATTACCAATCGTCTTGGTCAGGAGCAAACCAATAAAGGGCGCATCTTTGGCCAGGAATTGATACTTAACCGCCTGGTTCGTCATTTGCAGGTTCGTGTTGAACATTCCTACAACTGCAGATGCCAGCATCACTGAAACGCCGATCACCAGAGTCAGCTCGATCAGAGAAAAGCCACCTTGTCGTCGTCTCTTTCTCATTCGGTCCGGTAAACCTTGCTGACCTTGCAGTATTGGCGCAGCTCATCCTTATAGACCACGTAGGACTCGAGCATATAGGACTGCGCCAAAGTCAGCGGATCGGTGTACTGATGGCTCGTTCTCACCACCGTGGCATTCACCGGTCCCTTCGGCGTTTTTCCGACAGTGACTACGCTTGAAGCGGATGCTGGGTAAATGGGCCAACGACCGCTCGCTGGAATGTTAGCGAATGTCCAGCGCTGCGCGTAGGCTGTTTCGATCCCAGCATACGCATCGGTCATACTTTGCATGATTGACGAGTTCTGCAGCATCCATCCCGACATCATGGTCTGGAAGCCGAACACCGCTACCGCCGTCAGCAAGAAAAGCGCGACACTCAATTCGACCAGTGAAACTCCGGCTTGGCGGAACCTCGGTAGGGACGCGCTCCCGCGCCTCCGACCTGCCTTGCCGATAGGCGGATTCCCCATATTCGCGGACCACACACGGACGCGCCGGAGCGCATCCCTACCGATGACCACATCGGCTTGTCCGACACAG
>DASTDH010000715.1:0-4141 GCA_035710445.1 Chthoniobacterales bacterium
CTCGCATTCCGCAATGCGCAATCCGCATTCCGAATTTCTTCCATATGCCCGACCTGATTCTAGCAATCGATCAAGGAACAACCAATACCAAGGCGATCGTGGTTGATCGTGACGGCAGTATCTTGGCCCGGGCTTCGGCGCCGGTCGAAATTACATTTCCCAAACCCGCCTGGGTCGAACAGAATGCCATAGCAATCTGGGAAGGAGTAGAGTCAGTCATCGATTCTTGTTTGAAGCAGGTCTCCCCAGATCGGCCGAAGGTATTAGGCATCTCGAATCAGCGGGAGACCGTATTGATATGGGATCGGCGTAGCGGCGAACCGCTCGGTCCGGCAGTCGTATGGCAATGCCGGCGAACCGCGGATTTTTGTCACGAACTGCGAAATCGAGGTCTGGAACCGTTTCTGCGTAAGCGGACCGGACTAACAATCGATCCGCTTTTCTCCGCAACCAAAGCACGTTGGTTATTGCGAGAGGCTGAAAAGAAAGGAGTCCGCAAACAGGACGTATGTATTGGCAACGTCGATAGTTGGCTGCTCTGGAAATTAAGCGATGGCGCGGTCCATGCCACCGACGTCAGTAACGCTGCTCGGACGCAGTTACTCAACCTGCAAACCGCGCAGTGGGATGATGAGCTCCTGGAACTGTTCGAGATCCCGCGCGAGTGCCTACCGGCGATTCATCATTCCTCAGAAATTCTGGGTGAGACCCGCTCAAATCTACCAATCGGCAGTCTGATCGGCGATTCGCACGCGGCACTGTTTGGGCAGCGCGGATTCTTGCCTGGATCGATCAAGGCCACCTACGGTACCGGTTCATCCTTGATGACGCCAACCGATCGACCGCGAATATCGGAACGAGGAATATCCGCTACCGTGGCTTGGGGACTGAGTGACATCACCTATGCGCTCGAAGGCAATATCTCGGTTACCGGAGCAGCAGTGCAATGGTTTGGCCAATTTCTTGACGCGGAAACACCGGCAGAAAAGGTGGCGGAGTTGGCCCGATCGGTGGATGACACCGAGGGTGTCTATATCGTACCCGCCTTCGTTGGATTAGGTGCGCCGTATTGGAATGAAGCCGCTCGAGGAATCATTTGTGGGATGACTCGCGGCACTACCAGTCGACAGGTTGCGCGAGCAGTGATCGACTCGATCGCCTACCAGATTCGAGATGTATTCGATCTGATGCAAACCGAATCCGGGAGACCTTTAGCAGCGCTTTTGGCGGATGGAGGAGCTACCCGCAACGATCAATTAATGCAATTCCAGGCGGATATTTTGGGTTGCGTGGTATTGCGGAATACTTCTCCGGATGTCTCGGCTCTTGGCGCTGGGTTTCTCGCTGGTTTGGCAGCCGGTGTCTGGTCAGGAATAGATGAAATCGCCGATTTGCCGCGCCAGTTCGATCGATTTGAACCGAAGATGAACGAACCGCGACGCGCGGATCTTTATGCCGGTTGGCGGGCTGCAATAGCAAAGGCGCAACGATAGGGGTGCCTTAATGGGCGACACGGCGATACGGCGATACGGCTACCCGCCCTCGACCAAACGTTCAGCGGTGCGGCGATCAGTAATCAGCACGTTGATCAGCTTGCCCCGGAGAGCGCCGCGAATCGCTTCAAATTTTCGTTTGCCGCCGGCAATGCCAACCGATCGCTCAACTTTGCGCAGCTGTTCCAGCTGCATGCCGATGACCCGGTTATCAAGCGCGTTCTCGATCGGATTACCGTTCAAATCAAAAAAACGGAGACAGACATCGCCGACTGCACCCTGTTGGCGTAATTGATCTAGTTCCTCCGGCGCAAATACATTACCGCTCAGGGAGAGCAGTTGCGAAGGATCGACGGAACCGATTCCGACTAAAGCGAGGGTTACCTCGCTAAATCGTTTCAGGGCATCTCTTACGTAGGCGTCGTCGAGAAAGGCTCGTTGCGCTTCCGGCGAGCCGGTGACGCCCGGAGCCGGTAGGAAGTGGCCCTCGCCATTGACCAGGTTGGCCAGGCGACGAACCAGTTGGACGGCGTGGTGGGCCGCACCAGGATTGCCGCTGCCGCCAAGGATTTGAATTACTTGAGCCTTAAAATGTCGTGGAAATGGGTCCATTGCATCGACCATGGCCAACAGCGTCGAGCTCCAGGACGAAATTCCAAGAACCTCTCCCGACTTCAGTGTCGTTTCGAGATAGAAAGCTGCCGCGGCACCCAAATCTCGTAGAATCTGGTCGTCGTCACTGAGACAATCAACCACGACCGCTTCCTTGATTCCGTAGGTTTTCTCGATTTGATCTTCCAATTCCGGAAAGGCCCCCACTGGGACCCGGACATTGATTCGAACGATTTGTTCCTCCTCGGCTCGGCGCAAGAGCCGGGAAATTGTCGCCTGGGAGATTTGGAGTTGCTGCGCGATCTGACTCTGTTTAAGCCCGCGCTCATAATATAGCATGGCAATCTTGGCCATTAACCGCAATTCATCGACACGGGCCATAGTTTACCTATGAGACATCGAGCGGAGTCATCCGTCAATACAACGAACGCCGACGAGCGCCAGTGAACAACAGCGAACGACAACCGGATGTTGGCTGGCATGGGCGCCGAAGAAAATCTTGACTTTAACGTTAAAGACATTAGGGAATTTTGGTTCCCCGTTGCCTCAAGATCCTCCAGTTTATCCCAGGTTTCTCACCCCTAACCGGGTGACTCTTAAATCTTTGGCTCAGCAACTTGGCGTCTCGGCCATGACTATCTCAAACGCCTTTAATCGGCCCGAAGAATTGTCTGCCGATCTCCGGCAGCATATTCTCTCTACCGCCGCAAGAGCCGGTTACCACGGCCCACACCCCTCCGGCAGAATGCTCAGAACCGGACTCGCCGGCGCTATTGCGCTGTTTAATCCCGATCCCATCCCCCACCTCTTCGAGGATACCAACGCGTCTGCTTTCATGGCCGGAATCTCTGAGATCTGCGAGAAGCACCAATACGGATTAACAGTCTTACCTCCGGCCCAGGATACATCCCGAATAACAGCAATCGATAAAGTAGCCGTCGACGGTTTCATTCTCTACGCGATTCCGGACCATAGCTCGATCATCAAACGGGTCCTGGGGCGGCAGCTGCCCACCGTGACCGTAGACATGGGCAAACTTCCGGGAATTGCCGCGGTCGGCATCGACGATCGGGATGCAGCGCGCAAAATCGCCGGTCATGTCCTGGAACTTGGTCATCGCCAGATAGCCATCCTGTCTTTGGAGATGCTGCCTGACGGATTCTCCGGGCCGGTAGGCCGTGACCGAGTCAAGAGATGCCGCGCTTCCGTCACCCGGCAACGCCTCTTGGGATATGTCGATGGATTGAACGCAGCCGGAATCGATCTCGCAACGGTTCCGATCTACGAAATTCGAATTAATGACGACGCCGAAGCGTCTTACTGGACCAAGAAGTTCTTGAAAAGGAAACGCAGCCGACCAACTGCGATATTTTCTATGAGTGACCGAATGGCTTTCGGTGCGCTGCGGGCAGCAACCCAGCTTGGGTTGAACGTGCCACAAGACCTTTCCGTTATCGGATTTGACGATATTCCACAGGCCGCTGGGTCCACTCCTGCTCTGACCACGGTTCGCCAGCCTTCGCGGGCTAAGGGGCAGACCGCCGCGGCGTTGGTGGCTGGAGATTTACCCTACACCGTAGAGTTCCGAGAGCTTTCGACTGAATTAATCGTGCGGGAATCGGTGACTGCCCCTCGAACTCCCAAGCGATCGTAGGACGAGGAAACGAATCATGGATGATCGACCTTTTTTCTCCGCCTTTAACGATAAAGAGCACGGTCAGTTCGGTCGCCACAGTTCGGACGCAACTACCCGGCAAAGGAAGTTCTCTCATCACACGGCTCAGTGCGCCGATAAACCAAACCCGTTTTCCCTCCCCACCTTGACAGGAAGCCCAGGTGAAACCCGAAAGAACAAAAGGAAATCAGTTTCAATTCTTTTTGAATGACAACCCGTTGCCCCCAGCTGCGAAATTCGTCAGTGGCACCGGCTATGTCCGGTTGGAGTTAGCTCCAACGCAAGGCATCGAGATCAGCGAGACTGAGTTTGCTCCGGACGGGTTACCAGTCGTGCTGGTCGGACTGCGGTTGCGCAACTC
>DASTDH010000716.1:0-12100 GCA_035710445.1 Chthoniobacterales bacterium
GGTAAGGCTTCCTGCCTCTCCAATCGTAGACATATGCGGCCACATCGATCGCACCGTTGGCTGCTGTATGACCATAAGTTGTTTGCACGTTCAGAGGACTAGCATGGAAGTATTTGCCGGTAAGGTTTCCGGCCCCGTCCAGGAAGGTTTGAATGCTGAGTTGGTGAGCGGCCGGCGGAGGCGAGGCCTGCGAATCCTTCTTCTTTGTTCGGGTGACGGCGATCTGATAAGTCGTTCCGAACAGGAGGTCGCCAGTCTGTTGGTAGGCTTCCTGGATCGAGAATGCATCGCTAGTCCCGCTCAGCTCCGGATGGTAGTTACCGTCCTGATCGAACACCAGTATATTAAAATTGTTGGTGATGCCGTGGTCTTCAAAAAAAGCGTCATCCCACTGCAAGAACAAATTGTAAACCGAGGAGGCACCAGGCACCGCCACGCTGGTAAACGGTTCCTGACCACCGTTCGGATTCCAATTATGCCAGCCGCCGGCGGTGAGCGCAGAATCAACCTGATTAAGCTTGAGATTGCCATGATTGCCGGCCCCGCGAACAAATTTATCGGTGAGGTCTCGAAAAGTGTTGACGTATCCATTATCGCCTTCGTTTCCGGCGGACGAACAATAAACCGCAGGATGGCCGGGCAAAGAAGTGCTGAAAGCCGCCGTATTGACCGCTTGAGCCAGTAGCCCGTCCGAGAATACCGGATCGTCGGAATAGCTGATATCATCGACAATCACGTCGCAATTCGCCTCGGTCCGCAAAGCGACGATATTATTAGCAAAGTCGACCTCGCTGACGAAGGCGGTGGCGAAAGCCAAATTGCAATGAGGCGCCAAATCATAAACGATTTGGCACATGGCCCTTCCTTCATCGGTCCCACCAAATCCTTCATTATCGAAGTCCTCCAAAACATTCACCACGGGCAAGTCCCCCGTCTTCACGTCCTGCTCCGCTGTCGTCGCCGGCGGACTTTGGACGTTCAGTTGGGCGGTATTAAAACTATCTGACAGTACGCCGACCGTAACGCCGTCTCCCTTGATCCCGCGCTTATTTACCAAGTTGGTCTTTAACACAACTGCGCCTTCTGAAGTCACTGCTCCCACATTGGCGTGTGGTTTTCCTTCCATGGTAACAGCACGAACACCGGCCAAACGCGCAGTGGCTTCAACCTGTGCCGGGGTTAGGTAGGCTGCCATGATTCCGTGATGGTACCGCGCGTTCTTGGCTTGAATTTTGACTTGCTGTGAATTTAAGGCGTGCTCGATCGAATCGACGCTCTGCGTTCCATCCAAATGTATGTCGACCAATATCCGCCCGTTGGTGTCAAATCTTCCCGGGATGTCGCGGGTATCTGGTTGAGCTAAGGGCGTCGCCAACGTTTGCGGAGTCAAGCTCGTGCTTGGTGCTAACGTGCTCTTCCACCGCTGGATCAGGCGTTGGAGATGGGAATCGACGTTCGCAGGAACCGAAGGATCAGCACCGAATGTGGTAGAAAGACTAACTATCCAGAGGGCACCGAATAACAGGCATCCGAGCCTGACGACCGTCGAGAACCTCGAAGCGCGCGACGGCCAATGTAGGGAAGAGTAGTTTCTTCTCATAATAGGAAACGGAGTGGTGATTAAGCGGATGAAGCACCCTGGCCGACACAAACGTCTCAGCTTCCAAAAGACGAATCATGGTTGAATACGGGTTTTGGACGGATGCCGGGCTCCGCACCGATGTGTGTTTAGCTTGATACAGGAGCGATATCAGGATTCGAATCGCGCTGTCGAACACAAAGAGAACTGACCACTTAAAAATTATTCCCATTGCAGCGGGCGCTCCTAACATCGTTAAACAAATCGCCCTGCAGGGATATAAAGCAGCTGGTCGAATGCCCGTTTGCGTCGAGATTCGATTTTTGCTTGGATCGGGGATTGGTGGTTTCAATGCTCCGATGGCCTAGCTCGGAGCTTTTTCCAGATCACTGCTAACTGCCCGTTGCACTTCAGCTCGGCTTTGTTCGCCCGCCAGATGCAGGATGATATCCGTTTTGGAAATACTGCCGATCAGCCGTTGCGAGGTGAGATTGTCGACTACCGGCAAACGTTCCGAGCGTGTTTCGGAGAATTTCTTCAGCGCATCCGCCATGCTGTTCAGGGGCGAAATACGTGGAAAATTCTCATCCATTATATCAGAGGCTATCACTACGGTTTCCAACTCCGGCCGATCAAGGAACGCTTTGACGTCGTGCAGCGAGACCGCCCCGAGCAGTCTCCGGTCATCGTCAATGATATAGATATGCTGGAACTGGTGTTGGACAAAGGTTTGCGCAATCTGGGCGAAGGTTGCGTTCTGCGGTAAAGTGAGCGGATCCCGCTTGATCAAGTCAACTAGATCTACCTCGGCCAGTTGACTATTGAAGAATGCCGCTCCCTTGCGTTCCAACGATTCGCCATACATGAACCGGCGTTCGAAAAAGCTGCTGCAATAGTAGCCCAGTACGCAAGCTACCATTAAAAACGGAACGATGGCGTAGCTGAGAGTTAGTTCGAACACCATCAAAATAGCCATCAAAGGTGCGCCGGTGGTTGCGGCGAGGAATGAGCCCATACCCATTAACCCATACATGGTCGGGTCGGGCCGAAGTTGAGGTGCAAAGTAGAGCACCGCTTGGCCGTAAAGCACGCCGATCGCGGAGCCGATGAAAAGCGTTGGGGTAAAGACGCCGCCGACCGCACCGGATCCGAAGGTGGCCGAAGTCGCGATAAGCTTCACAATGAGGAGAAACAGAACGGTGTCGAAATCCCAGTTCTGGTGGAATAGGGATGTCACCAGCCCCTGGCCGTTGCCACATACCTGGGGATAAAATATCGCCAGTAATCCAACGACCGCTCCACCTATGCCCAGCTTGGCCGGCACCGGTAAATCCAATTTCGAGAAGAGGCCTTCTGTCCGGCGCAAAACGCGCAAATACAATGGCGCCAAAAGTCCGAGAAAAATACCAATCGCACATAGCGGCACGATCTCCCATCGCGTGTGGAGACCGAGGTCGGGCGATTGGTAGAGTGGGCCTTCACCGTGAAACGCACGCGTGGTGAAAGTGGCGGCAACCGACGCCAGAATCAAGGGACCCAGCGATTCAACCACAACGGTTCCGAGCACGATTTCAGCCACAAAAAACGCGCCGGCAATCGGAGCGTTGTACGCGCTGGCAATTCCCGCCGCCGCCCCGCACGCGACCAAATGTCGTCGCTGCGGAACCGGCGAATTGCGGAACCGCCCGATCAAGGAGGCAAGCAGCGAGGAGAGTTGAACCAGAGGTCCTTCTCGTCCGATCGAGGCGCCGGTTCCGATCGAGAACAACGCCGAAATCGTTTTGACCAGGCTGGCCCGGAAAGAAATGATGCCATTGCCGACAACGACCGCTTCCATGTAGTCGGTCGTCGATTTTTGTCGTACGCTGGCGATCAGTCGATTACCAATCCAGAGCGTGAATCCCGCCAATACCCCGCCGATTACCGGCACTAGGAATCGCTGCCAGAGTGGGAGACGCTCAAAGCTGCTAATGATACTGGCATCTGAACCGGTGGCCAGATAGTGGATTAAGTCAGTGGCGCGGCGAAAGCATTCGGCGGCCAGCGCCCCCAAAATCCCGATCGCTGCCGCCCACACCAGCGTCACCTGGCGCTCACCGAAGCGAAATCTCTCGATTAGCCAGACCTTAAGAATGAGAAGCCGGCGCAGGATCGGTGAAAGACGCTGCGGTTTCTCTTCCATAGCCATGAGGTTTTACAGTTCGGCGAAGCTAGCCAAGAATTCCGACATATTGGTCGCCCCGATCAGTCGGTCAAACACCGGCCGGTTGCGGAGATGACGAGCCAGAAAAGAAGTGAGATCCAGATATTCGGCGATGGCCGCCTTGGGTACTCCGATCAGCAAAATCAAACGAACCGATGTATCCGCAAAGATCACTGGTTCGGGACAGATTCCGACCGCCAGAACTAAGGCACGGACGCTATCGGTTCGGGCATGAGGAAAAGCGACGCCCATCGGAAGGATAGGGGGATCAACCTTTTGGCGGTGTAGCACGGCGCTCCGCAGCGCGTTCGCATCAATCACGTTCGGCTGGTTGCGAAGAGACAAGAGAAGCTCGTCGATCGCTTCGGTATCGGTTTTTGCCTGAACCGGATTAACAAATACCGCAGAACGAAGATGGGCGATTGTTTGATTGTTGATCATTGGAACCCCGGCGTTGCGCGAGTCACGCAGTTGCCCGAAACGGCTCTCCCTACCCGAAAAAAACGTGGTTCAGCTGCAACCGTCATGTTCTCGGCGCCCTGAAATTCTCATAGCAAAAAAGAACCGTGAAAGCGAATCGGCACTGATACGAGGGATTTAACGACCAATGGACGCGAAAATGGGACTGGATTCAACCACCAATGGAGGAATCTTCAACCACGAATGGACGCGAATGGACACGAAAATGGTGACTTGTTCGACTAGGAATGGACCTTTAAGAAACCACTAATGGGCGCAAAAAATGGGGCTCGATTCAACCGCGAATGGACAGGAAAATGGTCACTCGTTCGACCACGAATGGACGTTTAAGAAACCACGAATGGACGCTAATGGATACTGGTGGACACCAGAAACGAGACCGGATTCGTCCTAGCGACAACCTGTCGACATACCTTTTCGGATCACTCTCTTTTTTCCATCGCCTTTCCTAACCTCCATTCGCGCTTTTTGAGGGAGCTCCGTCGCATTGTATGGCGGACAAGCATCCAATGGAGAGTTCTATTTTCGTGTCCATTCGCGGTTCTTTGATTATGTTTTTTGCGTGTCGATTGGCGGTTCTAAGTCGATCACCCGAACGAGCGAGCTCAAACTGGGAAAGCCGTCGTGATGCCAATCAAGGGCAGGCTCTTGCATTCGGCCGATCGGGCAGATGCGTTGTGCGCCGAAGCGGACAGCCAAATCAATTGATTCGGGAACCGCAGGATGAATCCCAATCGTGCTGATATGCTTCTGCAACCGACCGATCGTTCTTTCCAGCGTTGCCGTAAACGGTTTGACCACAAACGTGCGATGGAGCGGATGATCAGGAATAATTTCTCCCGGGTCAAAGAGGACGGTCCAATCGAGCGAATTGGCCGGGCTTTCCCAGAGTTGGGCTGCCGGATCGTTCGCGGCTCGAAACCTCCAATCTTCACGAAAGGCTCGGATCGCAGCGGCAGTCGCTGCCGATAGCTGAATCGGACCGGAAGATTCCAGTTGTGCTGCCAGCTGTGCCGCAAACTGGCCGGCCCGTTCCTTGACCAGAAAGAATTGCGGTGAGAGACAACCTAGCTGGTCGAACGCCGAGCCGTCCTGGATTGCGCCGGAGATCTCAGTCTTGGTCCATTCTCCCAAGACCATTGCAAAGCTGATCTTGTGCCCATGCGGGACGAACCGTTGCCACGGTTGGACCCGACCGGCGAATTCCTGGATCGTGCGGTCGGAACCAAAAACCACCACTACAGCGGCCTTCTCCAGCCACTCAGGCAATAATTGCAGGGAAAGACTTGGTTGAAGTTCTTTTGGCAGCAGCTCCACAAAGCCGCGAACCTCGACCAGATCATTGGAAGGGAGTTTGATCCAATTTTCGGCTCCAACCAGAATGCCGCGCATCAGACTCTGCAGCGCGGCATGCGGAGTTTCTCCGGCGACGACATGAAGAATGGGAGTACAAGGAATCAACCGGCGGTAACGGCCACCGTACGGTGCCCAGGATGATGTTTCGAACTCGGCCCCGAGTTCACGCGTGACCCAATCGCTCAAAAGTTGCGGGGTAATCTCTCCCAGCCACCGAAACCCCTGGGCTGATTCGGCAATAGCCTGAGCTCGTTCCAGCAGGTTCATCGATTTCAATTCTACCTCGGCCGAGCTCGTAGGATTTCGTCGGCCGCTCGAGAACAACCTCGCGGTAGTGCATTCGGATCGCGCCCAATCAGATGAAATTCTCCAGGCGCTCCGTTCCGGGCCAAATCTTGGGTTTGCAGGGCGAGCACCGACCAGGCGTTAGCCAGGTCTACAATGCGAATCGCTCCGATCTGGCCGGGCAAAGCTTCGCGATTGGTTGCCGGGTCAGTCACAACGACGCGGGCCCAAGGTGGTCCAACGTGCGGCTGATCAACGTCGGAACTATAAAATTGCGAGCTCAATTCGGTCATTCCGTACTCATTCCAAACCTGGCCGGTTGGAATCGCGAAATAATTCGATAGCGTGGAGTACAGATCACGCTTTTCGATCGTTCGATTGGATCCCTTGAATCCTCCGGTCTCCATTATCAGGCTGCCTTCCGGGAGAGAGATTGGGTCCGAAGTTTCCAAAATATCCAGAAAGGCCAACGCGGTTCCGAAAAGTACGACCGGTCGCGGCCGGTCGGAAATGAAATTGCGGAGGCTCGATACATCGAGACTTCCGTGGTTTTTCCAAAAGCACCGGTGGTCTCTATCTTCGCCTAAGAAAGCCCCCATTTGTGCCAGCGAAGAATGAGGGTTTTGCCGTGGATCCGGCATCAGTAAACCGATCGGATAGTCGGGTAGACGGGCGTGCGCCCAGCCGCGCATAACGGCGGTTCGATATAACCCCAAAGAAGGCAAAAAATGCCGGCCATACCCTTCTCCAGTTGTGCCGCTGGTCCGAAACTCGAATCGTGTCTCTTCCGCCGGAAAGCTGCGAACCTCCGAATGTTTGAATACCTGCTGGGGCAAACCCGGAATCTCTTTCCAAGAAGAAACGGAAACGCCCAGAGCACGGCAATACAGATCGTAGGGACGATTTTTCTTTCGTTGAAGTTCGAACAATTGAATCGCCAGTTCTTCGAACCGCCCCGGCTGCGGTTGCTCCATAAAGGAAAGGATTTCTTTTTCCAAGTTCATTCACCAATGATCTTTACCAGAACCCGTTTGCGACGTTTTCCATCAAATTCACCGTAGAAGACTTCCTCCCAAGGCCCGAAATCGAGCTTTCCTTGAGTGATCGCAATGACGACCTCTCTTCCCATGATCGAGCGTTTCAGATGAGCATCCGCATTGTCTTCAGCTCCGTTGTGGGCGTATTGGGAATGGGGAAGCTCTGGTGCGAGCTTTTCCAGCCATTTTTCAAAATCGGATAAAAGCCCCGACTCGTTATCATTGATGAAAACGCTGGCGGTGATGTGCATGGCATTTACCAGAACCAGTCCTTCCTGAACTCCACTTTCACGCACACAGCTTTCAACTTGAGGCGTGATTCGAACAAATTCGCGGCGTTTTTTTGTCTCGAAACTCAGTTCTTTTCTGTAGGTTTTCATCGCGAAATGGAATTTTTTAGCCCGCTCTTTCACCCAGGCGCATGGGTCAGTTTAGCGATCCTTACTTTCCTTGAGATCGTCCTTGGCATCGACAACATCATCGTCATATCGATTCTTGCAGGCAAATTGCCTGAATCCGAACAGCGAAGGGCGCGGACGGTCGGTCTTTCGCTCGCCCTCATCACGCGCATTCTGCTGCTGCTCAGCATCAACTGGCTAATGGGTCTACAACAACCTTGGATCACGATTCTGGGTCGATCGATGAATGGACGAGACCTCATATTAACGGTCGGAGGACTTTTTTTGATCGCGAAAAGCACTCGGGAGATCCATGAAAAGGTCGAGGGCGTCCATCGCGGGGGAGTGCTGCCCAAAGGACGGCGATTTGTTTCCGTGATCGTTCAAATTGTCTTGTTGGACATTGTCTTTTCGCTCGACTCCGTAATAACGGTGGTTGGCATGGCGCAGCAATTGATCGTAATGATTGGAGCCATCATTCTGTCCGTGTTGGTCATGCTGGCGGCTTCCGGTTTGATCAGCGCGGTGGTCAATCGTTACCCGACGATTCGGATTCTCGCACTCTCCTTCTTGTTCCTCATCGGCGTAGTTCTGGTCGCCGACGGGCTTGGACAGCACATCGATCGAGGGTACGTCTATTTTGCAATGGCGTTCTCAACCGTGGTCGAGATGTTGAACCTTCGCTCCCGTTCAGGGCGTGCCTGAGAAGCGCCGAGAGCGCCGAGAACGCTGGCAGCGGTGATTGGTACGACTCGTGAGGCGCGAAGCGAGTAGGTAGGGCGGTCCCGCGGACGCGGGACCGCCGGAACCGGGTGTGTGTCGGATTTACCGCGAAGCGGTTAGAGAACCTAGCCCAGGCTTTAGCCTGGGTAGACTCCCCGTTAGACGGGAAGCCCTGTAAGGGCGGAGGACCCCTTCATGTTCACAGAAAATCCGTGGTCCAATATGTGTCCACTCACGAAGAGCACCCACAAAGGAGTCACGTTTCAAGATGAAATGCCGAGGGTTTTCAATCGCCATCGCGTGAGCTTCGACGAATGGCACGTTTGGGATCAGTGAGTGCCCCAACTGTTCCTCCGACCTTAGAGGGCTTCTCGTTTAATGGGGAGTCTACCCAAGCTAAAGCCTGGGCTAGGTTCTCTAACCGCTTCGCGGTGAATCCGACAGAAACCCGGGCTAGGAATGCCGACTAAAAGGAGCGTGCCAGAAGGTGTCGCACCAGTCTCCGAGAGTAATACGGCGAATGCTTCACCGGCTGGAAGACCGCCTTCGCGTTGCGATTCCCCGGCCAGAAGGGCTCTCCCTATCCATCGTGCTTTTATCGCGGCGGAAACGTCGAAATACCCAAATATTACGCTGTTTTAGAGCTGGTCTCCGGGTTAATTTTCAGACGGGGATCGCCGGTAAGAGCCTCTTCTAAGCCTTTCCAACCCGCGTCGTCCATCGTCTGAAAAAGGTGCAGGTAAATCGCTACAATCTCAGGCCGATGCTGCTGAAGTAGCAGGTCAATAGCGGCCTTGAGCTTGTCGCCGGATGGTTCTGGCGGGAGTTGATCGACAAAGCCTTTCCCATCGTGCGGGATTTCCAAAGCATCAAGAAACTGGCAAATGAGATCTTTTTGCGCACCGAGCAACCAAATTTGCAGAGTCTGCGCGGCGATATCATCCGCCGGTTTTCGGCTTAGCGCTTGCCGCAACCATTCATGTCGCTCCGTTTTCGGTTTTCGCTCGATAAAGACCGGCCGTAGCTTCCGTTGGGTAGCGATGTTCTGAATGATGGCTCGGTAGACCCCTTTCTCATTCTCGTGAAGGTAAGCGAAAATTTCATTCACGACTTCAGTCGGACATTCGCGGAAGATTTCGTGACTCCTCATGGGTACCAGGCCCGAAGAATTCACGCGGATAACCATCGCGTCCAGTGGAAAGAGGGGCGTGACCCGATTGTCGGGCTATGAACGTGGACGAGCGCGATGAACGGGGCTTTCGGCCGTGCTACAGCAATCGTGCGCGTGGGGACTCAGCCCCAAAGCCCGGTATTGAGGCGCGAAGTGCAGAGAAGAATATAGCCTGGGCTGATAGGCCCAGGAACTGGCCCCAACGCGAGCAGCGCTGAAAGCGTGGCCAGACCTAGCCGCATGGGTTCGCGCCCGGTATAGGCCCAATGGAACAATACCGAACGGTCTTCCACGCTCGCTATATCTGGGGCTGGGACAGTTCTCGCATTCACCGCGCTTACAGCGCTCGACGCTGGGGATCAGATACCTGGGCCTATCAGCCCAGGCTTAAGTCTGATCTGCGCTTCGCGCTTCAGTTGTGGCGGATCCCAAAATCCAACACGCACTCGGGCTAAGTTCTCTCACCGCTTCGCGGTGCATCCGACACGTACCTGGCTCCGACGGTCCCGCGTCCGCGGGACCGCCTCACCTGCTCGCTTCGTGTTACCGATGTCCTGACCCAGCCCCCAAACCCCCAACCTCACCAATCACCAGTCACCCCTCACTGCTGCCGACGTTCCTGGCGCTCTCGTCGCTCACGCGTTCCCGGCGCTCACGGCGTTTGACCTTCGGTGCGTCCGTGAGAGCTTATCGGCGCTAGCTATGAAACCGCGACCGCCCCTCTTCAGTCTTGCGCAAAGCGAATTGCAGGACTGGTTTGCGGCCAAAGGGGAGAGTCGATACCGGAGCGAACAGGTCCTCGCCTGGATTTATCGAAAGAGGGTCGAGCGATTCGATCAGATGTCCAATTTGCCGGAAGTTTTGCGCGCTGATCTGGAATCCGCTTTCGCGCTTCGTTCCTTGGAATGTGTCCGGCAGACCGGATCGAAAGACACGACTCGCAAATTTTTATTCTCCTTGCCGGACCAGAGCTTGGTGGAGTCGGTTTTGATCCCCGCCAGTCCTGCGCTCTACGGATCGACTTCAGACCGACGGACACTGTGCATTTCCACTCAAGTTGGTTGTGCGTATGGATGCAAGTTCTGTGCGAGCGGTTTGAACGGTTGGACCCGCGATCTGCAGGCCGGTGAGATCGTCGAACAGATCATTCAAGTCGAGGCAATCGCGGGCGAAAAGATCAATAATTTGGTATTCATGGGGATGGGTGAACCCCTGGCCAATTTCAAAAATGTGATGCAAGCGATTGAGATCATCAACGCACCCTGGGGCCTGGGAATCGGGGCGAGGCACATCACGATTTCGACCAGTGGCCTGGCTCCGCGGGTTCGGCAGTTGGCGGAACAACCGCTTCAGGTTCGTCTTGCGATCTCTCTCCATGGAGCGAGTGATGAGGTCCGCAATCAGATCATGCCGATCAACCGCAAATATAACCTGGCCTCGTTAATGGAGGCATGCCTCTACTTCACCGAGAAAAAGAAACAGCGGCTCACATTTGAATATATTTTGATCGAAAGCGTTAATGATCAGATCGAGCAGGCCGTTGCGTTGGGGGCATTAGCGGTTCGGCTGAAGGCAAAAGTGAATCTGATCCCTTACAATCGGGTGGAAGGGTTACCCTGGAAACGGCCGGCATTAAACCGACAGCGTGTTTTTTTAAGAACCCTTCAGCGCAGCGGTGTCGATGCTACGATTCGACGGGAGAAGGGACACGATATTGACGCCGCCTGCGGTCAACTGCGCCTTCAAACCGTGCGCGATAAAAGCTTTGCAGGCGTGTCCGAGGTAGGATAATGGTCGCGTATGGCTGATTATTTTGATGAGCCAGAGCCTGCTTGGGACGAGTACGATTGGGAGCGGTTTCTTCAGCAGCAGGATAGCAAGACCGAGCGCTACATGGAGTTGTTCGAGAAGTACATCGACGATCCCAACCGCGACCAGATCATCGCTCGAGAAATGGGCTGGCCCCACCTGTTGGAACCGACTTCGGACGAATTGGAAGAGATCGAGTTTGAGGGCGAGACTGCGGAAGAAAGCGAGGAAGACCTTCGGGAGACATTTGAGTCCCATCCGCTCTATCAAAGCGCGTTTTCTCTGACGGTTTGGATCGACCAGCTTTTTGATGAGGCCCCCATTGCCGCGTCCAATCCAAGCGGGGTCAGACTAGCTTCTCATGTGGCTGTCGCGAGTGCGAAGCTGGCCGCGGCTCTGAGCGATCAAGAAAGCGAAGAGATCGGGATGACTATCGCATACTTGAAACGCGCACTCGGCGCCATCTCTACTGCGATCGAAGCCGCGACCAGAATGGATCGAGAGGGGATTCTGAAGCGCGCGCAATTCGAAAGTCTTTATCAGCGTTTGTTCCAGGTCCGGGACGGAATCATCGTCTTAATGGGCGAGCTCAGGGCGGAATGGCGGCGCCGTTACGGTACTTAGGACCACTGTCCCGTTCCCCGAATATCATGGCTTTAGTTGCGATCAAAATCGGTCGCCGGCAAGGCGCAAGCAGTCATTCGTGCCGCGAAAACCAGCCGGCTGATTCTGCAACGGCGGGACGAAAGCAATGGTATCTGCGGAACATCGATTATTAGAATCTTGGATCGTGGGTTTGAATGAATTAGGCGACCATCCGTCTAAACAATTGGCGGGTGATTATCGAACGGAATCAGAGCCGGACGATTTCGACTTGGTGAAGCGTTGTCAGAAAGGCGAGGCGGTCGCTTTCGACGAACTCGTCACCAAGTACCGCTCGAAGGTGTTTTCGATGATATACGGAATGGTCCAGAACGAACAGGACGCCTGGGATCTCGCGCAAGAGGGATTTCTCAAGGCCTGGCGTTCAATTCATCGGTTCAAAGGCCAGTCTTCCTT
>DASTDH010000717.1:0-5951 GCA_035710445.1 Chthoniobacterales bacterium
ATGGGCGTCCGGACGGCGACCAAGCGGCCAATGATATTTTCTCTCCGATTCCTTGATCGGGAGATCGTTGATGCACGCGTAGCGAAAGCGCATCAGGCCATGGTCGTCAAACTCCCAATTCTCATTGCCGTATGAGCGGACCCAATTGCCGGAGTCATCATGCCCTTCGTAGGCGAAGCGGACCGCAATGCGATTTCCACCGTAAGCCCAAAGCTCTTTAATGAGTCGGTAGTCCAGCTCTTTCGCCCACTTGCGTTTCAGAAACTGGATGATCTCCTGCCGTCCATTCGGAAACTCGGCTCGATTTCTCCAGCGCGAGTCGATCGTGTAAGCCAGAGCAACCTTTTCCGGATCACGAGAATTCCATGCATCTTCTGCCAGGCGAACTTTTTGAATGGCCGTCTCACGAGTGAATGGAGGGAGCGGAGGACGGGTCGCACTTTCTCCTTGAGTTTTCGGTTCGCGAACCATTTGTTCATCACTCACAAGCATCTCCTTGGATTTATTTTGCCGCGTCACGATACCGATGATCTTGGAACGCCGGCGATTGCGCGTCCGCGGGGTTTTGTCATACCACTAAAGAGGTAGCGCTCGCTACCTCTTTCGACATAGAGCGACTACTCTACGTTCCCGCTGCTTTTCTCAACATCCCGCTCAGCGCGGCGCTCAACTTCCTCACGACCGGTTCTGCGTTGGGGATGTTGTGTCGCTGCGCGATCCAGGCCGGCTCGTTATACGAAAGCCATGTTGTGCCGGACGCATCTTCCCAGACGAGTGCTTTCAATGGCAGATCGATTCCAGCCGTTTGCACCGAGCGCATCAACGGCGTGCCGCCGCGGGCGTTACCGAAGATGATTAGCTCAGTCGGCCGTAACTCGAGGCCTGCCTGTGACGCGCCTGTGGCATGATCGATTCGGGCGAAGACCTTCATCCCCTGCCCGCGAATCTCGGCTTCCAGTCGGTTCATCGTCTCCTTTGGTCCGAACCTGCTCCGTATGCTCAGTAATCCCTCCATGTCGCCCTCTTAATCTATCGGAACAGGATCTTTGCCATCATGCCTTTGTCTTCGTGCTTCAGAAGATGGCAGTGAAAGAGCGACATGCCGCGAATGATCGGATCGGTAAAATCCATGACCAGATCCACGGAGCTGCCATACGGGACATTCACTGTGTCGAGCCACACTGGATCTTTCACTGGCTTTTCGTCGATCGCATATGCCAAGAAGTGGACTTGATGGATGTGAAACGGATGCACTTCTTTGGTTGAGTTCGTGACGCGCCAATGCTGCAGGGAACCGACATCCACTGTCAGCATGGGACCGGAATTCATTTCGAATTTCTGGCCATTTATATAGAAGCCCTGTTTGTCTTCAGTGAAGTTAACAACGAATTGCGGTTCGCTCGCTTCGGCCCGTGTGACAATTTTCGGCGAAAAGGTTGCGTAAATCGGTGATCCGCCGAGCGCAGGCCGGGCTTCGAGACTTGATGGCGGGGGCGAAACGATGTCGGCCAAAACCATTGCGGGATTGGAATCGCCATCCGGACCGGTATCGAAGCAGCGTGAGCGCAGCACAGCATGCGAATCCGCTGGTGGTCCGGTGACAATTGATTCCACTCTGCCGGCCGGTGGAACCAAAACGTGGCTCATTGATCGTTTGCGAATAGAAGGGTCGTGGTAGGCCAACGGCATTCCATCAAGAGCCACGACCTCGAGTGATGCCGAATCCAGTTCCAGATCTGCATAAAGATCCGGACTCGCGTTTACAATCCGCCAAAACTGGCGCTCGCCGGGTGCGATGTCGATCTTCGGACGGAGGGTTCCGTTCACGGTGAACGCTCGTTCCGGCTTCTCGGCCGCCGTGCCGCATTGGGTGGTTTGCATCGCGACCGACGCCATCACGCTTTTGCGCTCGGCGGCATCAGTGGGCAGAACAAGATCGCGCAGCACCAAAATCCGCTCGCGCATCTTGAGGACCTCGGGCACGTAACGTTCGATGCCTTCAACAACGATAGCTCCTGACATTCCATCAAGATCCTGAACGTAGCTCTCGCCGTGCGAATGGGTGTGATACCAATACAACCCCGGGGGTTGCTGCGGTGGCACCTCCACTGAGTAATGCAGTGTCTCCCCAGGTGAGGCCATCATGTCGAGGACATCGTCTTGCGGTGCGTTTGGCGAAACGTGCAAGCCGTGAAAGTGAAGATTCGTCATCTGCATGCAGGGATGACCGACGCAATCTTCTTTCGATTGGGCGGCGAGCTCATTCTTATATTCCACTTTCAGAATACTTCCCGGTTGCACGCGAATCACCGGCGGCGTGTTGTTGCCTCGATAACGAAATTCGGATTTGCCGGTGACTGGATCCGATGCGGCCACGATTGTGACGGGCGAGCTTGCTTCTGGCAGTTCCGGAACTATTCGGTCCTGTCCATTGCTCGCCGCGACAAGCAACCCAATGCTTGCTGCCCATCCGAATATGGCCACCGTAAGCTTTGGCAAAATTTGCACATAGAAAGCTATCGGCAGAGCGTGCTGTCGCGACGTCACGGGTGCGGGATTTTGTGGTGCCACCACCGAGGTGATTGGCGCTCCTCCTTTCGAGGGGACGTCGACGCCACTGTGTCGACTTAACGAGGGCGATTGCCTAAAGTTGCCTAACTAGGCAATGCGGATCAGCTCCAGGATGGCGATTAACGCATTTAACAAGGGAAAGGCGATCGTCATCATCATAATGGAGAACAAGACTGCCTCGTGGACAAACTGTTGCGGCGCTTCGTCTGCGAAGTAATCCTGACTGATCGTGCAAAAGGAGGACCTTGCCGGTTTCATAATTGCTGGGCGTGGTGGGAGATAGATGTGTCGTGTCTGTGGACTTCGGTATCCAAATCCAGCGGCCAATGTCGAAGTCCCCTGACTTCTCGGAGCCAATTCAGCGAGTGATCGCTGTCAGTCTTGTCGTCAGCGATAGCTTGTACTTTACGATTTTTCGACCACGATCGTGCCAGTCATCTTCGGATGAATGGAGCAGAAATAGGTGTAGGTGCCGGGAGCGCCCGCTGTAACTGTGAATTCTTGATCGGTGTCGAGGGCGGGAGATTTCTTAAACTGCTTCTCAACGCTCACGACAAGGTGTGGTTCTTCGTCGCGGTTAATCCAGGTTATTGTTTCGCCTGACTTCACGGTGAGAGTTTGAGGAGTGAAGTGGAAATCCTTAATTACGATCTGGTTCTTTTTGGGGCCGTCTGCCGGTGCTCCCTTGTCCACCTGGCTGTGGCCAAAATTGGTCAAGATTAAGGAGCCGATGGCAACGATGATTAGTGGGGTTTGGTTTCGGATGAGTGTATACATGGATGTTGATCTTCTAGCTGAGGTTTGAATCGACGACGGCAAGAGAGGACTTGCCTTGCAAATACTGAACGCTCGTTAGGCCGAGCGTGCTGCGCAGTTTTTCAGCGGGCACTGTCATCGGCCCGGGCGATGGCGCGGTTCCAGGCGCGGGCTGCGGGAAGGCGGTGGACATCGCAGTGTGGAAAGTCACGTTACCTTCGACTTTCTGGAGCACTTGGTGGATGTGCCCGTTGAGCACAGTCACCGAGCCGAAGCGCTTTAGATATCCCAGAGCCTGTTCGCTATCGCTCGTGCCCCAGCCCCATTGCGGATAAACCGCCCAGAGGGGGATGTGGGCGAAGACGACAATCGGCGTGCTCGACCCAAGATCGTTTACGTCGGCTTTGAGCCATTCGAGCTGTTCGTCGCCGAGTTGTCCGAGACCGCCGGCCTGGAGATTCAAGACGTTGACCAGTCCAATAAAATGAACGCCGTTTTTGTTGAAGCTGTACCAGCCAGAACCTTTTCCTTCGACGCTCTTCAAATACCGTTCACGGTAAAGTTTCCCACTACCGTCGAGCACATCGTGCTCTCCCGGAACGTAAAAAACATCCTTAGTCCGGCAGCTCTTCAGCGCCTCATCGAAGGTGTCGAACTCCTCCGGCTTCGATAGCTGGGAAATATCTCCCGTGTGAATAAGGAAAGACGGCGGAGTCGGCATGGCATTGATGCGATCGAGGGCAATTTTGAAGGTTGCCGTGACATCCTTGTTAGCCTCTTTGCTGAAACCGATATGACTATCGCTGATCTGTAGAAAGCTAAGGTCGGTAGCTGGTAAGGGCTCTCCGGCCTTAACGATTTGGGCAAGAGTTCTCGACGCAAGGACACCGCCGCTGATCGTCCAAAGCAGGCCGGTACCAGCCCATGCCATGCAGTGGAGAAAGCCGCGGCGATCGATTCCGTCGTCCTCGTGATCGTGAGAAATGTAATCGGACATAATATTGGTTTGGTTTGAGTTGCTTGGCAGGTTGCCTTACACCTGTCTTTACTGATTCAAGGCGCTTTTATTCCCGAAATCTTCATCAGAGCCTGAGCTACGGTAATTTTCCGCGCTTCGTGCTTTGCGCTTGTTACTTTTCGACGCTTATCTTTGCAAAAACGCCGCGCTCAGGCGTCGGCCCGGCGCGGCGTTTGAACTCACCGAGTACGGTCAATCACCGACTTATTCTCTCTGTGCCGCATCTGCAGCGACTGCCAGAGAATTAATTAGATGCAGGAACTGAGGGGACTGTCCCCTGAAGAGCCCGTCGGCAATGAAGCTGTTTATAGCGCCCCGTGCGTCTAACTGTCCTGGACCGGTCGGGCGAATGATTGCACAGGCTGGCAGGCCTGGGCTGAGGAATTCGCACGGCTCGGGCATGATCAGGTTGGCCTGCAACGTTTCCGGCTGATTTGTAGTCAAGTCTCTAAAGGTCACCCTTGAATTGTTGACCGGGTCAAAGTCAGTCAACGGAGTCGCATTGCCCGCCTTGTCCTGCCAGGTCTGAAAGTGCATGATTTCGGATCCGCCGATGCTAAGGAGGATTCGTAGAACTTCCAGGCTGGTTACCTTCTGAGCCAGCGTCGCGTAGAGGCTCGTGCCACCTTGTTCAATATAACCAAAGTGAAATCCGGCCGTGAAGGCGATCGCCTTGACGTGGTCACTGGGGTTGTCCGGATCGCCCAGTTCGGAATTGTTTCTCGGAATTGCGGTATGCAGCCCAGTGTGCAAACTGGGGACTGCATTTGGGAAGGTTGCGCCGAAATCCGGGTTAGTAGTGCTGCGATAACGGGTCCACCAGCTGGTATCCACCGTGAGCTGCTTAAGGTTCGTAAGCCGTCCAGTTTGCGGGACGAACGAGACTTGGCTGGGCGCCAACCTGGCGAACTGCCTCAGGTCGACCTCCTGCTCCCCTTTGGATCTTAAATAGGCATTTAGGAAGGCCGCGTGACTCATCTCATCATCGGTGTTATCGGAAATGTATTGCGGCTGATCCCCATCAAGAATTTCAAGGCCAGCGCGGTATCCTGATTCTGGTGAATTGACTCCACCAAGTTCGTTGTATTGTTTCCAAAGATCGGCCTCGATCAATTCGGCAGCGGCGAGGAGCTGGAGGATCGCGACATCACCTCGTGTGGGGTTCTGGCTGCCATTAGCTGCTAAAGCTTTGCCGGAGCCGCTTAGCAAGGCGGCACCGGGCGCAAGAAGAGCTGCGCCCAGTCCAAGGCGTCGGAGAAAGGATCGCCTGGCGAGGCGGTTTGGCGCTGAGAGCGAGGTCGCTAATTGCGATGAGTCTGTGGCTTCTTTGGCGCGGTTGTCGTCGGAGTGATGGATATCAGATTGCATAGGAATGTGGTTCTATTTTGGTTTATATTTGGTTTGTTTGGGTGCTTGGCAGATTGCCTCACGCCTTTCCCTACCGATCCGGTGCATTTTTATTCCAAAAAATCTTTGAGCGTGAGACGTTAGGTTTTGGCGTACCCACCCGGATCACCAGTAAGATTTGTTTGCACCCATCGACTGACGCCAGAGTGAAACATGTCGTGATGTTCCGTTGGGCGGCTGTGACGCAACATGAGTCTCG
>DASTDH010000718.1:0-4619 GCA_035710445.1 Chthoniobacterales bacterium
TCGGAGGCAAATCGCCTGTGCTGATCGGACGATCTGCAGACTTGGCCGATGCAGTACGCCGGGTTATGACGGCTAAGATCTTCAACGCAGGCCAAGGCTGTCTCCTGCCAGACTATGTCATGGTGCCAAAAAGGGTTCGAGGATGAATTCGTCGTGCATGCGACGATGGCAATCAAGACTATGTTCGGAGCCCTGAAGGATAATCCCGATTACACCTCTATCATTAACGACCGGCACTTCGCAAGGCTTCGTTCCTGGATCGAGGAGGCGCGGCAGAAAGGTGCAAAGGTTATTGAACTCAATCCAGCAGCTGAAGATCTTTCCGATCCCACCTTACGCCGTATTGCACCAACCCTAATCCTCGACGTGACCGAGGAAATGACTGTCCTTAAAGAAGAAATATTCGGACCTATTCTGCCCGTCTTGATCTATGACTCGATTGATGATGCAATAGCATACGTTAGAAACCATCCTCATCCATTAACACTTTACTATTTTGGGCAGGATGAAGCTGAGGAGCGGCTTGTCCTTGATCGGACAGTTTCTGGTGGGGTGACGGTCAACGATTGCATAACTCACGCCTTAGCGAAAAGCCTACCGTTTGGCGGAATCGGTCACTCCGGAATGGGTGCGTATGGCGGGAAAGCCGGTTTCCTCACCTTCAGCCATGCACGTTCTATTTACCGCCAAGGCAAATCGTCGAAAGCTGAGTTGGCGCTGCGGCCACCGTTCACCCCCGCCTTCCAAGCGTCTCTCACCGAAGCCATAAATCGAGGTAACTTTAAGGAATGATATCGGGCTCTTATCCGCTCCGCGCCAACTCGCGCTGCAAGGTTGCAGCTTAATGAAAGTGGAGAATCGAACAGGTCATGACTATCGCGGCCAATCTCCTTAAACATTACGTAGCTGCCATCAGTTCTCGCTGATGACAGCTGTAACGTTTATATTTCTAAGTGTGTGATGGACAATGGTCCTTGGTGAGTGGTGAGGATTTCCAGTTTTCAATTCGTGCAAGCCAATTCCACAAAGCGCGAATATTGAAAGACTGCCTCTAGCCTCGGACGAGATTGCGGCGGAGCTAGAGCGATTTTTCGGCCGGCTATACAACGGCCTGCTTCGTCACCTGGGCGAGAAGTGCGAAGGGCAGATTATTGCGTTCATTCTCGACTTCCTTGACGGCCGAAAAGAAGCACTTCGAGACAAGAAGGCTAGTTGATTAGCTATTGAGGATTACCGCAAACCATTTATAAGCTCGTTTGACCAGGTGGCGGACGATACCCTGATCGGAATTTAGCGGCAATGAATTGCATCAATAACACCGACGGAGGCGTGGCTCGCGGCGCCCGGCTCACCGACGAGCTCGTAAATGATGAACGCAAATGGCTGCTCCCCAGCGGCCGCGGTGTGCAGCGGAAAATCAAGCGACGAATAAACCCGCTTGCTAGTTGGGTCGCAACCTTTGCTTTGCTTTTCAGCCCGGGCGTTCCCGCTCACGGAATATTGCGAAAAAGGGATATCGACCTCTCGAACTATGATGTGCCGTTATACGAACAGATCGTCAACCGCATCAAGGCCAAGGTTGCAGCGCGCTTGGGACAGGGCGTAAATACACAGGACCGCTATTTTATTATCCCTTTCGCTTACCAAGACAGATGGACTAAGCCGCAGCTGTCGCACTCGTTCATCTCGGTGATACGGGTGCTCGGCGAAGGCAAACAGCCCAGCCTGACATCGGGATTCAGACGAGGGAGATACAAGAACTGGAATTTTGAAGCATTTACAATCAGTTGGGCGCCTCACGATTTTGATACTAATCCGCACCTGTGTGTTTTCGACGGCTTTGGCAGCCGCATTTTTCCGAAATTGAACAAATGTCCGATCTCTGTCGGGAGAAACTTCAACCTGGAGGAGACACTGAAGCTCGCGGTGAATAAAAAAAATGCCGTCGGCATGTGGGGACCCTACGAGATCAAGAAGGCGGCTTTTGATCTTGCCGTGAAACGGAAGCAGTTGCTCGACGGAGGAACTATCGATTATCGAGCCGATGACCGCCTTGATCGTAAGAATCGAGTGGCGATCAATTGTTTCCATGCGATGGCGGGGCTGGAAGAACTTTACCCTAACGGCGGATTTCTTGGGACGGGATTGCTACGCAACAGTCCTGCGGACGTCGTCTTCTTCAGGATGTGGGGCATCAATGGCACTGCACGAGTTCTGACCGAATACACCAAGAGTGTTCGTGACAAAGGCCTGCTCCTTGAGCCGGTCGATAGCAAAAAAGATCTCTACGGATTTGTGTACGCCCCAGAGCGGAATAACCGTGGCATCTACGATCCTTTCCCGAATGCATCTGCGTACCACCAGTAGTTACGTAGTCGCCGCGCCGCGCTTTCAGTGAAATCTTTCGGTTAGGGTCGGTTTAGGGAAAAAGCGGTCAAGGAACCGATTTCAACGCCAACAGCGGTTGAGAGACTGTTGGGAGAAGAGATCCGCCGTGCCGATCGTGAGCGGCTGATCGTGCTGCTGTTGAATTGCAAAATATTGCCTAATCAAAAAAGAAATCCTTACCTCTGATCGTTGGCTCGGGAACCGCTTTCGTTTTAAGGTGCTGATTTTACAGCGAAAAGTGCTCGTGTGACCTCGTTTTTTGCGAGGATGGCCACTCGCACACGCTGATTAGCTCGATTTTAAGCGTATCTGCGCGGGCTGATACACAAGCTGACGAGCAGAGATAGCGCATTGCCAGCTAAGAAGGACTCCTAGCGCATTGTGACATGGACGTAGGCCCTATGCTTTATCGGACCAATCTAGAAGAAAACCATTATCAACTGCAATGATGCTTCGAAACGGGATTTCTGCGAGGTGGAAGATCTGCGTCTCCCCGTGGTCACCAAACCATTTTTCCACGAAGATTTCTGCACGTCCCTCGTGGCCGTTAGTAGAGATCATCAACTTGCCCGTGCCGCTCACTCGAAACCCTGCGTGAGGACCTTGTTGAATCGGGATCTTTCGAAATTCGATTTCTTTCTCGTGATACTTTTCGAGGTCGTGGGTCGTGATCGGGTAATGGGGCATCATCTTCATTGGAGCCCGTAGCCTAGCTCAATCCAAGCTCAATGGAAGTCGGCGGAGGTAGGATTCCTAGCGCGTGCGTTTTCAAATTTTAGCGGCACCTTGACGGCACTGCCCGAAAGAACGACAACAAAAGTGTGGCAAAAAAGCGGCAATGGCCAATTTCTCTCTGCTGACTTAGTGGACTTAAAATCCGCATCGTAGCACAGGCTGCGCCGCCAGGGGAAATGCGCATTCTTGTCTCCTTGGTGGTGTAATCGAGTGAAGCCAAAAAGCGCACTATAAATGCGCTACACCGATTCTATCGACAAGGCTCAGCGATCGTAACTCATTGAGTCTGAACAAGCTGCCTCGCATGGATTCGAACCATGACAAAGTGATCCAGAGTCTGGTATGGAGAGAGGAGTTCGATGCTCTGGTTATGTTATGTGGAGCGCGGAACTATGGGCGGTGTACGGGATCCCGGGTGAGGTGGCCTTAAATCTGAACCGCGATTCCTTGAAATCGTTCGGTTTCGCTGCCATAAACCAGGGCTAGAGATGACCAAGACCGAACTTCAAATCGCGCTCGCGACAGCCACCCAGACCAACAAAAGAACCGCTGGAGTATTCCTCGACACGCTGAGCAACCTCGCTTACAAAGCGATCAAAAAAAACGGCGAATTTGTCTTGCCTGGTTTTGGCAAGCTTGTGAAGCAGAAAAGGAAAGCGCGCACCGGGGTTAATCCCAAGACACAACAAAGGATCAAGATTCCAGCGAAGACTGTTGTCAAATTCCGAGTCGCGAAGGCGGCGAAGGACGCGATTCTGGGGGTAAAGAAGTAGTCGGACCGGATGTACAATTGGAGATACCACACAACCACACAGTCTGTCTGAGTGTCCCAACCGAGGCAGCCTATTTCAGTCCCGTAGAGCTCTCGATCTTAGCAACTTCATACCTTGCGTGGGGTCGCATCATGTTGATCATGACACCGCTTCCGGCAAAAGTCACAGCCGGTGAGAAACGCGGTGCTCAGTATCAAGTGATTGTTCAAATCAGTCCGAAATATCGGGGCTCATTTAACACGCTTGCTTTCGGCGAGATCAAACTGCACAGCGGTTCCCTCAAGGGATGGCCGTCTTAACTTGGTCTATCATCAAAACCCCGGCTTTAACATCGGAGATCCGTTTCCACTTTGGACTCTCCATTGATGAGATCGACAAAGAAGGCAGCGCATTTTGGTTATTGGCCAGGTGGCTTTATCCTGTGTGTTACTAACTGCACCCGCCCGCGGACCCTCATTAGCGAGTCCATCTGAATTCGCGCCACATTTGTGACTCCCACCGTCCAACGCCCCGATACTAACCTATCTCATGACTACCAACCAGCACATCGTATCGAGGGTTGCCTTCAGCCATAGCCTGAATCGGATGCACGGAACAAAGACGGACGGAGCAAAGGCCGATCTCTGGTTTCGGCAGACGTTCGGCTTCCAAAGGATCAAAGGCGAATGGAAGATGGCGCACGAGTACGAGTCAGTACCCTTTTGCATGGATGGCAGCTTCAAA
>DASTDH010000719.1:0-3531 GCA_035710445.1 Chthoniobacterales bacterium
CTGCTCGGGATCCCCAGCAAAGGTAATGTAGCCGTCGGCATCCGCGGAGCGTTGTGGAGTTTCATATTTGTGGTGATGAGTTGTTATGAACCCGGGCACAGCGATCAGGGTTGAGCAGTCGACGACCCTGCCACCGGCAGCACCTCCGAGACCCTTTCCGATCGCGGCGATCTTTCCGTCCTGGATTAAGATATCCGCTCCCATCACATCGGCACTCGGATCCATCGTTAGAACGGCAAAGCAGTTCTGCAGAATTACCGATTGATTTCCTTTTCCTGGACCGGTGTTGGGAGGAGGAGGAGCCGCCATCGCTTCCATCGCCTTGCGCCCCGTTAAGGGTGGAAGGCCGAGGGATGCAGCCGTCACCGTTCCTATTGCGGCGCCCGCAAGAAGACCGCGCCGCGATAACCCTTTTGAAATCGCGGGTGCTGCGACCTGTTGATCCTGGGCATTTGAAGCCGCCTTCGATTTTTTTGATTTCGATGCTGATTTTCGGCCTTGACCCTTAGTCATCGCATGCATCCTCCCCGACAGTGATAAAAACCCGTCATGTGTCCACTCCCTATGGAGACACGCGGGGCGGAGCAGGTCTTCCAAATTTCGGCCATATTTCGGAATCGTGCCGGCTCTCGGGTGCCAGCGTAAAGTTAATCGTATCGGCGGGGGCGCACTGACCTCACTGGGCCCTATCGCCCAGACGCGGGCATTCCGTCCATCATTCTGTCCGTGCTGTTTCTTTGAGCGGATCTCCTTGAAGCCCGCGCACGAGCACCGGTCGGACAAAAACAGCGCATCGCGGTCAAGACGGGAAATTTCTCCAGCGCCGCAAAAAAGTTGCTTGAGAGACTGATCAAAAACGCTAATCACGCGTCAGATACCTACGGGGGACCTGTAGGAGGTCCCAAGTGTCGCTAACTATTGATTTTCAAGAGCGACAGCACCTCGCGGAAGCTGACCGGCATCTCCATACTGCCGATCATTGTCTTGTGCGCCAGCTTCGCGCGCTCAGCACCCTCGGTCGCCATGGAGCAAATCTCAGCCTGGCAGAATCAGTGTTGAAAACCATGCTTCGGACCCACGAACTCATGGTTCAAGACAAGGAGCGGATAGAGCGTAAACTCAGTTTGGATGGTGACAGTGGCTCCCCTCGGCTTTCTTTCGATAATCGTCGTTGGAGCCCATGTGCCCAACCCCCTGAGGCTGCCAGTGAATAGCTCTTCGCGCGCCGGGCTTCAGCCAAAAAGAAGCCAAGCCTACCGGGGCTCCAGGACCGGGCTTCTGACTCTTTACTCGGCCTCCCTTGGACATCAAATCGTGCGCGACCTCCTACAGTCGGTCGGCCGTTCGGCCGGAAAGTTCCATTTGAGAAGCCGGATATGAGAAGCCAGATAAAAGACTCGCTAATCGCCCGCGGAAGGCGCAGGCTTTACCTATCACCGACATATAACGACAACAGGCTTCGGTGGCTGAGAGAGTCGATCGCTGCGCTCCCGCCTGCAGAATGAAAGGTGGGAGTCGTGCGCGGCGATCCGAATCAATGTCGCGAACAAGCTGCTGAATGCGTGCGCCTCGCGAACGAAGGCACAACCCAGCAAAGCCGTGATGACTTCATCGAGCTTGCCAACGTCTGGTTAAAGCTAGCCGCTCAACTCGAGAGCGACAGGGCTCTGCTCGACAGTGGATAATGCCCAGACGTTCGGGATACGTCGTGTCGCTTTAAATGCTCGGATATGGTTTCTCGTTGTAAAAAGGATTCAGCGTGCTTACATCAAGCCATCGACATTTGGCCGGACCGTTGTGGCCGTCTCGCCTTCGCTGATTGCCAGGCGCACGTTCAGACCCTTCCAAAACATCGATGAACAATCTTCAAGGCTAGCGATTGCTCGCCTTGAGTAGGCCTGCACTGACATCAAACGAAAGGACGACCCCGATGATTACGGGAACAGTGAAATTTTACAACGTGCAAAAGGGCTTTGGCTTTATCCAGCCCGATGATGGCGGAAAAGACGTGTTTGTGCATGCGAGCGCGCTCGAGCGCGCCGGAATGCGCAATCTTGTCGAAGGCCAGAAGGTCTCTTTTGATACGCAGCAAGATAGCCGCAGCGGCAAAACCGCAGTCGGCAACATCCAGGCCGCTTGAGGTTCTGGATAAAAGAGAGCCGCCCCCTCGGGGGCAGCTTGTTAGTTCAGACTTGTTAGTTCAGATAAGGCTCAACTTAATCGATGGATGCTCCAGGGAATAAAGCTGTGTCGCGGATGACCGCCGCCAGACGGAACGCTGAGGCCTTGATGAAACCAACCAATACGCGCGAGATAAGTCTGAAGCTTCAGCAGGAGCGAGAGCGCGAGGCGATGGCTGTTAAAACGGAGCGTCTTCGTGAGTTACGATTGGCCAAGGAGGCAGCCGATAGGGAAGTAACCGGCCCTGCACCGAAGCGCAAACCAAAAGTGAAGCGGCGCCGAGTCCGCAGCTTTTAGGTCCAGCGCGAAGTCGCTCAGTCCAACAGCTCAGCAGGGGCGATATAGCGGGCGCCACCAGGTGCCGGTATCGGCACGATATCGTTGAAAAGGAACGTTGTGGGGGAAAACGGGTTTCGAAAAGAGCGAGGAAAGGTGCCTGCACGCCGCAAGTAGAGCAAAGTTCTGTCTACAAATGACCGGCTGATTTGGAGGATGCCATGGACACGACCACACTACTGATCATCCTTTTGATTGTTCTCATCTTGTTTGGTGGCGGCTATTACGGTCGCGGACGCTGGTGGTAAGTTCTCACCGCCATTGAATCGCGCATCTTGGTGTGCGCTGCTACACGCCCAATAAGCTGTGTCAGAAAAGGCGTTTCGAACTGCGTGATCGGACGAAGTCATTCCACTCATTTGAGATAGACATAATGCGTAGCCTCTTCATCGCCGTTGCTGTTATCGGAAGCACTCTCGCTAGTCCGGCCCTTGCGGCCTGGTGGATTGTCCGCTCGTCTGATGAGAAGTGCCTTGTCGTCGACGTTGAACCAAAGGGTGCGGAAAAAGGCGTTACCAAAATTGGCAAAGATGCATATCAGACAGTTGAGGAGGCCGAAGCCGACGTCAAACGGCTTTGCGAAGAAGCAAAATCCAAATCCAAAAACGACAGCAAAGACAATCAGTGATTGGGGCCCGCCGGAGCCTCTCCTTTGGTCAAGATCGACCCTTTGGTCAAAATCGACCCTCAGCCGGACTAGGTAGTCGCCAGCGGGAGTCCGGCCCGGCCAAGAAGCGACTTGTTGCCGACAGCTGCACAAAGTTGATCGACGGTGATGACTCTGCAAGTTGGGGTGGAGATGAATACTCAACCACGCCGAAAAAATTGCGTAGCATTGTTAATCATACCAGACACACTGGCATCCATGTCGTGACACTCCAAGAAGGAATTCGGCTGATGAATCCCGAGAGAAACAATCTGAATGCTCCAGCGCTGATGACTTCGCTTTTCAAGACTAGTGCGTGCCGGAATCATATCGTAAGGAAGCTCTCAATCGCTCCACCTCCTCATAAT
>DASTDH010000720.1:0-3239 GCA_035710445.1 Chthoniobacterales bacterium
AGGATCTAACTTAATCCGCGCGCCAGATCATACTATCCGCGCTAAATGATAAAACAGCGCGACACCAGTTGCTAACTGTAACGCGCCGTGGGTGGCGTCTGGCATCGCTGCTAGATAATAAAGGGCTTCGTCCTCATTGATAGACCAGAGCGTCGACCTTTTGCCGAATTGTTCTTCGATTTCATTTTCCACTGCCTGCTGAACCCATCGGCTATCAATCCCATCAGGAGCAGTGACTTCTATAATCAAACAACAATCTTGCTGCTGATCATTTCCAACCGGCTCCTCCGCTAAAAAATAGAGGATTGCCATTCTTCACCTAAATGATGCTTGAGACTGTCAGTGGTTCGAGTCCTTTTGGCATCCAGTTTTATTCCGCGTTTCTCTCGCTTTACAGTTTCTATATTCGTCATAAGCAACAGCAGATTTGGTTGATAAGGTGAATGGCACTGATAAGCCATAGCTCGAATGCCGAGGGCTCAGTTTGCGTCTCTCAGGGAGTGAGGAATTCGCCATCCTTCCAGCGAAGCATTGATCATGGTAACCATGTAATCGAGTTGCCCGCATCGCGGAGCGGAGACAGCGGTACGTTTGTGACGTTCATCTACGATAAGGACTCAGAGCGACTTCTGCGGCATGTTACCGGAGCCGACGAAGACGAGGTGATCCATCAAGCGCTGGTGTGGTGTGAGAGTTCACGAAGTTTGGCCAAGGGCTTCTGAACGACCGGGAGGAGAGTGCGCCGAGCTTTCTTCCCGACGTTCCCAAAAAACGCCTGGAACGATGCGGATGCGTTTTCCGAACCGTAAGCCCGTAGTGTTACTTGGCTAGGACCAACCCTTTCTTAAGAAAGTTAATGGCGGCCGTTTCAGCATTCATCAATAGGAAGCGGCACCATTCGAGATCATCCACTATGTCGCCGCGCCTAGCCGATCTGAATTGGCCTTGGTACTTCAGCATAAAACAGTGCAAGCGGTTTAATTCTTCGCTTACTTCCTTCCACGAAGTGTCCTGGGCGTTGCTATTTGGCATATAGTTAAACGTCTTATCGTCCAAGCAGCCACGCGACCGGAGAACTATCTTAGATGATGAGGGCTAGGCTGTACTAAAGTTCATTCTGCTTAGGACGAGTATGACGCCTGTGAACACCAAAGTACCGAAAGCCAAGGTCTACCCTCGGGAGATTGTGCAAGCTTTTAAGGAATTAGAAGGAATTCAACCCGGGCCGTTGTGAGACTTGAGCCAACGTAAATACTGAACCGTTGTTGATCCCGGTCCGCCCGGGCAAAGGGATCAGACCGAGCCAACGCCGATAAAGAGCGTGAAGGCCGCCGGAATTCCGAGGCGTCTGCCGAAAGCGCGTCTACTTTTTAATAATAACCGTAATTCCTGCTAAATCGTGCAAGAATCGGGCCGATGATATAAGCCGGTACGAAACGATGCGCCCCCTGGTGAAAGTTGTACCTTCCGGCGGAGACGACTTCCGCATAAACCAAGTATGCAGAAAGCAAATCGATCTGCTCGAAATAAGAGCCCGACATCAAGCCCGGTTGCGAATAATCGCCTTTCATCTCGGCGTTCAGCCGAACGGAGAGGAGATTACCATGTCGCTCTTTGAGCGGCTCCTTGCGATTGCCGACGAGGAAACCTTAGACCTCGCCCGCGCAATGATCGGGAAGCCGGAGCTGGCCCTGCTTCTCGCGAAGGAAGCGCTCAAAAACACCACTGAGGTTCTTTCGCCAACCGCCGTAGCCGAAGTCCTGGGAATTTCCAGAAATGGCGCGACAAACAAGATAGAAAATTGCGCCATCTCCGAACGACCGGCGTGGGACGATTGAGCGTCGCGAGATTTACATGCGAGGTTGAAGCTTCCCACAAGTAATCGCCGAGGTTCAATGAGTATGACTAACGCCATGTGGGTGCGCCAGAAGGCGGAAAGACTAGAACTCCCAGATAAACCTGTTTCTACTACAGTTCTTCAGTCCGTGGATGCCGCGTGCAACAAGTATCTTGAGAAGCGCGGGATGATGTACAAGTGGACCAGTAGCTGTTCCGGGAAACGAGTAAAGAAGGAACCTGGGGGCGATTTTAACAAGAGGGAAGCAGCGGATCGCTGTGCTGAAACAGGCACCTTCCCAACGCGATCTGGTGATGGTCAGTCTGTATCTATGATCGTCAGGTAACCAAAGCAAAATTCCGAGTTGGTTCGAACAACCCGTCCCTCCGCTTTTCGGCACCACGATGGTCGTTTTCGCCATCATGACCGCTTCTTCCACCACCGATTTTTGTTCGGGTTTGGCCATCCGTATCCCTGGTAACCCGTATCCTTGGTACCGCTATCCCTATGGTTACTGGTACCCGTAAATGACCTCAGGTTGATAACAGCTCTGAAGCTAACTATTCCACAAGTCTTCTTCTAATGCGCCGGTGCTTATTGGTGTTTCTGTCGGTGTTACCGCTCTTTGTAACGGGATGCAAGAAGGGGGAAAGTAATTTAACTCAGTCTAGTCCTAGCCCGACCGCATCGGCGAGCCCAACACCGGTAGCGCAGGCAACACCAACGCCGCCGCCCGATACCAATCGCACCGCCAAGTTCATCGTGCTTCTTTACCATCGTTTCGAAGATAGACCGGCCGAGTTGGTGACCACACCGAACGATTTTCGCGCTCAAAATAAGGCGCTCAAAGATAATGGAATTTCTGTCATCTCGATGCACGATCTTCTGGCTTGGCGCAAAGGGGAAAAGGCGATTCCATCAAAAAGTGCAGTCATTACGATCGACGATGAATGGAATTCCCAATATTACGTCGCTTGGCCGATCCTGAACGAGTTCGGCTATCCGTTCACCCTGTTTGTCTATACCCAGTGGGTAGGGATGGGTGGTAAGGCGATGACCTGGGCGCAGCTGGAAGAGATGCGGGATGCTGGAGTCGATATTGAAGCTCACACCGTATCACACCACGATCTGAGGCATGCACCCAGAGGGCAGGACTATACTACCTGGTTGCATAATGAAGTCTATCGCTGCAAGGAGACCCTGGAAGACAAGCTTGGGATTAAAGTCATCGCGTTCGCATTCCCGTACGGCTTTCACAATGAGGTCGTCCGCAAGACGGTCAAAGACGCTGGCTATGAGATGCAGTTTACGGTGTACGGACGGCACATGGATATCAACGTACCATCCGATCAAATTGGCCGGTACGCCATCGATTCTCTAAAGGGTGGTGTATTCAAAGCGG
>DASTDH010000721.1:0-14478 GCA_035710445.1 Chthoniobacterales bacterium
TCGCGACAACGATTGCGGCAGCCGGGACAAGAAACCGCTCGTCTCTCAAATCCTGAGGTCTATTACCGCGAACCCGGCGGACGATACCGGTGAGAGTTCATTTGGCCTGGAACTCAACGGAATCGAGCCGACTTTGTCAAACCTAGCAAGCTGGGACGACCTCAGCTGCCTAATCGGCACGGCCATTACAAGGAAGTAAACATGAATGAACAGCTAGGCACGAACGAGATTTCGCGCGTCCAAAATCTGAGACCAATCCTTTTCGATCAGGAACCTCCGGAGACGAGCAGCGGTGTGCAGCAGTTTTTGTGGCGGCAGAGGTTCGACGCTCTGACGCAGATCTACCTGACATTCGGCCTCCCGGTGCAGATTGCAGTTCGGGCCGCAGAGGCGGATATCCGTCAGGTCGATGCGCGGAAAATTTGCTAGTCGTAGGAACCGGCTCGCTTGCTATCGTGGGACCGCGCAAAATCAATGCCTGTTTGAAAGTCGCTGTTTTGGAGGAGAGCTCGACTCGCCTCCTCACAGAGCCATTGCTCAGCGCGGTCGTACGACCACCCATTTTCGTCGTGCAAGGTAACGAGCGCGGAGTAGCCGAAGCAGAACCAGAACACATCGACTGCGTGCTTCACGTCCATGCCATCGCGCAAGGCACCTAGGGCCGAGAGGCGGTGCGCCACCGGTGTGAACGCTTGGCGGCATTGGGCGGTAGCAGCTTGCAAACTCTCGGACACGGCTTCATCGTGCGGCGCAGTCGTACGCAATACGCGCAGAATATCGCCAAATTCCTCACGCGTTCTCCGACAGGCGTTGGCTAGGAGGCGAACAATGGCGGTCGCGTCATCCATCACTTCAATTCTGTCGAGGGTCGTCGGAATGATGGGGGCAGTGGCCCGGCCTGGGCACAGCTCTGATTCTGGCTATTGTCGCGCAGGTACGCGACCGGGACGAGCAGACCCGAACGGCGATTTCAGCCGAGGTGCGTGCTCTGCAGGCCCGCATGGATCCGCATTTCCTGTTCAATGCGTTGAACACGCTGGCGGCTCTTTCCAGGGTGACACCCCGCGAGGTGCCGCGCGCAGTCGGACGGCTGCGCCACTTTCTACGTGCCAGTTTCGATCAGCACGAACGAGCGCTGGTTCCGTTGGAGGAAGAGTTGGCGGTCGTACGCACATACCTCGACATCGAATTGCTGCGATTTGGTAACCGATTAAAGGTAGAGCAAAGGATCGATCCGGGTTTGTTGAAGGTTTTGATGCCCCCTTTTTCACTCCAACCGCTGGTGGAAAATGCGGTGAAACATGGGCTGCGTTCGAGGCCGGAGGCTGGGCGACTGCGTTTGGAGGTCCGCCCGGTAGGAGAGTGGTTCGAAATGAATGTCAGCGACGACGGTCAAGGAATACCCGCGATGGAAGTCGAAAAGATTTTCTTCGCTGAGCGACCGCGAGTCCATGCACTGGCGCTTTTACGCAGACGGCTGCAAGGGTTGTTTGGAAGCTCGTTTCGTTTAGAGGTGCGTAGTGAGTTCGGACGGGGCACCACCGTGACGATACGAATCCCTTTGCGGAGGCACGCCGAGGTCGAGGGGAGGTCTTTTGCAGGCAAACCGCCGCATCTTGCGCAGGTGGCTCCCAGTGAGTCTTTCTCTTCGGTGGGCGCGAGCTGCGATTAGCGGAAAGCGATCCCCTCACAGGTACTCGTTCCTGCTTGGCCGCAGATTCTGAGGCTCCCCGGGGCGCTACGCTAACTCATCTGTGTTCGCTTCGGCGCTTCGGAGCAGCGCCCGACTTGCCGCTTCGCAGAGCCATTGTTCTGCGCGTTCGTATGACCATCCGTTGTCGTCATGCAGCGTAGAAAGTCCGGAATATCCGAAATAGAACCAGAAAACGTCGACTGCTTGAATCGCATCAACGCCATCGCGTAGAGCGCCCAAGTCTGCAAGGCGCTGGGCGATCGGTGCGAAGGCCTGGCGATATCGGGCGGTGGCGCTAGCGAAACTCTCAGCCACGGCTCGATCGTTCGGTGCGGTGGCGAGTAATACGCGTATGATATCGTCAAATTCTTCGCGCATTTGTCGGCAGGCGGCAGCAACGACGCGGAGAATGGTCTCCGGGTTCGTCATCACCTCGATGCTGTGGATGGTTCCGGCGACAATTGGGGCGGTGGTCCAAATTTCCATCAGAGTGCGGAGCAAGCCGTGCTTGCCACCGGATACAGCGTAGACGGTTGCGGGCGCCACCCGGGCAAGGGTGGCGATGTCGTCCACTTTGGTGCTGAAATAGCCGTGCTGGCTGAACAGTTGACGGGCCGCGTCGATGATCGCTTGCCGGGTCGCTTGGGCATACTCGTCGCGTCGTCTGATTGCGTGGCTGGCGCGGCTGCTGGACTGATCGTGATTCAAGTGCGGCTCCTTGACAAGTTTGCTATGCTAATTAGAGTCTGGCTCTGGTGAAAATGCCGTCAGTATGAAAAGTAGGGTTAATCTATGGTGATTATAACATGGGCGTCCCTACCAAAGGGGCTACTCGATGAGCATCCTCAAAACAAGCCAAAAGCGATCCCAATCCGCGAATGCCGCCGCTCGTGACTTGCGAGCATCCATGCAAGGTAGCGTCCTATTGCCCAGTGATGCCGCCTATGCGGATGCCCGGGCACTTTGGAACGGCGCTGTTAGCCATCAACCGGCACCAATTGCGTTGTGCAAGACGACCGAGGATGTCCAACGGGCGATCCGCGCCGCCCGGGCACACCGTCTTCCGCTTTCGGTGCGCTGTGGCGGGCACGACTGGGCTGGACGAGCCCTGTGTCACGAGGGCCTGGTGATCGACCTCTCTGAGATGCGACATATCGAAGTGGACCCGCGGGCGAGGGTGGCCACCGTCGCAGGTGGCGCTCAGGGCGGAGATCTGATTGCTGCAGCGACCCCGCACGGTCTGGTGACGGTGACTGGGGCGGCCGGCACTGTCGGGATGGCTGGAATGACTCTAGGGGGCGGCTACGGACCGTTGACTCCGCAATATGGGCTCGCGCTGGACAACCTGCTGGGCGCGGATGTTGTCCTTGCCGACGGCCGGATCGTCACTGCCGACGCTGCAAGCAATTCCGATTTGTGGTGGGCCCTCCGTGGCGGTGGCGGGACTTTTGGCGTGGTAGTCTCCATGCGCATCCGCTTACACCCAATCAAAGGATTGCTGACCGGGTTGATACTCTTTCCATGGTCCGAAGCCGGATCGGTGTTGCAGCGGTACGCCGACGTAGCTGCGTCGGCACCGGATGAACTCTCTGTGATCGTCGGCGTGTTGCCTGGACCGGACGGCGACCCTGTATTGCTTCTGGCCCCGACCTGGACCGGCGATCCGGCCAAAGGCGAAGATAGGTTGACCGAGCTGCAGTGCCTTGGTTCGCCTATTTTAGTCACGATCGGCTCCACGATCCCGGACCAGATGTTCGGCATATTCGGCACCCCTGCGGCGAAAGGTTGCCACTATGCGGTGGGGACGCGCTGGCTATCTAGGTTGACGCCCGATGCCATTGCGGCGCTCGTTTCAGCCGGGACCGATCGAACCTCTCCGCTCAGCGCAATAGTCTTGCATCACTTCCACGGTGCGCCATGCCGCGTTCCGCTAGGTGCGACTGCATTCGGTCTGCGCCGAGAGCATTTCCTGGTGATAGCTATTGCCGCGTGGGACCTCGGCCCTGAAAATAATGGCGCTATTCATCGCCAATGGGCGCGTACCCTTTCCCGCGCTTTAGTTCCGTCCTCTGTGCCTGGCGGCTATGCCAGTTTGCTGGGACCTAATGATCATGACCAAATCGCCTTGGCTTACGGTAGCAACATCAACCGGCTGAGGGCGCTGAAACGACGCTTCGATCCGGGTGATTTGTTCGCTTCTGCGATACCTCTACCGGAAGATTCTACGGAATCGCCGCCGGGGTCTTGTCGTATCGGGAGCCGTGCCCCAAGCGTCGCCGTTTGAGCTAAGGTGTTGGGGCAATTGGCGCTTATCGGCAAGTTGTCATCAATTTGTGTTTCCTAGAACGTCGACAGCAAGAGGGAAGCGGGTCGACGGCTCGATGAGCTTGAGAAAGGGAATGGGAATAAGGGCATGTCGCAAGAGGGGTGCTGGACCGGTCGGTCAATCCGGCGTTTGACTGCAAATGAGAGTCGCTACCATATTACTTGATCTCACACTCTGTCTGGGCTCAGTTGATGGCTCTGGAAAAATTGACCGTTCGGCGTATGCGCTCCTTTTCTTCTGTCCAAAACGGCGACGCCGCTTCTTCTTCATGATCGACCCAGGCGTTTCCGCTTTAGATGTCATTTTCAATAAGGTCTGTGTCTTAGTAACGGCGGCGTTCGTGCTGACGCTCGTGCCGGGTCTTAGGCGAGCGGGGCGTTCTTTGCTTTCGGTGCGCGACCAGGGCACTGCGTTGATTGTGTTTCTTGTTCTGGGGTTGGTCGAAGAAGCCGCCGTTGGTAGAACTGGCTGGTTCAATCACCGCATCGTTGCAGTCTGCGCGGCCGGGCTGTTGGCTGGTCCTAGCGTCGGCGTCAGCGTAAGCGTGTTCGTAACTTGGCTGGCAGTTGCCTACGACGGCCGACCACCGGGGCCGATCGCGATTTCGATGTTGTGTGGAGGTCTGGCCGGCGGGTGGCTCTACCGCACGCGTCCTAGGCTGGCCCAACTTCCTTTGACCGGATTTTGCCTAACTTCTGTGGTGTCGTTGCTTCGCAACGGTCTGGTTTTCTTCTCCGCGCCGGGGGCTCGCCCATTGGTGAATACGTTAGGAGAAATGGCAGCGGCGCCTGTGCTGCAAGGATTGGGGACCGCATTGATTCTGGCGATTGTGGCGCAAGTGCGGGAGCGTGACGAGCAGGCGCGAGCGACGGCGTCAGCCGAGGTTAGAGCTCTTCAGGCCCGCATGAACCCGCATTTCTTATTCAACGCATTGAATGCTTTAGCAGCGCTTGCTACCGTCGCGCCCCGTGAGATTCCCCGCGCGGCGGGACGATTGCGCGAATTCCTGCGCGCTACTTTCGATCAACCGGAACGAGCATTTGTGTCTGTGGAAGAAGAGTTGGCGGTGGTGCGCGCGTATCTAGACATCGAATCGCTGCGGTTTCGAAGTCGATTGAAGGTGGAGCAAGTTATCGATCCTGGCTTAGCGGACGCTCTCATACCACCTTTCTCGCTTCAACCGTTGGTCGAGAATGCAGTGCAACATGGATTGCAATCCTCGCCCAAGGCTGGGCGCTTGCGCCTCGTCGTTCGGCCGATCGGAGAGTGGTTGGACATGAGCATCAGTGATGACGGGCAAGGAGTGTCGGCGGCGGAAGTGGAACGAGTTTTCTTCGCGAGGCATCCCGAGGTGCACGCGCTCGGGCTCCTGCGCCAACGGCTGCAAGCATTGTTCGGTCGGTCTTTCAAGTTGGAGGTAATTAGTGATATTGGCCAGGGCACGACGATAATCTTGAGCATTCCCCTCCGTCGACGGTTAGGGATTGCGCAAAAGTCGTCTGAAAGAGCTGTTTCGGATCCTGGCCAGGTGCTGCTCTGCTAACTTTTCGTTACCTATGTGGATCAGAATCCGTGCCGTTATTGTCGAAGATGAACCTTTAGCAGCCGAGTACCTGGCAACGTTGCTTGACGATACTTGTCAGGTAGAGGTTGTCGCTACCGCAACCGACAGCGAGACCGGGTTACGCTTGTGTGCGGAGCTGCGACCGGATGCCGCCTTCCTAGACGTCAATCTACCAGGCAAAGACGGGGTTTCATTGGCGACACAATTGGCTATGCTGCCGCAACCGCCGCGTTTGGTCTTTACCACGGGACATGCGGGCCGCGCCACAGACGCATTCCGTCTCGATGCGGTCGATTATCTGCTGAAGCCCTTAGACCCGGAACAAGTGGGCGAAGCGGTCAATCGCCTATTGGCATACCTGCGCCCGTTTGAATCTGGCTCCGTGCACAATTCGAGCGAACACGCCAACGGATCCTCGACCACCGACAAAATGCGGTTTACGGGAACGGCTAACGAGCTACTCCCGGTCAAGGATGTGGATCGAGATCAGATTCGCCTGCTCGCCCGCCGTGAGGTCGTAGCGGTGTTGCGACGAGAACGGCGTACCTGGGTCCATACCGTGCGGGAAGAGTTTGCCACTTATTATCCTTTAGCTGACCTCGTACGCTGGCTAGATGGCGATCCATTCATCCAGATCGGCAGGCACGCCGTCGTGAATCTTCAAGCAACCGAACACGTCACCCATTACGGCGACCGGCTCTACCGCGTGCGCTTGCGTGACCGAGCGGGAACCGAGATTACAGCCTCGCGGACAGGGGCTGCCCGGCTGGCTGCGGTATTGAAGACGCAGCGCTAGCAAAGTAGCGACGCTCGAGCGTCGGTCATCGGTAATCAGCGAGAGATGCGAGAGGAAGAAGTCTGTGCGGCGTGGGATCGGTAGGACTTACCGGCAAATACATCCCACAGACCCTATGCGGAAGAGGGCCGCGCTGGTTAAGACAGCGAGTACGGCAATCCGGACAAAAGAAGAAGCGTCGCTCGCGGCTTCACGTCTATTGCCATGGAGACTCCGGGCGAGACACATGGCAGAACGAAAATCATTTGAGAGAAAATGAGACGGGAATATACCAACTACGATCGGAGCACGGACCGCGGGCAGGACCATCAGAGAAACCGAACGGTAGTGGAAGAAAGCTCCATGAACGGTGCCGAGAGCCTGGTGCGCACGCTTCTTGCCAGCGGAGTCGATTCTTGCTTTGCCAATCCAGGCACGACCGAAATGCATTTCGTCGCGGCGCTGACGGCGTGCCCGGCATGCGCTGCGTGCTTGGTCTGTTCGAAGGGGTCGTGACCGGAGCGGCGGACGGTTATGCTCGACTCACCAGAAACCCGGCGGCAACGCTGCTGCATTGCGGCCCAGGGCTGGCCAACGGTCTCGCCAACCTTCACAATGCGCAGCGGGCCCGAGTACCGATGGTCAACATCGTCGGGGACCAGGCGACGTATCACCGCGGCTTTGACGCCCCGCTCACCACCGACGTTGAGGGCTGGGCCCGTCCAGTTTCGATCTGGACGCGCACTGTGCGTCGCATCGAGGCGGTTCGGCGTCGATGCCGCGGCCGCCGTTCAGGCGGCGCGCAGCAGCCCTGGCATCGCCACACTGATCTTGCCTTCCGATGTGTCGTGGAGTGACGGCGGCATGCCGGCGGAGACTCTTCCTGTCGTTCTGCCGTCCTCGGTTACGCCGGCCACGATCGCGGCGGTCGTGCGGGTGCTGCGGAGTGGCGAACCGACCGCCTTAGTGATGGCAGGCGCTGCACTCGAAGCGGAGTCCCTTGCCGAGGCTCACCGTATCGCAGCGGCGACCGGCGCGAGGCTCTTCGGTACGACGTTCAATCGTCCGATTCAGCGCGGGTGGGGGCGCCACCCGATCGCACTCCTCCCTTATTACGTTGACGATGCAATGGAGGCCGTTGCCGGTATCCGCCATCTCATCCTGATCGGTTCGCTCGAGCCGGCTTCGTTCTTCGCCTATCCCGGCAAACCAAGTCTGATGTATCCCGAAAGTGCCGCCGTCCACGTGCTGGCACGGCCGGAAGAGGACGTTTCTGGAGCGTTGGCGGCGGTCGCTGGCGAGCTCGCTGCTCCACCAGTTCCGCCGCCGCAGACCAGACGTCCTGTGCTCGCTCGTGGTCCGGTAAACTCCGTCTCGGTCGCCCAAACTCTTGCTGCGCTCATTCCGGAGCATGCCATCATCGTCGATGAGAGCATCAGCTTCGGTTTAGGCTTGTATCCTGGTACCCGGGACGCTAAGCCCCACGATTGGTTGCAGCTCACCGGTGGGTCTATCGGCGGGGGGATGCCGCTCGCGATCGGCGCTGCAGTCGCCGCGCCAGGCCGTCGGGTCATCAATCTCGAAGGTGATGGCTCAGCGCTTTACACGATCCAGGCACTTTGGACGCAGGCTCATGAGAAGCTCGATGTCACGACCGTCATCCTGTCCAACCGCAAGTATGCGATCCTGGAACTGGAGTTGGCCAAAGTCGCTGCCAATCCTGGTCGAAGGGCGCTCGATCTCTTCGATCTCAAGGATCCAGTGCTCGACTGGGTCCGCCTGGCCGGCAGCATGGGAGTGGAAGCGGCGCGGGCCGAGACCTTGGAAGAGTTCACCGATCTTCTGGTTGCCAGCTACCGCCTTAAGGGCCCGTTCTTGATCGAGCTCGTTATTCCCTGATCTTGCCCGCAGCCCTTCGCGTAACTGCATCACCTCGGTCAACAGAATTGGAGACTCTCTGATGCCGGAGTTTCCGATTGAGGTTTAGGCGGCCATACTCCGGCTGCCAACCGGCTCCCAGGCTGCGTTCATAGCCCGGATGGGTCGGGCGGCAATCTGGACGACGATTGCGGCAATTGAGACAAAAAAACGCCGTGCACCGGCTCCTCGCATCTATTACTCCAAACTCCCGCAGGCGACGCGAGCATGATCTCGCACCTCACTCAAGCAGTGAGTCTTCAACGCAGACAATCTTTCGGTAAAACATGAAGGTTCCACAGCAAGAATCACAAGCCGCCGCCCTACCTGTCGCCGTCTCCTCGCGACGTAACGACAAAACTAGGAGACTCTCTACCTTGGTCCGGGCCCAGAGTGAAGGAGAGCCGATTTGGACGCCGGAGTTCCGGGTTGCACCTCCAATAGCGGTTCTACAACTGGTGACGGGCCGGTGGGTCGCACAAATTGTGGGCGTGGCGGCCGAGTTGGGGTTGGCCGACGAGATTCAAGGGGGTCCCAAAACCGCACAAGAAATTGCCACAGCGAAAGGTCTTCAGGCCCCAGCGCTCTATCGACTGCTGCGCGCGCTCGCCAGTGTTGGCATCTTTGCCGAGCAGGAAGACGGGCGCTTCCGCCAGACTCCGATGTCCGATACTCTCCGCAGCGACGTTCCGTATTCCATGCGGGGCGTGGCGTGCATGAGTAATCTGCGTTCCGTAGTGCGCGGCTGGATGGAGCTTGAACGCAGCGTTCGCACAAACACCTCGGCATTCGAACACGAGCACGGGACGCCAATCTTCCACTATCTCAATCAGCACCCCGAGGACATGGAAGTCTTCGCCGATGCGATGGATGGCTATCACGTATTGGTCGCGGCCGCTGTGGTGGAGGCATACAATTTCTCGTACATACGGACACTGGCGGAGATCGGTGGAAGTCTGGCGCTGGCCGGCACGCTGGTTAAGCATCCCACGATGCGGGGTATCCTGTTCGATTTGCCGCCGGTAGTTGAAAGCGCATCCAGTTTTCTAAGAAACCAGGGCGTACTCGACCGGGTCGAAATTAAGGGCGGTAATTTCTTTGAGGCGGTACCAGCGGGTGCCGATGCCTACCTACTTCAGAATATTTTACATTGGAGGAGTGATGAGGATTGCGCACGCATCTTGAAAGCTGTGCACGCCAATGCCCGATCAGGCGCCAAGCTGCTGTTGGTGGAGGCGATCGTAGAGGCATCCAATGAGCCTCAATTTGCTAAGACCCTGGATATTGCGATGTTGGTCTTAAGCGATGGCGGAAAGGAGCGCACACAGGCCGAGTGGCAAGAGCTGTTGAATGCGTGCGGGTTTCGATTGTCGCGTATCGTTCCCACCGCTTCCTTCGCATCCGTGATTGAAGCGATCCGGGACTGAGCTAGACCGAGCGACGATCGGCAACCAAACAGGATGGCAATCCAAACAGTGATTGCGGCAACTGGGACAAGAAAACGATCGACCGGCCAATCCTGAGTTAATTGCCGCGAACTCCGATCCACGAAATGGGAGCCTGCTCCTTCGTTAATCGGATCAAAACTAACTCAATTACATTCTGAAATAATGTAGTCATGATAACTCTCTTCAATTCGTTCTTATCGCGCTGCAGCAGATTGCCCAACGTCATTTTGACCTGCGCCATTCTCGTGCCCCTGGCGTCGTTTGCTCAGCAATATCAGGAGACCGATCAGGTCTCCAATGCTGGTGGACAGGGCGCAAAATTCATCGATCCTCATCTGATTAATCCATGGGGCATCGCTCGCAGCAGCGGTGGCGCCTGGTGGGTCGCAGACGAGGACGCCCATGTTTCAACCCTCTATAATGGAGAAGGAATCGCGGTTAATGCACAAGGAGCACCGCAGCCCTTGGTGGTGACGATTCCCCATGCCGCGAACGCACCCGAGGGTGGCCCTGCCGGTATAGTTTTCAACGGCAGTTCGGACTTTGACGTTGAACCGGGTAAACCGGCTATCTTCATTTTTGCATCATTTGACGGCACGATCTCGGGCTGGAATCCGACAGTAAATCCGACAGTCGCGATCGAAAAAGTAAAAGCGACGTCTGGCTCAAGACTTTCGGGCGCGACGATTGCTGAGAGCAAAAACGGGCGGCGTCTCTATGTAGCTGACGTCCACGAAGGCAAAATCAGAGTTTTCGACACAAACTTCCAGCCGGCAAAGACTGCGCCTCTGGCATTTGTGGATCACCATCTGCCGGGGAACTTTATTCCTTTCAATGTCCAAAACATCGGGGGTCACCTTTACGTAGCTTTTGCTCAACAAAATCAGGCGAAGGATTTTGTGAACTTTGGTCCCGGCCTTGGCGCCGTGGATGTCTTTTCGCCAGAAGGCGAGGTGTTGCAGCGCTTGGAAACCAGTTCCTCATTCAATGCTCCTTGGGGTTTGGTTCAGGCGCCAACTGATTTCGGCAGCTTCAGCCATAGCATTCTGGTTGGCCAGTTCGGGGGCGGTCAAATCCTCGCCTTTGACGCCGTTACCGGTGATTTTCAGGGAGAATTGCGGAATCAAGATAATAACGTAATCAGTATTCCGGGCCTGTGGGGGCTTGCCTTTGGCGCGGGCAATACTAACTCTGGTGGAGCGAATCAGCTCTTTTTCAATGCCGGCACCCCAACAAGCGGTCTCCACGGATTCTTCGCCCCGGTTTCCAGCGACCTAACTCAAGGGAGCGATCAGTAGTTGTCGGGAGTTAGGACTAACTAACGGTTGATCCGCATGAGCAAGTCAATCTTATCGGCTAGCCGCACTAGAACATGGGGAAGCTTGGTTCGCGCTATAGCTCGGAAATTGTTGACCTTCTTTCAAGGATTCACCGAGGCCGACGCGCGCGCGCTGTTATCGGCGTATGGACTATACCAGGTCGAAGTTGATTACCTGCGACAGAATCGGCCAAATCGGCGAAAGGAAATCGGCCGGGATTTTGGTGGGCTCGGCTACGGCGGCCCGATTGATCGCTTGCCCGGACTTATCCCCATCGGTGTGCATCCAGATCTGATCCGAGTATCGCGAACGAACAGCACGCGAGAATCACGCTAAGTAAGCATAGGGCAATGGAAGGTCCGTCGAGTCTCTTATCCAGGCAGGATCGTGAAGCGATCTCACATCTATCGTCCGAGCCGGCGGGCCTTCAAACCGGGAAAGGTTTATCGATGCCAAGCGCTCTCGACACGGCATTCGTCGAGATGATGGAACACGCAACGTTCGATTGGCCGGAGCGATTAGCCGGAGAAAGAGTCCGAAGTGGCGATGCAAAAATCGGGGCGACAGGTGTCGCCTTGGCTGGACTTGCCGTGGTCGCTTGCCGGGCGATCGGGTTCATGATGCGCGACCGACGATCTAGGATAAAGGAACGGCGACAGTCGGTGCCATGGTCGGCGGGAACCCTCTGCGGTAAACGCGGACGCCGCCTAATTAAGCAACCGAGAAACGCACGCGATGAAAAGCCCTACGAGAACAGAACTATTTACTCACATTGTTGTTGAGCGCGACCGCGAGATGTTTGCGGTGGGGGGCGGTCCAACTCTCCAATTTTTGGTTCCGCCGCAATCAACCGATGACGCTCCATGTGTACTGAAGGGAACAATCCCTCCCGGCGTCTCGGTGCCAACACATAGCCACCCCGGAATCGAGGCATTCTACGTTCTTTCCGGCCCCGTTGAGGTGCTGAGTGATGCCGGTGGAAAGACTCGTTGGATCGCAGCCGGTCCTGGGGATTTCATTGAAGTTCCCGGCAGCGCGAAGCATGGGTTCTGGAACAGATCGCAACAGGCGGTTGTCCAGTTAATTACTACGACGTCTAAGCTTGGACGTTTCTTCCAGGAAATAGGAAGACCGGTCACTCGAGGCGAAAGCGTTAGCTCGGCGTCTCCCGAGGACTTACAGCTCTTTCTCAAAACAGCTGAGCGCTACGGTTATTGGTTGGCAACGCCGGAGGAAAACGCTGCAGTCGGCATTTCTCCTGTCTAGTTCCTGCCGGTCGAGGGGAGATGGGCGGCAACCGAGAATTGTGCGTACAAGAAGAGGAGCAAATATTAAAAGGGAAGCCTGGACGACGGCGCTAGCATCCAGGCGCCTTACCTTGATACGGCAACGGCCAGGAGAAAGAGGCTAAGACCAGAGAGAAGAATAAAGACTGTCATTTTAACTTTCCCAAACGACTTGTCTAAAGCGATTGCGGTTCGCGCGTCGCGCAGTGACTCCTCAGGAATATTCCAGAATTTGAGTCGTCCGCGGTTATTTGCCCGAGATGCCGCAATCGCTGTCTCAATGGCGATATTCGCTTGCCTGAAACACAACGAATCAAACTTTTCTCATTTCTTTGCCACTATCCTTCGCGCCGGTTAGGACAATGAGTACGGCGATCGCGACAAGAAAAGACCCACTGCTAAATCCTGGAATCTATTGCCAGAAACATGAAAATTGCGTTAGTACCGCTGCCAATGCCGGAACACTTCAAACCAATGGTTAGGCTGGCCCGTACTATGAAGATCAACGGCGGTTAGTTGTCCGGGGAAAGGCTTATTTCATGTTCGACTCCTTATCTGTCGCTGCTTCTTCTCGCCGGCATCTCACCGCGCGCGACTACCGAACGCTTTGGTTAGCCACACTGGGAGGCGTACTCGAATTCTACGACTTCATCATCTTCGTCTTCTTTGCCAATACGATTGGCAGTCTGTTTTTCCCTTCCGGGATTCCGGATTGGGTTCGCCAGCTCCAGACGTTCGCAATTTTTGCGGTTGGTTATCTTGCGCGTCCGTTGGGCGGCATCATTATGGCGCATGCCGGCGATCTGCGTGGTCGCAAGCGGATGTTCACTCTTAGTATCTTCCTAATGGCTTTGCCCACTTTAGGGATCGGTTTACTGCCGACTTATGCCGTTGCCGGTATCTGGGCTCCGGTCTTGTTGTTGCTCCTGCGCATCCTGCAAGGAGCCGCCGTTGGTGGAGAGGTTCCCGGTGGCTGGGTCTTCGTCAGCGAGCATGTGCATCCATCGCGCGTGGGTTTAGCTTGCGGCACCTTGACCGCCGGTCTCACCGGCGGAATTTTGCTAGGGTCCTTAGTGGCTACCGGCTTGAATTTGCTGCTGTCGCAACAACAGCTTTCGGCCTATGGTTGGAGGCTGCCATTTGTGCTGGGTGGCGTCTTTGGCCTAATGTCGGTGTACCTTCGCCGTTTGCTAACGGAAACGCCCGTATTTGAGGAATTGAAGGAACGCCGGGCGCTGGCTGCCGAGACGCCCTTGAAGGCTGTCATCCGCGATCATCGCGTCGCGATCGTTCTCTCCGGATTACTGACTTGGATGCTGTCCGCCGCGATCGTAGTCGTTATTCTAATGACGCCAGCTTTGCTCGAAAAGGTGTACAACGTGCCAGCGGTCGCGGCACTGCAAGCTAACTGTCTCGCAACCCTTGGCTTGACCGCAGGCTGTGTTCTAGCTGGCTGGCTAACCGACCGATTCGGACCTGGCCCGGTGTTACTGCTGGGCTGTCCACTGGCTGGCGTTGCCGCCTATTTTCTATATGCAGGGGTCAGTTTCGCCCCTTCATTGGTAATGCCGCTTTATGCGTTCGCTGGTTTCACCGTCGGAATTGTGGCGGTGGTCCCTTGCGTCATGATCGCAGCGTTTCCAGCGCAAATCAGATTTTCCGGCATCTCTTTTTCTTATAATATCGGATACGCGATTTTTGGCGGTCTGACTCCGATTTTCGTATCGTGGCTAGTCCGTTTCGATCCATTGGCGCCGGCCCACTATGTGGGAGCGCTCTGCTTGCTCGGTTGCGGGGTCGGTTTTTTCCTCGTCTCTAGCCGTTGGCGGGCGTGATAACCGACCTCAACAAGAGGACACGAAGACAGAATTTGAACAGGAGGCCGCGAAGATCGCAGAGAAGAAGCAAGTAGTTTAGCTAGCGACCAGCCACGTACTGTCTGAGGAATCCGTCGGCTTGGCATAAGCTAATCCCCCTCTCTGTGATCTTTGCGGCCTCCTGTTCAAAAATCTGTCTCGGCGACCTTCTGTAGCAGACCGGCTTCACTCTGGAACCGAGGACGCGGAGCGTAGCACTTGTAGGGCTCGGAGTGCCGCCGAAAGCCGATTTTCGACGCCTAGTTTGGCGAAGATTTTCTTTAGATGCGCTCG
>DASTDH010000722.1:0-3829 GCA_035710445.1 Chthoniobacterales bacterium
CCGGGACGCAGATGGGGGAGAGGATGCCCCGAGCCTTCTAAAGCTCCAAATTAGCAGTGCGCACATGGCTCTCGTTATCCAGAGCGGTATAAAGGGGGAGATGCCATCATTCGCAAAGAAATATAACGAGCAGGATGTAGCTGGTATCGTGGCTTACCTCAAGACGCTTCGTTGATCGAGAATCGGGGAGTCCAAAATCGTCCACATATTCAGAGACATCCCTATGAAATCAATCGCGCGGCGCGCGGCAGGAGCTTTCTTTCCTTTGAGATCGATAGTCATGTGCTCCTGAAGTTCATTTGGGTGCGGTCACATATTGAGCTTCACCGTTACCGAACGACCAGTTTTCCTTAGTCACCTCCACCAAGCTGATGAATACATCCTCGCGCCGCAGAGAAAGACGTCGGTGAAGATCATCTGCTACCGCCTTGTAAAAGCGTTGTTTCTGTTCGACGGTTCGGCCTTCGTTGAATGTCAATTGGATGAACACACAATCTCGGGATCGCTGGATACCGAGATAAGACGGATCAAATATATAGCCTTCGGCCGGATGTTCGGTGATTACCTGGAAATGATCGTTTTTCGGTACCTTGAAGTTTTCGATCATTGCTTCGTAGACTACTTCACCGATGGTTTTTCGGTAATCAGACGGCCGACCTTGGATGAGGTCAATTCGAACGAGAGGCATGAGTAGATTCCTTTCGGGCGCTTAATCGCGCGGCCTTTGGGTTTTCTTGATTGACGGTGAAAGCTTTGGTGGCGGCTGACTCGGCTGAGCCAAGCAGGTCGTTGAAGTTCCGCATTAATTCGGAATCAATGTGGGCAAGAAATTGGCGTTGTGCTTTCTCCCACAGTGGGAGACTGCGAACCAGCTTGCGCTGACCGGCGGCGGTTAGTTGCAGCAAGTGTTGCCGCCGATCGAGACCGGTTGCGGTGACAACCAGTTTGGCGCGCGTCAGTGGCCGTAGATTGCGGGTTAAGGTGGTGCGTTCCATGCCGACGTTCTCAGCCAACACCGTGTGTCCGAGCTGCCCGGCGCGAGCGATATGAACCAGGAGAGAAAATTGGGTGATGGTGAGACCTGCGGGAGCCAAGAAAGCGTCGTACAAGGAGGAAAGTTTCCTGGCTAATTTGCGGACTTGGGAACAGACGCAGGGACCAAGTTGAGGGGCAAACAATCGCTGGCGAAAATCTTCTTGCATTATGTGTAATTACACGTAAATGATGGCACAAACTGATCCGAAGACAAGCCGAAACCAAAGCAACAGCCTCCCCGACAAACAACCGATCAAGATCACCAAGAAATATGGGTAAACTCGAAGCAAAAATCGCACTGATTACTGGCGGCAATAGCGGCATTGGCCTGGCGACGGCGAAGCGATTTGTGAACGAAGGCGCGTACGTCTTCATAACCGGACGCCGTGAACCGGAGTTGGCTGCAGCGGTAAAAGAAATTGGCAAAAATGTAACCGCGGTGGCCGGAGACGTGTCCAACCTTGGCGATCTGGATCGCCTTTTCGCACAAATTAAACGGGAAAAAGGCAAGCTCGATATTTTGTTTGCCAATGCCGGCGTGGCGAAGTATGCGCCGCTCGGCACGATCAGCGAAGAGTTCTTCGATTCGATCTTCAACATCAACGTGAAAGGCCTCCTTTTCACCATACAGAAGGCGCTTCCGCTGCTGCCGGATGGCGCCTCCATCATCCTGAATGCGTCGATCGTCGCTAGCAAAGGCTTATCGGCCAACAGCGTCTATAGCGCTACCAAAGCCGCCGTGCGTTCGTTCGCCCGGACCTGGACCACAGACTTAAAGGATCGCCGCATTCGCGTGAACGCGGTGAGCCCAGGCTCCACTGATACGCCCGGGTTCAATGACCTGTTGGCTTCGGCCGAAGTAGGACAGGAACGCTTGAAGATGATTCCCAAAATTGTCCCGCTCGGTCGACTCGGCACATCCGATGAGATCGCGAAGGCGGTGGTATTTCTCGCGTCCGACGACAGCAGCTACATCACAGGAACCGAATTGTTTGTCGATGGAGGCTTCGCACAGGTATAGGCTGGTGCGGTTCTCGAGGATCGAGTGGGACAATTGCGCAGTTTCAATCCGACAACCGTTTCTTCATCATGTGGCCGGGTATAGAGACGCTCGGCAGCACTGCCGGTTTCGGTATCCAGGGTGAGCAGGGTGCATCCGATCCTTTGCGCTTCGTTCTCGGCTGCACGCAGTAACGCCGTACCCAGGCCTCGACGCCGGGCGCGGCTGTGCACCAGCAGTTTGACCAATTCAGCCCGAAAGACCTGATTTTCCTGGGGGGCCAAGATCAGCTGTACGGTTCCATCCAGGCGGTCTTCCGCCTCGGCCGTAAAGATCAGGCGCTCGCCACGCGTCTACGGAAAGCATTCAGGAGAATAATCGATTGGAGAGGTTAGATCGGACGATTCCGGATCATGTGCCGCTCGACCTTTTTCGCATAGCAAACGCTGATGGGGTCATTGACGTACGAGCCGAACGGTGGGATCCGAATAAAGCCGTAGGATTCATAAAGCGCCATCGCCGGAAGTTGGCGATTTCCCGTCTGCAACTTGAGCAGGGTATACCCCAGTTTATCGGCCTCCTCTTCAAGGCGCACCAGGAGGGCTCGTCCGATACCAGAACGGCGCGCTGACGACAAGACGTACATGCGGCGCACTTCGCCTGTTACCTCGTCGATTTTTCTTAACGCCCCGCAACCGACGGGATTTTCCGCAGAAAAGGCGATGAGATAGATACTTCCGGGTTGGGCAGGGGCATTTGTTGGCATCGGTGCCCCCGAGTCGAACAGGTCGCCGTAAAGCCGCCTCGCCTCGATTGCGGCCTCCCTGAGCAGGAACAACGCTTCCGGACCAAGCGGATCTTTGGGTAGTATGTGAAGTTCGGAGGCAGCCGGCGGCATACTCGGAATAGATGGACCGGGGTCATGAGTCAGGTCCAAACCTTTTCATTGCGGTTGATTCTCAATTTTTGCTCAAGGCCTGGATCTCGGTACAGGCCTGAAAACAGGGTGCAAGAATCTAAAGTTTGAACGCTGAAAGAAAAGGGTGTAATCGCCGCGACGTACCCTGGGTCGTGTCCGGACGTTCGCGTCAATATAGGCTTGTCCCGGAGGCACGATGAAAGTAGCCCGGTACGAAGTGCTGGGTTAGCGTTTTTACAGAGCTCTCCGTCCCGGACGGGACGATCGATATCGCTCCTTAGGCCCGTGTAGCCGTATGGGAGAGCCGAGTAACCAACGTCTCTATCGTCCCTAAAGGGACGGACATCTCCTTTTGTGTCATTTCCCGGATCTTCCTACTAGGCTACTTCCATTGCAGGTCCAACATATGCCACTATTTTAGCGACTTTGCCCGACTTCGACTAGAATTCTCGGACGGCGCTCAATGCCTTGCTCGGTCAAACGGCGGATTGTAGGTGGCCCTGATCTCAGCTCTCATGGTTGAACGACGACTTCCTCCACCTACTTTTCAGAAACAACCTGAGCGACGATGGGTGACTGGGCGGCGACTGTCCGCGTTAGGCCGCTGGCGTGGCAGGCCAAAAGGGTCGGAGCGAAGCAATTGGTATGGCTGACCTAAGAAACACAGTCGCCACCGCTCGCAACCACCCTCGGCGACATAATCGAGACGAACAACCCCAAGGCGACTGCGAGCTACGGCCACATTGAACCAGCCGCTTCGTTTCAATTTTTCGGTCGAGCACGCCATAGCCATTGGTTGGAGAGTCGCCGCTACCGCTTGCGCCAGGCGCCGGAACTCGATTCCTGTCCCCTCCAATCAGCGCCGCTGTTCAATT
>DASTDH010000723.1:0-9932 GCA_035710445.1 Chthoniobacterales bacterium
TCTAAAGCCTAGGTGACCGCTCTAAGCTCTGGTGACTGTTGGCCGATAGATAAGGCCAATGATCCATCAGGCAATCACCGCGGTAGCGGTGTTTGTGCTATCAGCCGCAGTCGGTCTCTTATTGCTGCAACATTGGAAAACTAGCAGCATTGTTTTCAGAGTCCTAACCGCGATCTTTTTGACCGCAGCTGTGTTCTCGGCTCTCTGGTGCTTGATCGCGCTGATCCGCCCCGGTGCGGTCGGCAGATAGTGCGTAAGCAACCTACCACTCAATCTGCTCTCCGCCCGGCCTCACAGGACCCGCTCTCCTCTCGCTGGCTCGTTTCCCAACTCGCCAATCACTCTCGGCTTTCCCTCACCCACTTCAAGATGGGGTTAACCAAACGCTTGCGTTTAAGAATCTCGGCTTGGCGGTCTGTGCGAATTTTAGATCGGTCAGCGAAGTGTGAGCGCGTCTTCGGAAAGAGCCGGCTCGGGCCGACGGAGTGCTCACTAACTTATCGGACTAAGCGTACTTAATGCGTGTCTATTCGCGTCCATTCGTGGTTTAAGAATCTCGCCTTGGCGGTTCACACGAGGCTTTGGTCAGTCAGCTCCCGTTTCAAGTAGGCGTAGTAGATGGGCGCCAGGACCAAACCGCCGAGCCCAAATGCGACTTCCATGACCAGCATTGCCACCAAGAGTTCCCAAGCCCGCGCATGAATTCTGGATCCAACAATCCGCGCATTGAAGAAATATTCGAGCTTGTGGATGACGACCAGAAAAATCAGAGCGAAAGCAGCCGCATAAACCGAAACGGAAAGACCGGCTATGAAAATGACCGTATTGGAAATTAAGTTGCCGACCACCGGGAGCAGCCCCGCAAAAAAAGTAATTGCGATCAAAGTCTTGCTCAGCGGCAGATGTATTCCGAGGGCCGGAAGTATCCCGAAAAGGAAGATCATGGTCAGGACGGTGTTTAGTGCGGAGATCCGGACCTGAGCGAAGACAATCTGGCGAAATACGGCGGCAAATCGCGAAACCCGTTCGATCAGCGCTGCGGCCAACGGTCCATGTCGTCGATGCGGGGTCACTTCCAGTAGCGAAACCAGCGCACCGATGATCATGCCGACGAGGCCGCGAATCAAGAAGTGAAGAACATCTTTACCGATTTGCTGGACCTCTTTGGAGTGCTCATCCATCCAGCCGGAAGCCAATGTCTTAAGATCATCGACGTTCCCGGGGAAGCTATCCACCAGGAAGGGAGGCACTTTGTCGCGTGCTTCCGTGATGATCTGATTGAGTTTTTCCGACAGGATTTCGGGACTATTGGCCTCGCTTCTCAGGAATGCGGCCACTCCGAACCCTGCTAGGATCAAGACCAGAATCGTCAATATCGCGAGGGTCGCTACCGCCAGCCAGCGAGACCAACGGTGTATCAGATGACGTTCAATGAGTGGCGCGAGGAGGCTGACCAGCTCGTAGACCAGCAGCCCGGCAACTAATGCCGAAACTAAATGAAGAAGAACAACCGTCAGCATGGCAACCCCGGCGAGAATCCAGGACGCGACAATCGTTGCCGTGACCGGCTCACGCTCAGCCGGTTTAGCAACCTTCTCCTGGGGCGAAACAAGGCTATCCATCGCAATTGAAACTGAGTCGGCTACTCCCTACTTGCCTCCCGCTATCGGTTCCGCCGATGCCAGCTCTATCCAGAATCGGCTGCCGGAACCTACCTTTGAATCAAGACCGCATTTTCCACCCATTCGCTCAATCGCCTTTTTTACGATGGCCAGACCAATGCCGGTCCCGGAAAAAGATTCCTGGCCGTGGAGACGTTCGAAGACCTCAAATATCCGATCGAAATGACGCTCTTCGATACCGATACCTTTGTCTTGCACATACAGCCGTGTTCGCTCCCCGTTTTTTTCGGCAAATACCTGGATTCGGGGGGTCTGGCCGTCCTTGGTGAATTTGATAGCGTTGCTCAGCAGGTTTTGAATCGATTGCACTAGCGCAGAAGGTTGAGCGACGACCGCCGGCATCTTCCCGCGGACAGATATTTTCGCGTTCGTTGTTTTGATTTCTCCTTCGAGCAACTTCAGGGCTTCCTTTAGCGCAGAACCTAGATCGACCGTCGTCAGTCTGAATTCGACCCGGCTTATTTGACTGTGCTCGAGCAGATTCTCGATCAGCGTCTGCATTCGGAGAATGCCGTTTCTGATCCTTCGCAGGTAATCCCGTCCCCGCTCATCGAGACAATCCCGGTATTCTTCCAATAAAGCATGTGAGAATCCTTGGATACCCCGTAAGGGAGCCTTCAGATCATGAGAAACCGTGTACGCAAATGCCTCCAGTTGCGCATTACTGTCGGTAAGCTGTGCGGTCCGTTCCTGGACGCGTTTCTCCAGCAAAGCGACGAATTCGCTCTTTTGCCGGTTCGCCTCTTGGAGTGCTTCCATCTTTCTTCGATAGCTCAGGTCCCGGCTGATCTTTAAAAACCCCGCCAGTTTATTGTCTCCATCGCGGAGCGCCGTGATGGTCACACTGGCCCAGAACCGGGAACCATCCTTTCGGATTCTCCAACTCTCTTCGGCAAATCGTCCGTCCCTGGCGGCTACTTCCAAAGCGTGTTCCGGTCGACGTTTCGCGACCCTGTCCGCTGGATAAAAGGCAGAAAAATGCTTTCCGATGATCTCATCGGCCTTGTAGCCCTCAATGCGTTCCGCTCCATTATTCCAGCTGGCGATGTAACCCTCGGTGTCCAGGAGCAAAATGGCATAGTCCTCTACTCCCGCCACCAAGTGACTAAACGATTCGTGAGTTAGAGTACTCCTGAATTTTTCGAGTTCGCTCGGGAATCCAGATGCAGATTGTTCACACACACACTTTGCCCTCCGGGTGATCTACTTGCCGAGGTTGCTCCCGTCGCGATTCTCCTCGGTCAATGGACTGGTTTCTGGCAACCCTATGTCAGAAACGAAAACTCTTAAAGCGACAATTCGGGCCCCTCATTCAGAGTTAGCCAATATTTCTCGAGTTGCGAGACCATGTGACCCAACAATTCAGCATTGGAAGGCTTTACCAGGTAAGAATTGGTTCCCTCCTCATACGCAGCCGCGATGTCCCTCGGCTCACTGGACGAGGTAAGGACAATCACCGGCAGCCTCCTAAGACCGGGCCGGCTGCGCAGCCATTTCAATACTTCATGTCCGGACCGTCGCGGTAATTTCAAATCCAGCAGCATCAGATTAGGCAGGGGATATTTGATCCGGTCTTTGTATTTGCCGGTACCTTGCAGAAATTCGACTGCTTCATCCCCGTCGCTCACAACGCTAAGCGGGGAATCGACCCCCGCCCTTCGGAAAGCCCGCTCGAGCAGCAGTGCGTCGTTGGGGTCATCCTCGACCAACAGGATATTCGTCGGAGAGGCATTCATTTCAATTGATCCGGTCTCCCCAGTGCCGTTGGCACGGCGAAAACAGAGCATTTTTCGCCGGGGGGCCGGCCGATAGCTCGAACAACGTCCTCCTGCTGTCTCTCCAGTAAAGCGATTCCGGGGTCCTCCATCAAATCCGATTCATTTCGTTTGCGTGGAATACTTTCAGGGCTGGAGTTGTCCCTGGCGATGCGAAAAGTTCAGAGCCTCAATACGAAGAGGCGGTTCAGCCACCAAATGTATCGACGCTTCCTGCCGCAAGGCCACGCAACCAGCACTCTTACGTTATTTCGGCAGTAGGGTTAAGCGCTTTAGAGAGCTTTGTAAAAAAATCGCGAATTTCTTCGAAAGAAATATTTAGCAAAGAACATCAAGAGCTCAAAAGTGGAAATGTAACCGCCTTACAACGAAAAATGTCGCTCCGGCGCAAGCACCAGAGGGACGATTTTGTCCGGTTCGTGTCCCCAAGAGACAGCAGGGGCAGGATGGTCCGGACCTTCGATAACCGATCGCCTTTCCGTAATCCGCATTTTTTCATCACGTTTCGACGACGAAATTGAAGACCGCAACTCGGCCTGTGGCGCCCTCGCGTATCTTCAGTAGCAACTCCGGCTTAAACAACGAATCGGTTGAGTTGCGTGCTTCGCCCGGAAAATAAAGCTGAGTCGACAAAATCGGACCGTGCGCCGCTTGCAGCCGAACGTGATAATGTCGGGTTCGGCCGGGATATAAACCGGGCGTGACGGTCTCTAACGCGTACTTGCCGTCTGGACCGGAGAACTGATGACCGCGGCACCGGAATCCATTGAAGTCGTATTCACCGTTTCCATCAGCATGCCAGAAATCGAGCAGAGCATTCGAGATCGGTCTGCCTCTTCGATCGAGAACAAATCCGGTTAACTTCACCGATGTTCCGGTTACTTCCGAGTCGCGAAAGTTACTCTTTACGGGCGAGTTCGGCTTGAAAAATGGTCCAGCCGTTTCCTCCGGGGTCAGCTCCAGCTTTTCGCCGGCGGCTGGAGTCGGATCTAGTTCTACGGTTCCCTTCTCCTGACCCGAGCTTGCTTTGACCCGTGCAAGAAACGCCACCGGAGCGCTAGCGATTGCCACCGCATAAAGAAATCGACGCCTGGAAACGGCCGACGGAACTGATTCAGCCATCTCCAAACGTTCCCCTGAGCTTGCTCTTTTGCAACTCGCCAAAGCAGCCCGAGCCGACCGGGTCAGCTAAACAGATCGTTTGTCGAGGATTCGAAAAGAGATCTCCTCCAAAATCTCGCTCCTAGCTTCCCAATTCTGTTCTAAGCTGAGACATGCATATCATGATCCTGGGGGCGGCGGGGATGGTTGGCCGAAAGCTCAGTCAGCACCTGGCAAACGCCGGCCATCTGGGAGGAAAAGAACTGACTGCCCTCTCTTTGGTCGACGCGATCGAACCGGAGAAACCTGCTCGTTTTTCCAAGAGTGTATCCCTGGTAGTCACAGATCTTTCTATTCCGGGAGCGACCGCTAAATGGGTAGCGACCCGCCCAGATGTTATCTTCCATTTGGCCGCGGTGGTTTCCGGCGATGCCGAGGCGGACTTCGACAAGGGCTATCGGGTGAATTTGGATGGCACTCGCCAGCTCTTTGAAGCGATTCGTCGAGAGGGTACAAGCGCGCCTTATCATCCCCGAGTGGTGTTCACGTCCTCCATCGCCGTCTTCGGAGCACCGTTTCCGGACGTGATTGGAGACGAATTCTTCACCACGCCACTGACTAGCTACGGAACCCAGAAAGCCATGGCTGAGCTTCTACTGGCCGACTATTCACGCCGCGGATTTTTTAATGGAGTGGGAATCCGTCTTCCCACCATCTGTATTCGGCCGGGAAAGCCAAACAAGGCCGCCTCCTCCTTCTTCTCGGGTATTCTACGGGAACCGCTCGCCGGTCAGGAAGCGGTGCTGCCGGTTACTGAGGATGTACGCCATTGGCATGCGAGTCCACGAGCCGCTGTCGGCTTTTTGACCCATGCGGCGACTATGGATTTACGGCCGCTCGGAGCAAGGCGCACCCTGACGATGCCAGGTCTCTCTGCGACAGTTAGAGAACAGATCGAGGCCTTGCGCAAAGTCGCAGGTGACAAAGCGGTGGCTTTGATCCGCCGTCAACCGGATCCGATCATTGCAACCATGGTCTCCGGATGGCCGCAAAATTTTGATGCGGATCGGGCCCTTGCTCTGGGCTTTCGAGCGGAGAGTTCATTCGATGAGATTATCCGCATCTACGTCGAAGACGAGCTCGGCGGGCGTATTCCATAAAAGAAAATGCGGATTGCGGAAAGCGAATTGCAGAATGTAAGTCCGCGTTTCGCCATCCGAAATCCGCGCTTCAATTTGTCGTTTGTCATTCATTCGAGCCTCAGGCGAGAATGACCCTATGTCTGAAAGAGTCGCTTTGGTGACCGGCGCAGGTAGTGGAATTGGTCGTGCCGCGGTGCTGGCGTTTCTTCGTAACGACTATTGTGTTGTGTTGGCCGGTCGACGCTCGGAACCGCTATTAGAAACCGTCAAAATCGCTAAAGCGAGCGAATCGCACACTTTAGCAGTCCCGGCCGATGTGACCGATCCGGCCTCGGTTCGAGACCTTTTCCGGCAAACGGAAGAGCGGTTCGGTCGGTTGGATGTTCTGTTTAATAATGCCGGGGCAGGAATACCTGCGGCCCAACTTGAGGATGTGAGTTACGAGCAATGGCAACGGGTCGTTGCCACGAACTTAACCGGCCCCTTTCTGTGTACCCAAGCAGCGTTTCGGCTGATGAAGCGGCAGACGCCGCGTGGCGGACGTATCATCAATAACGGCTCGCTCTCCGCTCATGTCCCGCGACCGAGCTCGGCGCCCTACACGGCGACCAAACATGCCGTCACCGGATTGACGCGGTCAACCTCACTGGACGGGCGTGACTACGATATCGCCTGTGGTCAAATTGATATCGGAAATGCTGCCACCGAAATGGCGGCCAAGATGGCCGAAGGTGTCCTCCAGGCCGATGGATCAATCCGAGTCGAACCTCTGATCGACGTTTCGTTGGTCGCCGATGCGGTGCTCTATATGGCAAGTTTGCCGCTCAACGCGAATGTCCAGTTCATGACGATCATGGCCACCAAGATGCCGTACATCGGCCGGGGTTAGCGGTTTCCGGTTGACGGATAGGGCGGTCCGGCGTTTTCGGGACGCCCTACCAATTGTGGATCGCGAAATCGACATTTCGCATTCCGCATTTCTCTATCTGCTATCCGCTATTTGCAATTTGCTATTTCATCCGAGCCTCGGGCGAGGATGACTTTCTATGAGTTCCAACTTGAGCTGCTTAATCGAGCCCACTGCCAGAAGCAGCTGGGCGATCTCGGGCAGGTGACGCCCATTTTTTATGCCGCCTACCAGGACCGGCCAACCTGGGCCGAATTGGTGCCGCCCAATCTCGCCATGCTGGTGAACGTTATCGAAACGGTGGAACCGATCGCACCACGACTGCAACATGTCAGTTTAATGCAAGGCTACAAGGTCTACGGCGCACATCTGGGTCCATTCAAGACGCCGGCTCGCGAGACCGATCCTTATCACATGCCGCCCGAATTCAATGTTGATCAGCAGATTTTTCTTGAGGATCGACAGAGGGGTAAACGCTGGACCTGGTCAGCAATTCGTCCCTCCGTGGTTTGTGGATTCGCGCTCGGCAATCCAATGAACTTAGCTATGGTCATTGCAGTCTATGCTGCGATTTCGAAGGAAATCGGGTTGCCATTGCGTTTTCCCGGCAAACCGGGCGCCTACGATAGGCTCATCGAAATGACCGATGCCGGACTGTTGGCGCGCGCAACCCTTTGGGCGGCGACCGAGCAACGATGCGCCAATCAGGCGTTCAATATCAACAACGGCGATCTGTTTCGCTGGAACGAAATGTGGCCCAAGATCGCCCGCTTCTTTGAGATCGACATTGCGCCTTCGCTGCCCATGTCGCTAGACGTGGTTATGGCCGATAAAGAACCGCTCTGGAACGCTATGATCGCCAAGTATAGACTTGATCCGAATCCTTACCGAGACGTCTCCTCCTGGCGTTTCGGCGATTTCGTGTTCTCCTGGGACTACGACATGTTCGCCGACAGCTCCAAAGCACGCCGATTCGGTTTCCATGATTACGTCGATAACGAAGCCATGCTTCTGAATATTTTCGCCGATTTCCGGCTACGCGAGGTCATTCCATGAGCGTACTCCATTCCTTTTCTCCCTTTGTATTGTAAGATTTAGCTCGAATCTGCTAAGTACTCCGCGGAAATGCGGCGCAGTGACCAGCATAGTTCGCGCGTACCATCTTTCTTTTGCCGGTCCGCTGTTTATGGCCTGTTTTTCCTACTCGCAGGATCGCGCGTTTTGTTTGCTCAAACGGCCCAGCAATGGCAATCCCAGTTAGGTGACGGCACACCGATAAGCGCCACCGCGCTGTTGGCGGATTCTACCTTTTATGGTTTTGCAACACCGGTCGATCGCGCGTTTGCTGGCGGGAAAAACAGTGTAATCGGGATCGCTTTTGATGGGGCCGAATTCGATAGCAAGGGCCAGAAGGGCGAAACCTATATTTTCCCAATCGCTGGTGTCGCCAGGATCAATGATCGGGTCCGAGTGGACTACAGTATTCCTCTACAATATGTGAAGCTGCCCGACGTTGAGCTTTTTCAAGGTGGGCTGACTGTCGATGTGCCGATCGATGTCATTGCTTCATCCAATGCGCAGCCCTGGTCGTGGGGTGTGACGCCGGCGCTGGCGTTCGCTCAGGCCGGCAGCCGAGAATGGATCGGAGGTGGAGCTCTTACCAATCTGGTAACTTATCGCTTCCAAAATGTCGCCTTGGCTTACGGCAACGGTTTGAGTTTCTTCGAAGGCCATCGCTGGACGCTTGACGATGTGAACTTCGAGAAACGGGTAAGTCAGCAAATCATGAAGAACGGTCTGAAAATCGCCGCTCAATTTGGGAACTGGGTCTTCGATGCGTATGGCATCTACACCGATTACTTCCAGTCGGCGGCGATCAGCTCTTATTTCACCATTGGTGGCGAGATCGGGCGACACTACATTTGGAGTTATAAAGGAGTTCCGGTCGATCTCGGTTTTCTTAGCCTCGGCTTCTACGCCGAACAAGGAAACCGTTTCCGTTCCGGTCACGTTCAGTTCGGCTCAGCCTGGAGGTTCTAAGAGTGGGGCGATGTGGCGAGCTTTCATTTGTGATTTGTCGTCTGTAATCTGGCGTTTATTTGCTCTACCATATCCCCCAATGAATCATTGGACACGCATTCGGATCGTCTCGTTGATCGTTATTCTCATTGCGAATGTCGCTCCCGGCCAAACCACCAGACTGGCAAGCGCCACTGACGTGGCCAGGTATCTGGCGGGAATGCCGGTCTCACCGGGATCGCCGTTAGAAGTTTTGACGCGGGATCCCCAGTGGATCGCGCACTCCAATGCGATGAATAGTTCCTTTAGTACACTCGACCAGCGGCAAATAAACAACATCCGAGTCTGGCGCGCTGAAGCGTTAGCTTCGGGCATCCAGGCAAATCGCGCCTGTCTCTATCTCTTCGGCGGCCCTGATTTTCTTTATGCGAACGCTTTTTTTCCGGACGCATCCACCTATATCCTTCAAGGCTTGGAACCGGTCGAATCCATTCCCGATTTACTGACTTTCACGATCCCATCCCTGACCGGCATTCTGCAGAATATAGAGACATCCCTGAGCCCGGTTCTGAACTTCAGCTACTTCGAGACCAAAGACATGCGATCCGACCTTTCCCGGTCACAGCTGAAAGGCGTTCTACCGATTATTTTCGTATTCATCGCTCGATCCGGGTTGGACATCGCGAAAATGGACTACATTTCGTTGGGGCCGGGTGGAGGAATCGTCAATGGCTTTAGCGGGTCCGTGCATGGCGTACGAATGATTCTAGCCGATCCGACAACCGGTGCACAAAAGACTCTCTACTACTTCAGTTCGGATCTCTCGGACAGTTTCCTGAAGGGCAATCCCGCGGTGGTGCGTTTTTGCGAACGCCTCGGCCCAACCAATTCATTTTTGAAAGCCGCCTCCTATCTGCTGCATCAAAACAGTTTTAACACCGTCCGAAACTTGCTGCTTCAGGTCAGTGCTTCAATATTAGAAGATGATTCCGGAATCCCCGTTCGCTATCTGACAGCGGACCGATGGACTTTGCGGGTATTCGGCACTTACCCCGGCCCGATCGATCTTTTCAAAAATTATTTTCAGCCCGAACTCCATAACTACTATGCAACCAGCAACCCCAAACCGGTAACTTTTGGGTTCGGCTACCAGATCAATTACCGCACATCAACATTAATCCTGGCAGTCCGAAAACGGTAGGGCGACGCGGCGATACGGCGAATGGTGCTAGTCCACCACCTGATCGATTGACGCGTACATAGCTTCGGAGTGAATGGGGAGCCACAATCGGTAGCGGCGACTAGC
>DASTDH010000724.1:0-4071 GCA_035710445.1 Chthoniobacterales bacterium
AGGGTGATATTGCAAAGCAAGTAAATGATATTGAGAACCTGGTTTCGCAGAACGTTGACGCGATCCTCTGCATTCCTAATTCCGGTTCGGCGATTGCGCCCGCGCTGCGGGATGCGACCAAACAGGGCATTGTCACGGTGCCATTTAATCTTCCGGTCGATGGCGAGGCCTGGACGGCCTACACCGGTACTGATCCTGAAAAGAAAGGATTTGAACTCGGGAAGTGGTTGCGGGGTGCTCTCGCCGACTCAGGCAAAATCGTCGCGCTCGGCGGGCTGCCGGGAAATTCGTATACGGCTGCGGCGTGGGCCGGCGCGCAAAAAGCGATGCAGGGCAGTAAGATTCAGGTTCTGGCTTTTCGTGACGCCTCCTGGGAAGAGGACCGGGCTAAGGTCATCATGGCCGACCTGATAGCTGCTTATCCGGAGATCGATGGAGTCTGGTGTGACGGATCCCAGGACGCGGCCGGTGCTATGAAAGCTTTCCTGGATGCCAAGCGACCGTTGGTACCGGTGACAGGGGACGACTACAATGGTTTGCTTAAGCTCTATGATCAGCAAAAAGCGAACTTTCCTAAGTTCAACATCGGGCTGCTGTCTGAGCCGAGCTGGGAGAGCGTCATCGCCTTACGCACCGCCATAAAGCTTCTGCACGGCGAGGATGTACCCAAGCGTCAGATTATCGAACCGCAGCTGATTACTTCCGAAAACTATAAGAACTATCTGCGCTCGGATCTGGCTGACGGCGTATTTGTCGACACGGATCTTTCTGACGATGAGTTGAAGACTTTGTTCAAATCATGATCGGGACCGAGCCCGCGCCTGAAGCAGATACTGCTGTAACGGTATTGGCTGTCCTGGATGTCGATAAATCTTTTCCGGGAGTCCATGCGTTAAAACGGGTCTCTTTCGACTGTTTGTCCGGTGAAATCCATGGCTTGGTTGGGGAGAATGGCGCCGGGAAGACGACTTTGATGCGGGTGCTGGCCGGAGTCGTTCCGCCAGACTCCGGGATTATTCGAGTCAGGGGGAAGCAAGTGGTACTGACATCTCCCCGGCATGCCCATGATCTCGGGATCGCGATGGTATACCAGGACACTCGGCTCGTCGACGACTTGGATGTCGCCCAGAACATCTGGCTGGAACGGGAACCGGGTCCTTTCTTCTTCGTCGATCGCCGCGCAATGGAAGCTCAGGCAACATCGATTTTGCAACGTCTCGGCCTGGAGATTGATCTGCGCAGAACGGCGCGGGAGCTAACCACTGCCGAGCGCCAAATTGTGGAGATTGCTCGAGCACTCACCGCCAACCCGGCCGTACTGATTCTGGATGAGCCCACCTCAGCGCTTGATCCCAGTGAAGTAGAACGGCTCGGGGGCATTTTACGAGGTCTGCAAAAAACCGGTACTGGAATCGTCTTCATTTCGCATCGTTTGCCCGAGGTGCTCGAACTTGCGAACCGGATTACGGTAATGAAAGACGGCGAAATCGTCGGGACGGTAGTGAATCAGGGAATCACGGAAGATTTTCTGGTTAGCCGGATGGTGGGACGCCAACTGTCATTGGCTTTTCCGCCGAAAAGAGGCAAGCCGGGCGCAACCAGGCTGGAAGTGAAAGATCTCTCGAGTCCAGGTTATTTCCAGGATGTTTCAATGACCGCTGCCGCGGGTGAGATCGTTGGCTTGGGCGGAATCCAAGGTAATGGACAAAGGGAGATAGCGCGTGCGCTTTACGGACTATTACTAACCAGCGGCCAGATAAAGCTCGATGGTTTGCAAGTCGGGTTGCATTCGCCCGGTGACGCGATCCGGGCAGGCGTTGTCTATGTTCCTGCGGACCGCCGCGGGGAAAGTATCTTTGCTCCGCAATCGATTCGCAAAAATATTGCTGCTCCGCATTTGCCGGCCTGGAGCAGATTCGGCATTTTAGATCGTTCAGTCGAACGAAAGGCTGTCTCTGAGACCGTTGGCCGGTTTCAGGTGCGTACCCCTTCGCTGGAGCAACCGGTCGGATTTCTGAGTGGCGGCAATCAGCAGAAAGTGGTCGTGGGACGTTGGGTTCTGGCCCGTCCAAAGCTCTATATCTTCGATGAACCGACCCAAGGGGTCGACGTTGCTACCAAGCTGGAACTTTACCGAGTTATCCGACAACTCGCTGACGAAGGATCTGCCGTGATACTACTCTCTTCTGACCTGCTCGAGTTAATCGGTCTCAGTGACCAAATTCTCGTGGTGGCCCATGGTTCAATTGTTGACCGAGTGGCGGCCGCGGATGCTACGGAAGAACGGATCATTGGCAGCGCAGTTGGCCAAGCTCGGAATAGTGGAGTAACTTACACAGAATTACCGGAGTCGAAACCTGTTCCGATGGTCAGCCCTCGCAAGAGGCTCGGAATCGGACAAGTGGTATGGCGACGTTACGCCGGCACCATCCTGCTGTTAGCTCTTCTTTTGCTGGTCAGCATCTACACCTCCAGCCAGTCCCGTTATTTCTTTACCGAGCGGAATATGGGCAACCTCGTCATCCAGATCGTTCCGCTCGCGCTGGTATCAATCGGTCAAATGACGGTGATTCTACTCGGCGGCATCGATTTGTCTGTCGGGCCGTTGATGAGTTTAACGACTGCGCTGGCCTCCTACGTAGTAATCAATAACCACGGCGAATTAGCCGGTGTCGCTTTGTGCCTGGCGGCTGGTCTGTTAGTCGGAGCGTTAAACAGCCTGCTTATCCTCGGTCTGCAAGTACCAGATTTAATCAGCACACTTTCCACTTACTCGCTGGTCCTTGGCCTTGCTCTCATTGTGCGGCCGAGCCCAGGCGGAAATGTCAGCGAGCCGTTTTCGGATTATGTAACCATGCGGCTCGGTTGGTTACCGGTTGCCGGTTTGGTTGTCCTGGCAATAAGTGCTCTCGGAGAATTTTGTCTGCTCAGAAGTAGAATTGGCATTCGACTGTATGCCACGGGTTCAAGGCCGGAGGCTGCTTTTGTGGCCGGCATTCGCGTGGGCCGAGTTCGCTTCTTGTCCTATCTGTTTTCTGGTTTGATGGCCGCGGTTGCGGGTTTAGTGATAGCCGCTCGTATCGGCAGCGGAGATCCGCAGGCAGGTAGTCAATTTACTCTCTCCTCTATCGCCGCCGTGGTTGTGGGCGGCACTAGCGTCTTCGGTGGGCGCGGCACGCTTGTCGGGACCTTGCTCGGTGCAATTCTGCTTGTGCTGCTGCAAGATGCTCTTAACCAGCTGCACGTAACGGCGTACTACCAATACATCTGGACCGGCGCATTGTTGCTTGTGGCGGTGGCGCTTTATTCCATCCACGAGTATCGAAGAAGAGGCTAAAAATCTCACGCAAAGGCGCAAAGAAGGAAGCTAGAAGTAAGAATTCAGACGAGCCTGGTCGTATATCCAAGTCTTCCGAGGGATAGGCCGAGGTAAGACTAGGCCATGATCTGATTGTGCCCAATTCAACAGTTTTCTGTGTCTATCGTGTTTTTTGGATTTGTTCTGGCAAACAGACTCCTTCTCATAAGTTATCGCTCACTATCCAAGGTGATCGCAGCAGAAATCTCAGTCGGACGGGTTCACCTTCTTAGCGTCGCGCAAAGAGACCGGCGGGAACTCAATGTGAAGAGAAGAATGCCTTCAGATAAGTCTCGGTAATAAAAAAATCCGGATCTTTTTCGATATCCGCACTTGTGACATGAACGGAGCCTTTGTCTTGGGCGAGTTGGGGGGTATCCTTGCGGATCTGCTTGACTAGTAAAACCCAGATATCATCTGGAAGTTGCAAGCTGAGTTCCACTGCGGTCCACCCACCGAATACCGGGTTTCAAGACAATGCGTCTTATGGAAGCGTGCTACGAGGCGGCAGGCACCATCTAAGACACCGCATGCCATCGGTCGTTGGGCACGAGCGCGAACCAACCCGGTCGCTCAGGATCGCGGCCATATTGATATCCGCCCATTGACTTGAACAACTCGGAATAGAGACCGAGCTTCTCCCGATCCAGCTCGACTCCCAAACCGGGTCCGACCGGGACCTCTATCGCGCCGTCTCGATATGCGAGTTTTCC
>DASTDH010000725.1:0-3982 GCA_035710445.1 Chthoniobacterales bacterium
TCGTTCCGGTTCAGCGGAGCTGTTCTGCTCTCTCTAAAGTGGCCGGTTTTGAACCCCTTAATTTCGATTATTACTGGCCGGTTTTGACTGATCGCTGACACACCCCGACAACCGCTGCAGAATAGAACCCTCGATGGCATAACAATACCAAAAAATGTTCTTTTATTGAAACATTTGCAAGAAATGTTTTGCAATGAAAAATTCGTATCAAGCGTCAATTCTGTCCGCTCTCTCTTTGCCGCGCCCGGCAATTCAGGGCATGCTAAAAGCCGCTTTGGCTACTCCCGCCATGTGCACCAACTCCGCCGGAAAATCCAGAGCCTTTCCGAGGCGACACATCCCCGGTAGGTCCAGCAGGGGTATTTGTGCGTGCTCCATATTCGGCAAAGGCTGTGTTTGGATCGGTTGTTCCTGTTTTGGAAGCGCCAGTTCCTCCATTTTGGCATGCGGTAAGAAAGGCCGTAATGCCGAGCACGATCAATCCTGTCGCCAACCGAGATTCTTTTCGCACAAAGAAACAATTCACGCACGAATCGGGGATGTAAACCGCGATTTGACCAAGCGATCAAAGTGCTTCACCGCGGCACACTAGGAAATGTCGCTAAGCTGCTGCCCAGCTCGGAAATCGCCGCAGCACTGCAACAAATTAATGCCGCAGAATTTCGTAAACGAACGGCATAGCTTCAACAGCAAAACCTATGCTAAATCGTGGAGAAACACGTTGCATTCGGCCACTGTGGGACGAAGCTATTAGTGTCCAGGATGGGTTCACCCGTCTTCTCTCCGTTGCCGGAAAGAGAGACACATCTTCTCGGTGGAGGGGGGAGTCGATACATTCAGTCTGAAGGTCAGTCCGACTCCAGGCTGGGGCTTTTGTGGTCTGTGCTTCTAATACGGATCGATTGCAGTTCGCGTTGTTCCGAAGGGACTTTTGGATGGCGGGTGACACACCCGTTTGGATGTATCTCGACAGTTGACCATTCAGTCTGAGGAAGTCATGCCTTGTCTGGATAGAAAACCATCAACAGACGAAAGAAGCCATGAAAAGAATCTCGATTACTATCGCGGTAGCAGTGGCGGTGATACAGACCGTCGCGCGCGCTGCCGAGGAACCGGCCTGGGCCCTCGAGGGTAGGTCGATCAGCGCGGACAGTTGCGGCGTCGATTGCCCGTGCAACCTCGGCGGACCGCCTCAAAATGGGGAATGCCGCTTCATTCAGATACGGCAAGTGGACAAGGGCCGATACGGTGATGTGAAGCTGGACGGCGTTAAATTTGGGATGGCCGGCCAGTTCACTCGCGAGGTGACAGGCGGGCCGACCAAGTTCAGCTTCGTTGCCTTCTACATCGATTCAGGCGCGACCGCGGAACAGAAGGAGGCCCTGCGCAAGCTATTCAGCGGTCCCTCTTTCGCCGGGCTGGGCCAACCGGCCGAGCTAAAGGAGGCAGCGATCAAATTCGAGAACCTGGACGCATTCGGCCAAGTCGGGAAGACGGCCAGTGGCACCATGGGCGAGATTGCAAAGGTGGAGGATACGCCGATTGGCGGTGGCACACACCAGGACGACCCGATGGTGATTGTGAACCAAGCTTCGCCAGGATTTGAGTGGACGGCATTGGGTAAGACCAGCAACAGCTTTTACAAGTCTGCTGGAAAGGACTTTAAATTCGACGGCACCAGCGGCGAGAGCGTTAAATTTTCGATGAAAGGCGGAGGGGAGAAGTAGGTTTTTCAGCGAGGAGGAAGCACTAGTAGGTACCTAACAAAACAAGACAAGGAGAACAAAATTTCGAGACCGAAGGTGAAGCCATCGAGGCGGGACTGCGGCGCACGGTCGAGGGCCGAGCAACGGTGATGCGCAACCTTATCCACCCCGTCTACCGGTTCCGAGACGCGACCCTGGTAGCCGAGAACAACGATGACTTCGGAAACGCTCTTCAGAATTTGTACCGGGAACTGGAGCGAGCGGAGGATTTACTAGGCAGTTGCAGCCACTAGTCTTCTCTTTTCGTTTGTTTAGGCATGTCAAACATGCCTCTGGACGGGTTCACCCCTTTTCTCGGCTAGAAGGCTTTCGGACCTTTAGTGAACTTCCAATCGGCAGCACAATTGTAGATGTTGGTTCGATCAGTACGTAAAAATCACTAGCAATACGTGGATTAACATTCCACCGAACAGAACCCAGAATTGTGTTTGCAAGAAATACGATTGACGAACCTGATTCTTCAAAGTGCTTTGTTCTGAAGTAAGGTTCTGTTTTTCTGTTTTGGCCAATTTACGTTGCGCTTTCTGGAACATTTTAGCTGGGATGGCACTGAGTAGGTCAATAAGTCCGCTCATCAGATATCGGCGCAGTGTGATCCGCCATATCGGCTCTTTTCGGAATCATCTCCAAATTCTTTCGCAAACGTTTTTTTAATCTTCTCTATGTCAGACCTGCTTAGAGTGGTGAGTTGAAACCTCCCAGTTTCATAGAACCTCACGATGACTCCAAGAATCGAGGATATCGATAGGGCGATTAAACGCTCTTTGGTTTGCCATTTCACCGATCCGGGCTTTATCAGCCCGGAAGATAGAAGAGCAGCGAATGTGCCTCCGGCGATCTAGAATCTTTTCTCCTGAACCTCGACCAGGCATTGACGTGGCTTGGCGTCCCTAGACATCCAGCCCAATCAAACACGGTTCAGTAGATATCGAGAGATTCTTGGCACCGTTTTGGAGCACAGAATGGCTGGAACGGTAAATGAGCTGCGATTGGTTGTGCCGTTAGAGCAATACCGGATTGCGTTCATTGAATCCACGGATCTCATTGCAATTGCAAAAAATTTCGGACGAATTCGGGGTCCCTGCTTTAAGGAGAAAATTCGGGTTGCGTTCACTGGACCTGTGCACCCTTTAGATGAAAAAAAGAGCGGCCTGAAGGCTCGCGACTTCCTTTTTGAACTCGGTGTAGCAGCCTTCTTTCGGAGCCGAAAATTCCCCGTGCTCATCTACACCGAAAAAGATCTTATTACCCGAGTGTCTGGTCATAGACTGTTGGTTGAATGCAAGCGACCCAATCTAAAAACAAGGTCCGTCGGTCGATCGAAAAAGCGACGGATCAGTTGATGAGGCATTTCAAGAATTATAAAAACGAGGAGGTACACTCCGTGGGACTAATCGCCTTGGACATTTCCATCGTGATGAACCCACAAAGGATGTACCTCAATGCTGATTCCGACGAAGCAATTGAAACCGAAGTGAATGGACTCATCGCTCACTTCCATACCGAGTTCAAATCAGCCTTGGGATATCGCCGTGACGCAAAAATCTTGGGGGTTTTAGTTTTTGCTAAGGTCCTCGGCTATAACAGGTCTGCGAATCAGCACATCAATTGCCTAGGAAGAAACATATTCATTCACGCACGACGCGGCACCTACAACGCGATGCTTGCGGAGGATTTGTACCGGCGTTTGCGCCCAAAGGCATAATGAAGCAGAAAAAAACGTTGTTCGATTGAACCAACAGTATGAACAGATGAGAGATCGAAGTGATCCTGCTGTCACGGATCTTCTCTTATTAGAGGCCGGTGAAACTGCCCATGATATGAATCACAGTTTAGCGAAATCATTAATTGTCGTTTCGCAATTGTTTCTTGAATGTCGTCGAAGTCGACTCTGGATAGGGCTATAAACGTAAACCGGATCTTTCAAATGGCTTTGGCCTGTTCGGCAGCGGATTTTGGTTCGATAAAAGCTGCTGCATGGACGCTTCGGTAGATGCAGCGTGGATGACCGCTTCCGCGGCGCGTTCCGGCTAATCGCCCGAGCCTATAGCCGAGCGTGAGGAGGGTGGAGACTGGAGACGGAAGAGGCGGACACACGAACGTCGAGGCTATCACGGCCGCACTGAGCGAAGCAGTAGAAGAGGCGGCGGCAGAGCTGCGGCCGTTCGAAACCGAGGCGTTCAAATCAAAGTAGCGACCTGCCGGATCACGGAGAA
>DASTDH010000726.1:0-3342 GCA_035710445.1 Chthoniobacterales bacterium
CGACGCAAACGAAGTTCCACCGGTACCTCCGGGGGATTCTGAAATACCAGATATCCTTGCTCAATGAGCCGGCCCTGGCCAAGCGGCGGCATTTGGTCGGCTGCAATCAAAAATTTTCGCTCGATTTCCATCGGAACAACCGGCTAGAGGTTCCGGCCTCGCAAGTTACAGGTCACAAGTTGCCGGAATTGGCTAACCGCGTGCACTCCGATGCCGGCGTTCTCGCCCCTGACGGCGGATCTCGGCGTTTCCTCAGGGTTGAGACGGTGGGGTTGGGCTTGGTGGAGGGGTCGGACTACCGGGCGGATTAAGCTGCGACTTCGGAAGATTCAAGCTTTTGAGCTGATCACCAAGGGACTTTATCTGCGCCTCGAGAGCTGCCGTCTGCTGCTTGAGCTGTATGCTCATATCATCCCGGTTGGAATTCGGTAGATACAACATTGCCACGCCACCAATAATCAAACCTAAGAGAAAAGCGATTAGTAATCTCATGCCGCCGCCACTCTAGACAATGAGTCGCGAAACGGACAGTAAATCTCGACGGCCGATCTCACAATCCGCATTCCTATGATTTGCGTTTAAGTGAAAGCTTGGCAATCGTTCTATGTGAGTCGCAAGATCCAAGCAATTCGACTGCGCCGGTTGCAAGGCAAAGTAGGTGAACTCGCATGCGAATTCACGAAAGTCCATTTTGCCCGACTTCGTAATCCTGATCCGACATGGAAACCAGCGGTGAATCTTTTCCAGTGCTACCACTGCTTTCGAATTTGTGTGGATTTAGCCGGGGTAGAACCACAAGACATCGACCTTACGGTTGAACCAGAGCGCCTATGGATTAGAGGTCAACGCTCCTCGCCAGAACCCCAATTCGGCGACGAACCGGAACTGGCCTTCGCCGTCAAGACCGTCCGACTCTTGGCGATGGAAATAGGGTACGGCCGTTTCGAACGGGCGATTCCCCTTCCGAAAGACGCGGACCTTAGTCGAATCGCAACGGCTTGGGATAATGGGATTCTCTGGATCGAGATTCCGCGTCTGAATCAAGCATGAGCGGTATCGAAATTCGAATTTCGGATTTCATATTCCGCAATCGAGCGAGGACTCGGCAATACATATCATGAACCAATCGGAGACCAATAAAAACCCAATGTCATCGACCGGTGATGGCTCGGCGCCTGAACCAACTGCATTGACGACTCGCGGGGGTCAGGAAGACGCCGCTCGCTCCGAGCAGGTCGAAACACACGACCAGCAAGCTGTTTCCGGTGGCGGGAACGAAAGCGAGATTCGGGATGTAGCGATCTTACCTATCCGCGGGATCGTCATTTTCCCGGGAATGGTTGTGCCGCTTACCATCGGCCGGGCGTCCGCTCTCAAATTGATCGACAGCGAATTGCCGGAAAACAAGAGTATTGGTCTCTTCACCCAAAAAGACGAAGCAAATGAGCGGCCGGGACCGCCCGATCTCTATTCGGTTGGGGTCATGGCGCAAGTGTTGAAGCTTATTCGGCAACCGGACGCATCGGTAGTGCTGATCGTCCAGGCACAAAATCGGATTCGTACCGAAACGTTCCTGCAAGTTGAACCCTACCTGCGCGCCACGGTCAGCACCGTCCAAACCATCAAGACTCCAGACGAAAAGGCTCTCGCCGCTGCATTCAATAATCTGAAGGAAGCGGCCACCAAGCTGCTGGATCTCTCACCGGAAATTCCGGATCAAGCGCGAACGGTTCTGGCCAATGTCGAACAACCAGAAGCTTTGGCCGATCTTCTTGCCGGGAACCTGGGAATTGAGATCGCCGGAAAACAAACCATTTTGGAGGAAGCCGATCTCATGCGCCGTATTCGCCTGGTGCAGGAATCGCTGCAAAGGCAACTGGAGATTGCCGAACTGCAACAAAAGCTCCGGCAAGATGTCGAAGGCCAGTTCTCCGACTCGCAACGACGCGCTTATCTCCGCGAACAACTCCGTGCTATCCAACGCGAGTTGGGTGAGGAAGAACCGGGCGACGAGGAACAAGTCGAGCAGCTTCGAACCAAACTGAAAGAGTCAGGAGCGCCCCCAGCAGTATTAGAAATTGCCGAGAAGGAACTGAAGCGACTGTCCCATGTGCCAAGCGCCAGTCCCGAAACTTCAGTCATCATTTCTTATCTAGAGATGCTGGCTGATCTTCCCTGGCAGAAAGAGACAGAGGACCATACCGACCTCGCGCGGGCGCAGCAGATTCTCGACCGTGACCACTTTGGCTTGGAACGGGTCAAACGCCGGATCATCGAGTTTCTCGCGGTGCGAAAACTCAATCCCGAAGGGCGCAGCCCGATCATCTGTTTTCTCGGACCTCCGGGTGTTGGTAAGACCAGTCTTGGGCAATCGATCGCCGATGCGCTGGGAAGAAAATTTTCACGGGTTTCGCTCGGTGGTATCCGAGATGAAGCCGAGATCCGGGGGCACCGACGCACCTATATCGGTTCGATGCCGGGACGTATCATCCAGGAGATCCGACGGCTCGGGGTCCGCAATCCGGTGCTGGTGTTGGACGAACTCGACAAGATTGGAGCCGATATCCGAGGCGATCCGGCCAGCGCCCTGCTTGAGGTACTCGATCCGCGGCAGAACCACACGTTCGTCGACCGATACCTGGACGTGCCGTTCGATCTGAGCCACGTGATTTTCATCGGGACCGCTAATTATGTGGAAGGGATTCCGGCCCCGCTCCGAGATCGGATGGAAATGATCGCTATCCCCGGCTACACCGAGACGGAGAAACTGCATATCGCTCAGAACTACCTGATTCCCCGCCAGCTGTCGGAACATGGCCTGAAACCCGAACAGTGTCAGTTCTCCGAAGAAGCCGTCCTGGCGATCATCCAGGAATATACTTATGAAGCCGGAGTTCGGGATTTGGAACGACGGATCGCCGCGGTCTGCCGAAGCGTTGCGGCGGAGATTGCGAAAGGCGTCCAGGCCGAAGTCGTCGCGACGCCTTCTTTTGTCCGTGGCGTACTCGGAAATGCGGCCCGAAGCATTCGCGAACAACGTCTCACAGAAGATTTGGTTGGAGTGGTAACCGGTTTGGCGTACACCCCGACCGGAGGCGATGTCTTGTTCGTGGAAGCAACTCGGTACCCTGGTAAAGGCAACTTGCTGCTGACCGGACAAGTCGGCGATGTCATGCGCGAGTCCATGCAAGCCGCTTACAGCTTGGTGAAAAGCCGGGCAAAGCAATTGAATATCGATCCTCAGGTATTCGCCCAGAGTGACGTGCACATCCATGTCCCCAGCGGCGGGATTCCAAAGGATGGACCGAGCGCGGGGGTCGCAATTACCACCGCCGTGGCCAG
>DASTDH010000727.1:0-3568 GCA_035710445.1 Chthoniobacterales bacterium
TGTCCTGATTTTTCACGACCCGAACGATCGAGATATTCCTTTTTTGCATGGCGAAGCGATTGCGGCTGCCTGGCCAGGTGCGGAACTGATCCCGGCTTCGGTCGGTCATTGGAGGATCATGCGAGACCGGGCGGTGATCGAGCGGACGGTGCAGTTTTTGGAGGTTTAGGGTTTGAGCGCGGCACCAGCGGCGCACCCGAAGATTCGCCTCCGCTTTGTGGCCGGCGAAATTCTCGATCTCGCACAACCTCGAACAATATTCGCCAATCAGCGCGCTCTCCTTTGTCGCCGAATGCAACATTGGTTTCCGGGTCGAGAAACAGGGCGCCGTAATCGGTTATCCGCGTTCAATGATTTTGACACGGTGTCTGTTCAGCTGATCGGTCCAGGTGGAGAAATGGGCTGCGTGCGCTGACTTTGACGGAGGCGGCCTCGTCGTTCGGCGGAAGCTCATCTACCGATTTCAATCAGCGCATTGTCGTGATCGGGGCCCGGCGAAATCATTCGCGTTCCTTAGAATCAATCCAGATGGTGACCGGACCGTCGTTGACCAGTTTGACGGTCATGTGTGCCCCGAATACGCCGCGTTGGACCGGTCGATCCATTTGCAGCGAGAGCATTGAACAGAATTCGTTGAACAGTGTTTCGGCGATGTTGGGCGGTGCGGCCTTGAGGAAGGAGGGGCGATTACCTTTTTTAGTGCTGGCGTGCAAAGTAAATTGGCTAACGACCAACAACTCCCCGCGAATATCCTGCACCGACCGGTTCATTGCGCCATTTTCGTCCGCGAATATCCGTAAACGGAGAACTTTGCCGGCCAGCCAATGGAGATCCTCTGCTGTGTCGCTCGCTTCGATACCGGCAAACAACAGCAGACCCTGACTGATTTTGCCGGTCGGTCGACCTTCGACTTCGACCGATGCGCTGGTAACCCGCTGCAGTAGCACACGCATAGCGACGAACGTCAACGAACGTCAGCGAACGCCAGTTGTCGTTCGCTGGTGTTCATTGTCGTTCGCTGACGTTCGTTGTAGTGTGAGCTTCTCACTTTTAGGAATGGATCTGGTCTTATCTATACTAATCCTTTTGCTGATTCCGGTTGCCCTGGGGATTTATGGGCGAATGTTCTGGCGCGTTTACGCACACCACACGGGCAAGGTTTTCGTCGAGGCTTACTCGTTACTGGACGGGTTATTTGCTGGCGGACTCATCCTAATTGTTGTAACCCAGCTGTTTGCTAACGTCGACTCCACTCGAGCGTCGCTACCGGCAAACATTGACACTGGGCGCCTGCTTCTGAGCGCGCTCTATTTCTGGGGTTTGATTCTCGGGACGATCCTGCTTTCGCTCCGGCTAAGAGGATTCAGACTATCGACGGTGTTTGGCGTAGATCAATTGCCCCTCCGAAAATCGATCCTTTGGGGTGTCTCTCTGCTGCTGTGTGCGCTGCCGCTGATTTTCGCTGCAAGCTATCTGGCTTCGTATTTTTTGCGTTCCGATCCGACAACCGATTCGCAAGAGATCATTCAGGTATTCGAGCGCTCGAGCAGCGTTGGTCAGCGTTTGCCGATCATATTGCTGGCAGTGGCGATTGCGCCGATTGCGGAAGAGTTGGCATTTCGAGGCTATCTCTACGGAGTGATGCGGCGATACTTCGGAGCGCTGCCGGCGCTTGTCTTTACCGCTGTTCTTTTCGCAATTATCCACTTGAATTTGCCGACCTTATTCCCGCTTTTCATTCTTAGTTGCTTGTTCACGGTATCGTATGAGGTGACCGGTAGTCTTCTAGTCCCAATGACAATGCACGCGTTATTCAACACCCTCAATCTGGTCGCCATCGCCTTCCAAACGAGATGAAGGATGCAGGCGGAAAACGGGATGGAATACGCGATATCGCGCTGGCTGACCTTGGTGAGGATCAACTGGTTGCTGAACTGATCCGGAGCTTAAGATTTAACTCACGGGTAAAAATCGGTCCGGGAGATGACTGTGCAGTAGTGAAGTTCGGGAAGCGCTGGCAGCTCCTGAAAACCGAATGCATCGTAGAAGGCATTCACTTCTTGAAAGAATCGCCGGCAATCTGGGTCGGCTGGAAAGCGCTCTGCCGGGCGATCAGCGACGTGGCCGCGATGGGCGGCAAGCCAATGGATGCGTTGGTAACGATCGCCGTTGCGCCCGAGGTGCGATTGCGCTGGCTTCGCGGCGTCTATTCCGGACTTCGAAAAGCGGCTCAGCGGTATGGGGTGAACTTGGTGGGAGGTGAAACTTCGCGCTCGCCGGGCCCGGTATTTATTTCCGTGGCGCTGACTGGGATTGTGGAAAAGCGACGCGCCCTATTGCGGTCCGGAGGGAAACCCGGCGATTCTCTTTATGTGACCGGGCGATTGGGTGGCTCGATTCGTGGAAAGCATCTCCGCTTTCAACCAAGGTTGGCCGAGGCGCTTTGGCTCGCGGATCATTTTGCAATCAACGCGATGATCGATCTCAGCGACGGGTTAGGGAGCGACTTGGCGAGATTGGCGAAGGCCAGTAATACCGCCTTTGAAATTGATCGAGACAGGCTGCCCTTGAACCGGGGCTGCTCGATCGAGCAGGCAATATCAGATGGCGAGGATTACGAACTCTTGTTTGCCGTCCCACCGGGAATAGCACCGGGTCTGGAAGAACGTTGGATCACAAAATTCCCGACGCTTGCGCTGACCCAAATTGGACGGCTCACCCAGCTGAAGCCGCAAAAACTCAATGCCCCCGGATTTGATCAAGTGGCCGATTCCGGGTATGACCATTTCCGCCCGACGAAAAAGAAATGAAGCGATTGGCGCACGGCCCGGAAGAGACACGAGCCCTGGGAAGAGAACTCAGTCTGGGTCTCCGAGAAAATTCGGTGATCGGGTTATCGGGCGACTTGGGCGCAGGCAAGACTGAGTTGGTGAAGGGCATCGCGGAGGGTCTAGGCAGCACTGATCCGGTCACCAGTCCGACATTTACCCTCGTCCATGAATACTGGAGTGGCCGGTTGCCGTTGTTTCATATGGATTTCTATCGCCTCCAGACTGAGCAAGAACTGGATGAAATCGGTTTCGACGATTATCTGCGCCGGCCGGGGGTCTGTGCGATTGAGTGGGCGGACCGATTCGTAAATCGGCTACCGCGAGAGGCCATCCAGGTGGAAGTCCAAATTGGCTCCGGTGATGAAAGACTGATTTTCTGGTGAGCAGACCGTATGGCAGCTACCTATGAGCGATGCACTAGTCTGGTCATTGAAAACTCTGCCGTTCCCGGAAGCCTGGCATTGGCCAGGAATGGTACGGTGTTGCTTGAGCGCATGTTTTGCGGCGCCGGAGAGTTGGCGACCGAGGTCGCTAGTGCGATCGAACTAGTCGATCAACTAAATGAAGTCATCGTCGGAATTGGTCCCGGCTCTTACACCGGTTTGCGGGTTGCGATTGCCACCGCTTTTGGATTGAGTCTGGCGACCGGGTGCCGGAGATCGGGCTGTCCCTCGATTCTTGGATTTGCCGAAAACAATTACGCCGTCGTCGGCGACGCGCGTCGCGGGTCCATCTTT
>DASTDH010000728.1:0-6976 GCA_035710445.1 Chthoniobacterales bacterium
CAACAACTGGCGGCAAACCGAACTCGCTCTTTTTTGACTACGCTGGGCGTGATCATTGGCATCATCGCGGTCACGCTGATGGGTACGGCTATACGTGGCATCGACACCGGCTTCGATAAGAGCATGGCGATGCTGGGAGACGACGTGCTCTATGTGGAGCAGTGGCCTTGGACGCCGGGAGAAAATGATTTCTGGATCTATCGAAACCGGCCCGACATCAAATTGGCGATGACCGATGAGCTTAATCGATTGATTGGAGCCACGCCCGATTCGTTGCTGGGCAAAGCGATCGCAGCACCAAGTACGTTGGAGGCTGTCACCTTTGGCAGACGGCAGGTGAGCAATGTCTATGTGATGGGCACCACCAGCGACTATTCGACAATTGGTAATACTGATTGCAAGGCGGGCCGTTTTCTCAACGAATGGGAAAGCCGGGGCGGCCGTAATGTCTGCGTGATCGGACTGGATATCGCAGACTCGCTTTTTCCCGGACAAGATCCGCTGGAAAAACTGGTCCGCATCGGCAACCAGGAATTTCGTGTGATCGGAGTGTTCGAACGTCAAGGTTCATTTCTCGGACTATTCAGTTTTGACAATCAGGTAGTGATTCCGTTGACCGCCTATGCCAAGTATTTCAAAGCCAATGCCGAACACGCATCGATCCGAGTAAAAGTCAAAGATCGTAAGAGATTGGTTGAGGCCCGCGAAGAACTACGAGGCACCTTTCGACGAATCCGGGCTCTGTTGCCGGAACAATCGGACAATTTTGAGATTAACGAACAGCAGGCGTTCCGATCCGTCCTCGGACCGGTCAAAGCAGGGCTCGCAATTGCCGGATTATTCATTACTGGACTAGCTCTTTTTGTCGGTGCGATCGGCATCATGAATGTTACCTTTGTCAGCGTGAAAGAGCGCACCCGAGAAATCGGAACACGCAAAGCGCTGGGCGCACGCCGCCGCACAATTCTGCTGCAATTCCTGATTGAAGCGGTCTCGATTTGCCTGGTTGGCGGGACGATTGGGTTAGGATTGGCCGTCTCGCTTTTTGCGATTGTGGCAAAGGCCTTTCCTTCGTTTCCGATCGTGTTCGCACCTGAACTGGTCGTTGTCGCTTTGATTGTTTCGGTTGTGACCGGCGTGCTGTCCGGCTTCGCCCCAGCCTGGCAAGCATCCCGTCTCAGCCCGGTCGAGGCGTTGAGGTATGAGTAAATCAAATGCGGAATGCGGATTGCGGAATATCTCGATCGGAAGGATGGGACAGCTAACTGCTTACCCCTCACCGAGGACTCTCATGGACGACGTCGAGAGGGAGGCTGCTTGAGAATGCCGGTTGCGATATCCGGTAGCGGCGACTGTCCGGCGAAGCATCGCGTGTCGTTAAACTTAGAGATTGGACCGAAGCGGCTCGTTCACATCGGCCACAAAACCCAGTCGCCTTGGCGTTGCTTAACCCAACACGTGCCCAGGATGGTGGCGAGGAATGGCGACTGCGCCCTTCGGTTAATCATACGAATCGCGTCGCTCCATCGCTTTGGCCTAAAACGCTGCCGACCCTGCGGGGGACAATCGCTGTTACCGAAAACGCCGCGAAGTCATCAAGTGCGCGCATCGGCAGCTCCCCGCCCCATCAACCAGCGCCCACTATTTGTTTAAGCCGATTACTAACTATTTACCGCTCGTTATGTTGATATTCGAAATCGTCGGAATGGCTTGGCGCGCATTGGGGGCGAACAAGTTACGATCGGCTCTCACGACTTCAGGTATAACTATCGGCATCTTCTCGGTCATCAGTGTCATGACCACCATTTCCGCTCTCCAGAGTTCGATCGAGACTGGCCTGACGTTTCTCGGCTCCAACATTTTTCAGTTTTCGAAATGGCCGGCAGGAACTTTCAATACCTTCGGCGACGATCGCTTCAAAAATCGACGGAATATCGATTATGCGACCTATCTCGAATTCGCTCGACTGATGAAGGATACGGTGGATCTGACCGTCCCGAAGGTTTTCGATATTAACGTTCAAGCAGTTCGCGAAAATAGGAAGACCAATCCAAATCTCACTCTAGCGGGAACTAACCAAGGGTTTACTATCTCCAACGATTTCAAGATCGCCGACGGCCGGAATCTGTCGGCTGAGGACGTGGAATTTGCTCGCAGCGTTTGTGTGATTGGCGATGAGGTAGTGAAGCGGCTGTTTGCGGAGGGTGGCGCCATTGGCAGAACCATTCGTCTCGATAACCGAACGTATGAAGTTATCGGAACTTTTGCACCCAAGGGCGGCTCCTTTGGTGGGAGCGACGACAATATGGTGATCATTCCAATCACGAAATTCTTTGAGAACTACGGCTCCCGTAATCGTTCAATTAACATCGCGGTGCAGTCACGCAATCAACTCGTCTATGAACGAACGATGGGGTTTGCAACCGGAGCATTTCGGAAAGCCCGAGGCCTTAGTCCGGAAGATCCTAATGATTTTGAAACCTACGGCAACGATTCGTTGGCGGCTGCCTTCCGTAATATCGCCGGGATTGTTCGAGTGGGCGCGTTCGTCATCAGCACGATTGCGTTGGTGGCCGCCGGGATTGGCATCATGAATATCATGTTAGTGAGTGTGACCGAGCGGACCAAAGAGATCGGGATACGAAAATCTCTGGGCGCGCGGCAACGCGACATTCGTTGGCAATTCCTTCTGGAGGCGCTTTTTCTTTCGCTCCTTGGCGCAATCGCCGGAATTATCTTGGGCGTTCTGGCAGGTAACGTGTTGGCCCTGTTCTTGCAAGCGAAGGCCGTCGTGCCATGGGATTGGGCTCTGGCCGGCGTGCTGGTTTGTTCTTTAATAGGTGTTGGGTTCGGTCTCTATCCTGCGCACAAAGCGGCGTCGCTCGATCCGATTGAGGCATTGAGGTACGAGTAGGGGAAACGCGGATCGCGGAATGCGGATTGCGGAGTGGAATTTACGAAGGAGCCACTATCGGCGAACACCGTAAATGTAGTAAACCGGCAAAAGGAACGTCCCGTGTACATTGGGCTCTGGCACCCAGTACCGTCGAACCCAGTTCACAGTGTAGGTACAGAGTTCGGGTGGACCCGTCTGGTCTAGCACCCGGATATCGGTGATAGCCCCACTCCGCACGGTGATAGAAAGATAAACGCCCGGTGCGCGGCGGTAACTATTTTCCTCGATATATGCCCGTACTGCGCCGCGGTATTGCAACGGGAATTCGGGCTTGGGCGAACTTCGGAATATCTGCGTTCCGGAGCTTTTCCACGCGACGGTCTGCACGAGAGAGGGTGTTGGTTTTGGAGTTCCTTCGATGATTTTGAAGGAGACCGGTTGAACGACTGTGCCGCTGAAATCCGGAACAAATCTCCAGTGCTGCTTTATCCAACTTTGTACTTCAGCGGAAGTTTGCGGTAACTGAGCACTCTCCTTCACAGTTACATCCGTTATCGCGCCCCGATTCGCGGTAATTTGAGCATGTAAGCTAACCGTTTTCACAGCAGTTTGGCCGTGCCGCAGCTCGTTCCAAGCTGTCGGCGAGAGATTCGGAGGCGGTGCCAGAGCAAGATCGGGATGGGTGGCGGATAAAGCTGACTTGGGAAGCCCAATAAGTATTAGCAGACCGGCTAGCCAACGAATTCTTCCGTACACACGCCTCGGTGTTTAGCCGGTTCTTATAATTTCCACAACACAATTGGTCTGGAACAATCGAGCGCGAGTAAGACTGAGGTTAAGCTGCTTGCCACACCGGTACAGGTTCAAGACATCGATAACACAGCCCGGTTTGAGGCTACCGAAGCGCGGAGCGCAGATCAGATTTAAGCCTGGGCGGATAGGCCCAGGTATCCGATCTCCAGATGTAGCAAACCTGGAAGACCGTTCGGTGTTGTACCAATGGGACCGATATCGGGCGCGAAAACCCGTGCGGTGATGTCTGCCACGCTTTCAGCGCTACCCGCCTTTATTTAACATCCCTGGGCCTGTCAGCCCAGGCTTAAATCTGATCTGCGCTTCGCGCTTCAGTTGTCGTGGATCCCAAAATCCGACTCGCACCCAGACTGGGTCCGGTAACCGGTTCGCGTTAGAGAAAACCGGCGCACCAATAATCCGACGCACCAAACTCTGCACTGAGAACTGGGCAGACCAACCAAACTCCCGGCACCTTAAGCAACTGTTACCTGTGTCTTGAACCCACCACCGCAACCTCTCGCTGCTTACTGCTTACTATCATTCTTTGTCTCTTCCGGACAAGGCGCGTTGCTCCAGCCGGAGCGGAATGACTCGACCTGGCCCTTTTCGGGATCGAATTTCTGTCGGACAACACATCCAGTATCGTTGGCCAGCAAATGAAGACTGATAGACGGAACGGATGAAATCGTTCGTACGCGATGGACGTCGTTGTCGGGAGGAATCAGTTCGTAGAACTCGCCTTGTTTGAGAATCCGGCGGGCACGGAGTCTCATCCGAGCGTGGTGAATGGTCGAATGCGGATGACTTTCGTCCTCCTCGACCTCGAATTCCTCTTCTTCTTGCTCACCTTGATAGAGGCCGACTAAGCCCCAGGCGAGATGATTGTGTACCGGTGTGGTGGCTCCGACTGGAACAACCAAGCTGAACAGCGATAAGTTTTTCCCCGCTGATCGATAAAGTAGCCAAGATGCGATTCCGCCCCCCATTACGCTGTTTGGGTTCGGCTGACGAAACTCGTCTGGAAGCCAGCTCGGGTCATTCAACAGCTCCGCATAAGGCCGCCGCAAATGCCAGAGCCGATCAGTAACTCCCAATTGCTCTTTCAGAATGGTTCCGGTGGTCGCGACAAATCGACGCAGTATCGGATGATCAACGAAAAATTCTCCCGCGCTCATCTTAGCTGAACTGAACGACCGACGTGCGGTTTTGGCAAGTGTGGCGACTGCGGAAAATGCCGGCTTGGGCCGCCGATCGCATCCGGTGAAGCCTCTTGGTGCACCGTCACTCTCCAGGAAAGGACGCGGCGATCGCCAATCGGTGAAGAATTGGGGGTTCAAAAGCTCCTCTTTAGCCCAGAAAGGTAGTCACGGTTACGAAGCATTTTTGCTCTACAACGCGGTGGCTTTCTTATATCACTCCAGCAGCTAAAGATATCCGTGCATTGTTTATGCTTGGTCCCTTCGCCAGCCAGCCTCTTTCGGCGAAGATCGCCCGGCCAAACAGTTGCTGGTTGTCGACCAAAGATCTGCGGATCGACTAGCAGGCATTTATCCTTGTCGGTTCGCTCAAGACATGTGGTTTCACCCAATAGATGATAGTAAGTGCTAACAAGATGCGTGCTCCTGGGATCCAGATCCACAGGTAGTCATGGCGTAGAGCGAGCACGGATGCATCGAAGAACGACTCGGTACCAACCACCACCATGAGAGCGAAACAGATCCGTAAATAGGTTTGCTGGAAAAGAAAAACGGCGCTCACGAATGAACAGGCAAAGAAAAGAAAAAAATAAAGGGCAACGGAGAAAAGGATACAGGGCCGCAACCAAGGCGGCGGGGCCACCCGCCAACCCATCCCCGTCGGATACTGGTATGATCGTATATCGGTAGGAATTATAAACTTCGATCGTGCCGGTCGCAATGATCAGCAATGCCTGGAGCGAGGCGAGAATTCCAGAGATGAAGAGCGTTCTTTTCATGAGCTCTGAGGGACACCACATTGACGGGCTTTTTTTCGCAACTTGCGGAAAAAAGTGCCGTCGACAGCTGGCGATTAACCAACGTTCAAGCCGCGCATTTTGCATGGCCGGTTAGCGAGTGGAAACTGATGTTCTCCTGGCTCGGCAAACAAGCGCTCTTGCTTCCAAGTCTTATCGCTTACGCTCATTGCTGTATCGCACAAGCAGGTCCGGTGCAAGCTGACGACCAGTTCCGGATCGAAGATCGCTGGCCTGAGATTTTCCAACTACTAAGCACTTCATCTTTAGCCGGGCCAGAAAAAGCGGTCAGGCTGGTTGCCTATCTGCGCAACGCATGTCCGGAGATAGCCGATCGGTTGCACATCGGTCAGATGACGCGCGATGACTCGGAGCGCTACTTGGCGGAGTTGGAACAGCGAAGCTTCGCTATTCGCTCGCTTGCCCGACGGTTCGCTGCAATCCATTCCAACGTGGAAGAGCGGTTTGTCCAGACATTTCCTGACTTTCGTCCCTGGCGAACAACAGTTTACCTGACCGTTTCCCGATTTCGATTCGACGGGAAGGTTCCGCACGATCATTGGAACAATCTCTTGTTCGCCTTCGATGGAGTTGCCAAGTTCCACGGAGGAAATGCACCTGTCGCCGTGATCTTCAGCCATGAGTTATTTCATCTTTACCACTTTCAAATCAGCCCGCCTCCTGCCGATCCGGACCAATTACCTTTGTATCGATTGATTTGGCAGGAGGGTCTGGCCTGTTACGTAAGCAGGCTCCTGAATCCTTCTGCTCCTTTGGGCGATATTTTGTTCGATCCGAGGCTGGCATCACAGGGACCCAAGTTTGTGCAATCGGTATCAAAGCAATTGTTGAGGGATTTGCAGTCTACTGACGACTTAGAGACCGCGGAATACTTGAGCTACCGTAACGCCGGCGCTACACCGCCGCGCATGGGTTACCTGATCGGTTACCAAATTGCGGCTAACCTTGCGACCGAACATTCCTTGACGGAACTCGCCCATCTGCACGATCCACAATTGCGGTTCGTCATGAGACGGGAAGTGAGACGATTAGCGGAACAGCCGCAGCCGTGACTATGCGACTAGCCTTTCCTTCCAGCAGAGCTGAACCATTCCAAATTTCTTAAGCTGACGCGCGCGAACGCTCTCGTGACTGGGCCACTTTCGTCAGGTCCCAGCGGGACTGCCGCCTGAACGTTACACGGAAGCATTTCTGAGACGAGGTTGTTGGTAATCGATGATTCGTGCTTGGAGGCGTTCGCTGACGTTCGCTGCCGCTGAGCCTATTTTGTC
>DASTDH010000729.1:0-9378 GCA_035710445.1 Chthoniobacterales bacterium
TAGTAAACAACGGTCGATCTCATTTGGGAAATTGAGTGTTTTTATCGGCCCAATGAATAATGTTAATCGTCATGCGAGTACCTGATCTGGACCTTGATCTGGTGCGCTGCTTTGTCACTGTTGTGGAAAGCGGCGGCTTTACGCAAGCTTCGAAGCGACTGCACCTCACGCAATCGGCCATCACGTTGAAGATCAAACGATTGGAAGACTTGCTCCAACGGCGTCTCTTTTTGCGCACGACCAGGCCGCTGGAATTGAGTCCGGAGGGCGAGGTCGTACTTGGCTACGCCTCCCGGCTTTTGGACCTGAACCGGGAGATGTTCCAGCGCGTCGTCAAACCGGCGAAAAACGACATGCTTCGCTTGGGGATCGTGCAGCACTTCGGTTATCACTTCCTCCCGGTCTGGCTCTCGGAGTTTAAAAGAGAGTGGCCAAACGTCCGGCTAGTGACCGATATGGGTTTGACAACGGACCTTCTCAAGGGACTGGAAGAAGAACGGTTTGACTTGGTCATTGCCGCGGCAGGTCACACTGCCATGGCGGAATACAAAATGGCATCGAGGCTCCAGGAACAGCATCTCCAGAAAGAAACTCTCATTTGGGTGCAGGCAGAGAAATCGACCATCGATCCAAGAAAGGATCCATTGCCGTTAGTAACTTTTGGCCCGCTTTGTCGGTTCCGACCTATTGCCCTGGAAGCCTTGCGCAAGGCGGGCCGCTCGTGGGAGATCGTCTTCGACTGCGCCAGCCTCTCCTCGGTGCAAACGGCAATCGAAGCCGATCTCGGTCTTTCGATCCTCTCGCCCCTTTGGCTGGTTCCGGGAATCGATATCGCCGGTAAAAAGGCAGGGCTTCCGCCACTTCCGACGTCAGATCTGGCGCTGTACAGCCGCAAATCACCTTCCCAGCCAACGGTCGGAAGACTGGCTTCTTTTATCACCGGCGCGGTTGGCCGTTGGGAGAATGATGCCCGTCAAAACTGGCGGCGCACAGTTCCTGCGTAAGATGGTGCAGACTCTCTGATCTAAATGGCCGGACCCGATGCAAGTTTTACCTGTGCCAGCCCGTCAGAATGTCTCTGTTTTCAAGCTAATCAAATCCGAGGCGGTCGGCGGGCTGGGCTTGAAAAATTGAGTGTTTTTATCCGCCCAATGATTAGAGTCAAATTCCATGCCGGTACCCGATCTCGACCTCGATCTGGTGCGCTGCTTTGTCACCGTAGTGGAAAGCGGTGGCTTTACCCAGGCTTCGAGGCGGCTTCATCTCACGCAATCGGCGATTACGCTGAAGATCAAACGATTGGAAGACCTGCTCCAACGGCGCCTCTTTTTGCGAACGACTAAACCGCTGGAATTGAGCCTTGAAGGCGAGGTTGTCCTTGGCTACGCGTCCCGTCTTCTGGACCTAAACCAGGAAATGATCTTGCGCGTCGCTAAGCCCGCAGGAATCGACATGCTTTGCTTGGGAATCGTTGAGCACTTCGGTTATCACTTCCTTCCTGCCTGGCTCTCGGAGTTTAAAAGAAAATGGCCAAATGTGCGACTGGTGACTCATATGGGTATGACCGCCGACCTTCTCAAGGGGCTCGAAGAAGAACGCTTCGACTTGGTCATCGCCTCGGCGGGTTACACTGCTATGGCGCAGTACAAAATGGCATCGATGCTCCAGGAGCAGCATCTCCAGAAAGAGAGCCCCGTTTGGGTGCAAGCGGAGAAATCGAAAATCGATCCAAGGAAGGATCCGCTTCCGCTGGTCATGTTTGGCTCGCTTTGTCGGTTCCGACCAATTGGGCTGGAGGCGCTACGGAGGGCTGGTCGTTCGTGGGAAATCGTCTTTGACGGCGCCAGCCTCCCGTCTGTGCAAACGGCCGTGGCAGCCGATCTCGGTCTTTCAATCCTTTCCCCAATTTCGCTGGCTCCAGGAATTGAGATCCTCGGTAAAGAGGCGGGGCTTCCGCAGCTTCCGACGTCAGACCTGGCGCTTTACAGCCGCAAGTCATCTTCCCAGCCAATGGTCGAAAGACTAGCTTCTTTCATCACAAGTGCGGTTGCCCGCTGGGAGGATGATGCTCGTCAAGCTGCCGCCGCGGTTTTTCCAGGTCAACTGGTGCCGACTCTCCGATTAAGCGGCCGGCGTTGAGGCCGTTGGATTGACTGGATTTCTCCTCACCCCGGAAACGATGGCTTTGCTATGAATCTGTGCCGGTATCGGGACACTCAGCTGACTATCTTCTCTTTTCCGCCAAAGGAACCGGGCTGCGCATTGATTTGCTTCATTTCGGCGCATACTAACACGATTAGGAGCAACACGATTCCTAAGAGACCGATACTGTGGAAGGATGCAACCATTAGCGCGCCGGCAAGAGCGCCCACTATGAAGCAGATCCACATCGGCGCCAGAACCTGGATGGCAACGCCGGCCGAGCGTTTAGCAGAGTCTTCCTTAGGATTCCGCTCTGAGAGACAATAGTGAAAGCTCTTCTGTATGAGCGTAGTGACCATGCCGGTCACATAGGTGGAGTGGACACTGATTCCCTTCGTCTTCCGCAGAGCGTCGTTTTGAATACCGAGAGCGAGACACATGCACACAATGAACGGTTCGCGGTTGGCCCGGCTAGCTAGGAATAAACAAGCACCCAGGATGAGGAGAACCTCGATAAACATTGTGATCGCTAGCGAATATCGTCGCAGTCGGACCGGGATGAAACGACTGAGTGTTAAACTGAAGAGAATTCCCACCAGAAACACGGTCACTGCCAAGAGCCGGTCAATCGCAAGATACCATTCTTCGCCAGCCGCACTTACGGCAGCTAGAATACAGTTTCCGGTAAGATGTCCCGTGAAGGTGTGAGCGAGCAAAAAACTCGCTGCATCAGCATAACCGCCTATAAATGCGAGCCCGACGGAGATTCCGAAGACGGTACCCCCCTCGTTGGTTTCATTCATATTGCAACCTGAATTCCAAATTAGGATCCGCCAACCACACAGGTTAATCTAAATTCCACAGAGGTAACATCCGTAGATTATACCGATTACAGAGATTCAATAGTACCCATCGAAATGACTCCTCAATCTCGACACCCGAAAGTTTAGGGCGGCGCAAGCGGCGCAGCGGACGAACCCGCTCCCAGCCAGTGGAGTCGTCAGTTGGATGGAGTAGTCGGGAATAGGGCCGTTTTCTTTACGCCGGGTACGGTATGTATTCTGGGGTCCATTGGCTTTCGACCAGCTTTTGCGGAAGTGCCTCCGGTTCGTGGGCAGGAGCCAATCCTTCTTCTTGTGCCTTTAGCGCGACGCCATAAGCGATCTCGAGCGCGACCTCCCGGATGGTTCTAACATTTGGCAACAGGGACGCAGCCGGATTCCGTAGCGCCGGAGATTGATCACCAAGAGCTTTTGCCCCAGCCAGCATCATCTTGTCGGTCACTCTTCGCGCCTTTGACCCAAGCAATGCAAGACCGACTGCCGGAAAAATAAAGACATTGTTGCATTGAGCGATCTCGATGCTTTTTTCACCGTATTTCACCGGCGCGAACGGGGAGCCCGTGGCGACTAACGCCCGACCTTCGGTCCAGGCCAGGAGGTCCCCAGGTTCAGCTTCTGAACGGCTGGTGGGATTCGATAAAGGAAAGATGATTGGTCGCTCGGTCTTTTTTGCCATTTCGCGAACAATCGACTCGGAGAAGATGCCTTTAACAGTCGACAAGCCAATCAAGACGGTCGCGTTGACCTTGGCTATCACCTCTCCCAAGCCGACCTGACCATGGGAATTACGTGGCCAGTCCGTAATTTCACTGCGCGGCCTGGCGTAGGTTCTTTGCTCGTCGGAAAGGTCTCCCCGATCACTGTGCAACAACCCATCTTTATCAACAATCCAAAACCGGGCGCGTGCTTCCTTATCGGAAAGACCATCTTCAACCATAGCAAAGCGAAGGTAGTCTGCTACGCCGATCGCAGCCGAACCAGCTCCCACGAAGACGATCTGGTGCTCCCTCATGCTTTTTCCGGCAACCTTGGACGCGCCGACCGCCGCTCCCAAGACCACTGCGGCGGTACCTTGAACATCATCGTTGAAGGTAAGAAGTTCGTTCTGATAACGCTCCAACAACGGACGAGCATTCGGAGTGGCGAAATCTTCCCACTGCAAACAGGTGTCGGGTAGCTCCTGTTTTACTGCCTGAACGAAGCGGTCCACGAAATCGAGGTACTCCTGTCCTCTGACTCTCTCGTGACGCCAACCGAGGTACTCCGGATCCCTTAAGCGTTCCGGGTTATTCGTGCCAACGTCCAGCACGATTGGAAGGGTTCTCGAAGGATGAATTCCACCAATCAACGAGTAAAGTGATAGCTTGCCGATTGGAATACCTAAGCCGCCAACCCCTTGATCACCAAGGCCGAGGATGCGCTCGCCATCGGTAACCACAATAACGTCGACCTCTTGGTTGGGCCGATTGCGCAAGATCTCAGCGATCGAGTCGCGCATGGGATAAGAAATAAAGAGGCCGCGCGGCCGGCGGTAGATATGGCTAAATTGCTGGCAGGCAAGACCGACCGTTGGTGTGTAGACGATCGGCATCATTTCTTCAACCTGGTCAAGCATCAACCGATAGAAGAGGGTCTCATTGGTGTCTTGCAGCTGACGCAAATAAATGTGGCGCTCGAGATCAGTGGTTTTTGCCTGGAACGCTTCATAAGCACGTAATGACTGCTCCTGCAGTGACTCGATATGGGGTGGTAGGAGCCCTTGCAGGCCGAGCGCGACGCGGTCATGATCGTCAAACGCCGTCCCTTTATTCCAGATGGGCGTATCGAGCAGATCCATCCCGCGAAGTCCGGCGGGAACGTTAATTTTTACTGAATACTTCATTGTGCCTCTCTTTCTGTTTACAGAAAATGAATTCGTATTGAACGGCGGGCGCTTTCACAACCATAAAGGTGAGATCTCTTTTCCTGGATAATCTGCTGATCGCCGATCTTCTCCGCTATTGTTCGAAAGAGATATTCTTTATCGCCCTGATGAGAGATAAATCGACTGACAAAAACGCCTGCGCATCTATCCGCTTTTGTTGCCAATCTTTGGTCTGGCCCCAAAAGGAAATGTGGAATGGTCGCCCAGATTAGCGGCCAATCGTCGATCATCTGGATTCACTTCGGCATGATCGGGCGCTGGCCCAGCACGAACAAAATCGCAGGGGTGGGCGACAACGTTTCGATCCGCTCGAAGCCGAGCACGTGGAGCCGGTCCTTGACTTGGCTTGTCGTCCATGGATGACCGCCGCCGCGCACGGTCCGCAAATTGGTGAGTGCTTCGCCGAGCGCACTCGGCGGCGGCGCATAGAGGCCGAATACGAGCCAGCCGCCCGGAGCAAGAGCGTGGTAAACGCGCTCGAGGGCAACAACCATAGTTTCTGCGGCAATAAAAGGTCCAGGCAGCCAAGCCAGCGTAAACATGGCGTCGTCATCGAGCTGCTCTATCCTTTGCAAGCGAAGTTCCACACGCTCGGCAACGCCGCTTTGAGCGAGGTTCTTACGGGCCAGGCTCAACGCCGGCTCCCAGGAGTCGATTCCTACGACCCGCAATGCAGGCCAGGAATGGGCCGCCTCGATTGCGAGCCAGCCAACGCCGGTGCCGATGTCAAGAAAAGCGCCGGGTTGTAGCAGTGTTGAGCCGACGTCTGGTCGTTGCGCCGCAACCGTCTCGATACTGCGTACGATCAGCCGCGACGCTTGCCCCTGGGACTCGAGGATGACAGGATCTTCATAACTCCACCCCGGCGGTCGGGCCGGACTTTCTAACAAGTCGATCGCTTGGCGAAAAGATGTCCGGATCAATGCGAGGGCAGCAAGCTCCTGGTTCGGGTTAAGTCCTTCCAACAATCCCGGATTGATTTTACGCACTACATCCTGCAGGAGCGAGCGCACGAGCGGATTACCGTCGAGCCCTTCACGCCGCAGCCGCAATTCAGCACCAATCGCTGCTAATGCCTCTACTGACAAATTTAGAGCCTGCAATTCGCTCATCAATGATTCGAAGCTCATGCTGGCCGCGACGCTCAGATTTGCACACCGGGACCATTGTTCACGGCAGCGTGCAGGTCAAACACCCGTTCCGCCAACTCTAGGAACAAGACCCGAATGCCGACATTGCGATCAGGCGGGTTTCCACTCGCCATTGGCGATCTTTAACTTTTCTCCTCGAAAGGTGGAGAACAGAAAGCCGTCGAACCGCTCGTTATAAGTTCGGCTGTAGTCGCAGAGCAGACCGAGAGCCTGTTCCTCACCGACGAAGAGCCCATTGACACTGTCGGACCGATGGTGAACCCCAGCCGCGTCCCGTCCCAGCGCGATATTGTTGGCCAGTTTGTTAATCTCATTTCCAAGCGTCAGTGGCTCACCCTTCCAAGGCATCAAATCCGATCCATCAGATGCCGCTTCGACCGGGTGCGGCATCGGGTAGTCTTCATTAAAGAACGCTTTCAGGACGGTGACACATGCGCCGGCATTGGTAGCGTGCGCTGCCGGGTAAGACGGATGAGTCGGACAGCCCTCGGGAAACGCCACTGGCAATAGGCAGCTGCCGTGCGCCGCTTTAACCCGACCGATGACATCACAGTTTAGAATATCGGGATGGATGTCGTAAGTCTTCCGTCCGGAAACATGTGCTTCGATGCGCCCGGCAAAACATTCGGGCCGCAGCCGGCGATGCACTAACCATTTATGGTAGTAAGCGCCTTTCTGGCCAAGCAGAGCGGCCTGGCCAATCAAAGACAAGATGTTCTTATTTCCGAACGTAACATCGCCAAATTGCGTTCTCGATCCAAGGTAGGGATTAGTCGGAGAGAGAGCTTCGCGACCAAGCCGCAAGATGATCAAAGCGGCATTGAGGTAGGTCTGAAAACTGAAATCCTGGTGCACATATTCGGCGAGCTCCCGATTGCTGCAAATGTATCGCGGTTGCAGGTCAAAGTGGAGGTTGGCCGCAGATTCGGCACCCCTTTGGCAAGCCAACCATTGAGCGTACTCGGTGAGGAACTTTTGATTGCGGCTGGGGAAGCGATAGCGTTGATCGATGGTTTTGATCCCCATACGGGACATCCATCCATAAGAACTGGCTAAGGTAGGGGCCGAGGAGGTCGCCAGAGGTTTCGCCGCGAAACAGTGTTCTAGCGGTGATTCTTCCTGCGGGACTCGAGCCCAGGGGATGTGAAAAGGCATTAAGATCTGCCAGGGCCGCGTTGATCAACTCGTTCGCTTCGTAGCTCTGAAATGGAACGTCAACCGCCAGTGCTTGCCAGTAAAGCTCCGCCATTTCGACGGCCATCGTGCCGCTGGCAAAGGCGGGGGCGGAATCAAGCGAGTCGCGTGACTGTCAATCCCGACCAAATCGAAGGCGTAAGTTGCTTGGGGATTGTTCAATTTGGCGATTGCCAACGGATCGCGCGGAACATATTCGAATCGAGCCGGATCACCGCTGGCGAGAATCGACAGCCAATCCGCGTAGGCACCCGGTTCGACCTCACCCTGATCCGTATGAGGTAAGCTCTTCGCGAAGCTTGCCCGTTTGTCCGCGTATCGTTCCTCGTCGCCATTCGTCGTTGGCATCGGATTTTTTCCACGGGTAGCCGCCCGCGGAATCACAACGAATTTCGAATGACCGTTGCGCTCGGCGTTCGGCGCTGGAAAATCCGACCTCGTCTAAACCTGAGCGGTTGACAGCTTCGGCAAACATCGGGCCGAGACCGGCACTGGCCGCGCCAATTGCGACACCTACTTCGCTGCTTCTCCTCAGAAACTTCCGACGAGAGATCATAGTATGTTCGAGATTTGGTGGAAGACCAGCTGCTGCCTACCGAACTGTCATCGCCCTTCCATCGTAGCGGACAAGTCTACGTTAATTCCAGACCAAACAAACGTGAACACGGCTCAGGAAAAGGTTTCTGCTGCGCCCACCGATGCACTAAGTTGATGCGTTGACTTTATGCATAAGGTTGCGGCAGACCTCACACGCATGCTTGGCTCGGAGCGCGTGTTGTGGGAACGCGAACATCTGGCCACTTACGGGTTTGACGGCACCGCTGCGCTCTACGGCGAAGCCGGCTGCGTGGTCTTGCCGAAGACTACCGCCGAGGTGATTCAGGTCGTCCGTTACGCAGCGGAGAACAAAATTCCAGTCGTCGCGCGCGGTTCCGGTACCGGTTTAAGCGGTGGCAGCGTGCCGGTGTACGGCTGCATCGTGCTTTGCTTGGTACTGATGGACCGGATGCTCGAGCTCGATCAAAAGAACCTCACCATTCACGTCGAGAGCGGCGTCGTGACCCAAAAAGTGGCCGAACTCGCCGATGCTGCAGGGCTGCTTTATCCACCCGATCCTGGTTCGATGAAGATTTCCACGGTCGGGGGTAACGTAGCCGAGAACTCAGGTGGTTTGCGTGCGCTTAAATACGGTGTCACCCGCGATTATGTCATGGGGCTGGATGTCGTGCTGGCTAACGGGGAAGCTGTTTCCTTCGGCAACAAGTGCGTTAAGGACGTCGCGGGCTACTCGATGAAGGATGTCTTCATCGGTTCAGAAGGCACACTCGGCATCATCACCAAAGTCCTCCTCCAGTTAGTGCCCAAACCGCGAGCCAAAAAAACCCTGCTGGCGACCTTCTCGCAAATGGACGCAGCCGCGGAGACCGTCTCGGCCATCATTGCCGCCAAAATCATCCCGTGCACGCTGGAGTTTTTGGACCGGATCACGGTGAAATGCGTGGAGGAATATGCTCACCTGGGTCTGCCGCTGAATGCCGAAGCCATCCTCTTCATGGAGACGGACGGGCACCCGGTCGTGGTCGAAGAGGAAGCGCAGCAAATGGCGGAAATTGCCCGCAACCATGGGGCCATGGCTGTGCAACTGGCCCAGAGCGAAGAAGAGGCCAACCAACTCGCTGCCGCTCGCCGCAGCGCCTTTTCGGCGCTCGCACGCGTTTCGCCCACCACCATCCTGGAAGATGCGACGGTGCCACGGAGTGAATTGGCCGATATGATTCGGTTCATCCAGCAAACAGCTGTCAAATACGAAGTGACCGTGGGCACCTTCGGCCACATGGGCGAGGGCAATCTGCACCCGACCTTTCTGACCAATGAAAAGAACGCAGCTGAAATGGCGCGCGTCGAAGAGGCGATGAAGGAAATTTTTGATCAGGCGGTAAGCCTTGGGGGTACCATCACCGGCGAGCATGGCGTCGGGTTGGCTAAGAAAGCCTTCTTACCTAAAGCGATCGGCGACGCCAGCTTGGGGCTCATGCGCCGACTAAAGCATACGCTGGATCCGGACAATATCTTGAACCCCGGAAAGATTTTTGACTGATGGCCACTCAGGAAGAGCTGCATCAAG
>DASTDH010000730.1:0-4134 GCA_035710445.1 Chthoniobacterales bacterium
AACGATAGCTCGCCTGCCGGCTCATTCTGAACAGCACTTAGCAAAGCGCCCATCTTCCCTGGGCTCCCCGCAGAACGGGCTGAGCGTCAAAAAAATCCGCCGTTAAAACAACCAGTGCGGAGTGAGTATCCGGGCAGTGCCTTGATCGCTAGGCCGCAACTGTGTGTCCCCTGGGATCGGTTCGACGAATGATCTGGCTTATCCCGGTTCTGTTGAATCCCTTGTAGCCCTCGTTGCGCTCAAGGATCTCCAAGTGAGAGCCGAGTGCACCATGCTTGGCAAATCGTTCGGCTTGCTCCCCGGTGATGAAGCCAGCTGCCTTCGCAGCCGCCAGCCGACTGGGCTCGACCATCCAGATTTCGCCTTGCGTGAACACCTGCCGCAAATGTGGGAATTCGGTAAACGGGTCCATCGTCATCACGCCCTGATGTCGCAACTGGGCGCGCGCCGCCTCGAAGTCGAACTGCGCTTCAAGGTGGTGCATTCCTGCCTGCAGCAGCGCCTCGCCGTGCAGCTGGCACCACAATCCGATAGTCCCTCGTGAATTTTGTGGTGGAAGCCCCGAATGCGCAAAGTCGCCGCTTACTTCCTCTGGCGACAGATCGACGTCGGCAAACACCACGATGCGACACTCCTGGTGTTCTAAAATCTGCGCACCCCAGCCCGCCTCGATGCCGGCGTAAAACTGCTCCCGGCCAAGAACGCCGATCGCGCCGAACACACGAATCAAGTCCGCAAAATGCTCTCGGCTGCTGCGATATGTGTGATGGTCGTGATTACCCCACCCGAGCCCTAAACAGTCCTGCCGTGCCTTTTGCAGCCTGCCGGCGCGGTTCCGACTCTCCCAATATGCCCGTTCCGACGCAAAAAACAGATCACAGGCTCGCGAATGTCCCAAATCCGCTACTGCTGCGTTGATCAGCTGAAGTGCATGTTCAAATCCATCCTCGTCCCGCTCAAACCGCCGCCGCCGGCAACGAAACGCCTCCGCGTGATGCAGAACGGCACTCGCCTCCGCTGATGACACATCGTACGGAGTAAATCCCAATTGGCCGTGCCGTTCGACGATCCACAATTCAGCATCCGATTCCAACGCAATGCGCGCCATCCGCAACGCTGCATACGGCGTACCCTCCACCGCCGAATCGGCCATTGCATTGATGTTGAGAAAATCAGCGACGGACTCGACCTTGATACCCAAGCTCCAGCCGCGGGGCTCATCAAGCCGGATGGTTGGAAACATACCGCGGGGATGCTCAGCGACGGACGTGCCGTCCGCATCGCTTAATGTAAATCCCGCCTCCACAAGCGCGCCGTGATCCAGCGCCTGGCGCGGCGGTGCCACGAAGTCAACCCAGTCAATGAATCGCGTGCCTGTTTCACGCAGCATTCGCTGAGCAAACTGTTGTGCGGCCGCTGAGTTGGCACAAAACTTAGTCACAAGCTCGTGCGCCACCGTTTGTGCTCGCGGTTGCCTCTCCCATTCAACCCTTTGTGACGGCGTCCAATCCATGGCCATCCTGTTCATTTCTTTCTGAAAGCCTCTGCAATCCGGTCGACTGCCCAGTCCACCTCGTTGCGTTTAATAACGAGTGGCGGGGAAATGCGGATGATGTGCTTGTGCGTATTCGTGGTGAGGACGCCCCGTCTTGCAAGCGCCTCGCAATAACGGCGGGCACCCCCAGCTTCAGGATAGAGCTCAATAGCAATCATCAGGCCGCGCCCACGAACCTCTTTTACCTCCTCGGTAAGTAAGCTTTCTAATCCGGCTTTCATGTATGCGCCTTGCTCCGCGGCGTTTTCGATCATGCCTTCCTCAATGAGAACGCGGAGTGCCGCCCGGGCAACTGCACAGGCGAGTGGATTACCGCCGAAGGTCGAGCCATGATCGCCTGGCTTCAGGGGACTCATGAGCTCGTTGTTGGAGAGCACGGCAGATATCGGGTAGAACCCTCCCGATAACGCCTTGCCGAGAAGCGTCACGTCGGAGTCAATGCCCTCATGTTCTTCGGCCAACAGCTTGCCCGTGCGGCCAAGTCCCGTCTGGACCTCATCAAGAACCAGCGCAATCTGCTTTTCTGAGCAGAGACTTCGTACTTTGGCGAAATAACCAGGAGGCGGAATGATAACGCCGGCTTCACCTTGAATCGGCTCGACAAGGAATGCCACGGTGTTCGGCGTGATCGCGGCGGCAAGGGCGTCGAAATCGCCGAACGGAACGATACGAAAGCCATGAGCAAATGGACCGAAGCCCTTGCGCCGCTGGGGATCAGTCGAGAAACCAACAATTGCGATGGTGCGGCCGTGGAAGTTGTTGGCGCAGACGATGATCTCAGCCTTGTCATCGGGGACACCGCGAAGCTCGTAGCCCCATTTGCGCACGATCTTTATCGCCGTCTCTACGGCTTCAGCGCCACTATTCATGGGCAAGATTTTGTGCGCCCCCGTGAGCCTTGCGAGATCCTCGTAGAAGAGCGCCAGCTGGTCGTTGCGGAACGCCCTTGAGGTGAGAGTGAGCCTCGTCGCTTGCACCACCATCGCCTCTCGAATCCTTGGGTGGCAGTGGCCCTGGTTAACCGCCGAGTAGGCTGCGAGGCAATCGAGATACCTCTTGCCCTCGATGTCCCAAACCCACACGCCTTCCCCGCGGCAAAGGACTATGCCAAGCGGCGCATAGTTGTTGGCGCCTAGCCGATCTTCGGTCTCAATTAACTCGCTCAAGGCCGTGACCGTATCGACCCTCATGTCTTGAATAGTCATGACGAATTTCCCGGCTTCGTTCTCTCCACTTACAAAACTCACCGCCGTCGACGTGGAGCACCAACAAGAAAAGAGACAGGCGACGAGTTCATCGAGATAGTCCCCTTCCACTAGATCCCATCATCCAATAACCAACATACTGATACGCAGTGGCGGCAAAAAGGCGGATTAATTAACATTATGTCGACATTATTATGCACTTTGCTATGCTATCGTGAGCAGATTGATAGACCGCGCCATGGATGATCTGGACTACAAGATGATCGCCTTGTTGCGCAGCGATGCGCGACGACCCGTTGCATCACTCGCAGCCGAACTGGGCGTGTCCCGCGCGACCATCCGGTCACGCATAGACCGCCTTATCGAGAGCGGCGTCATCCGCGGCTTCACAATTGCGGTCCACGATAACGCTACGCGTAATCTGGTTCGGGGGCTGATGATGATAGAAGTCGAGGCCAAAGCGTCGAACAAGGTCGTTAAGCGGCTTTATGGCTACCCAGAGGTCCGAAAACTTCATTCGACGAATGGCCACTGGGATCTTGTCGCGGAGCTTGTGGCCGGTTCGCTTGAAGAGTTCGATGAGCTGCTAAATCGCATTAGAACGGTCGACGGGATCAAGTCGACGGACACAAGCATTTTGCTCGCTTCACCGAAGGATAATCCCTAGCCGCACGCCAGCACTCAGCTACGAAGCTCTACCGCGAGGTGCGCGATGCCAAAGAAAACACATGAGCTTCCCTCGCCACGCGAGGAGGCACTCGAAATTTGCAAGCGGCTTGGAGTGCCTGACTCGGTGTTCGCTGACGAGGGGCTGCCGGCCCGCACGCCGATCACAGGCGAGATCATTGCGCATGTTCGCCAGACGACACCCGATGAAGCGAGGCGCGCCATAGGTCTCGCCCAGGATGCATTCGGCACATGGCGGTGCGAGCCGGCGCCAAAACGAGGCGAGTTCGTGCGGCTTTTCAGTGAAGAACTGAGAACTGCGAAGGATGAACTCGGTCGGCTTGTTACGCTCGAGACGGGCAAGATCCTGTCAGAGGGGCTCGGCGAGGTCCGGGAAATGATCGACATTTGCGACTTCGCCGTCGGCCTTTCCCGGCAGCTCTATGGCCTCACCATCGCGAGCGAACGCCCGAGCCACCGGATGCTAGAAAGCTGGCATCCACTCGGCCCCACGGGAATCATAACATCCTTTAATTTTCCCGTTGCCGTTTGGTCCTGGAACGCTGCACTGGCGCTCGTCTGCGGCAATGCTTGCGTCTGGAAGCCGTCAGAGAAGACACCGCTAACGGCGCTCGCGACCCAAGCGCTTTTTGAAAAGGCCGCCGCGAGGTTCGGCACCGCCCCCGAGGGTCTTTCTGTCTTGCTGAT
>DASTDH010000731.1:0-6716 GCA_035710445.1 Chthoniobacterales bacterium
AGGTCGCTATGGGGTCCAAGCGCAGGGTACGCGGGATTTAGTGTCCACGTGCCTGACGAAAGTCAGGGTCGACTGAAATTCGGGGCCTTGCGCGTTCGCGATAAATCGCGGATTCGCGAGATTTTCGCGAAGCCGTTGAGACCGCTATCGGTGGGAAAAGCAAGTACCCCACGAAGCCAAAGGATGCGTATCCCGCTCCGAGCGGCGCTTGTGGAATCGGCCGAACGAGAGCGATGCTAACGACGCTCCGCGACTTGTTAAGCTGGGCCTGTCCAACTATGTGACACCCGCCGTAGACAAAGCCAACTCGTGTCTAACCCATTGAAAGCCCTCATCTCGGTCTGCCGTTTGGTGCCACACCATTTCCATGTCCACTGTTATAGGCGGATAGGGCAAATCCAGCAATACAATCGGAGTCTGCGAGATTAACGAAAGCGCGAGTCGACGCGGAAGGGTTGCTACCATGTCGGACTCTTGGAGCAGAGGAGCCACTGCAGCAAAGTACGGTACGCAAACGGCCGCGCGGCCGACGAGATCGACGTTTTCGTCTTGAAATTCCAGCAAGGCGCGCTCAATCCAGACCCGGCGCACAACTCCCTCGTCGTCCATGAAACCATCGCGTTCATTCTCCTCCGTTCCAGTCAGCTCGACGACCACATGCGGGAATTCAAAGAGCCTTTCTTTTGTCACCTTACATTCGGTCAATGGATGGCCAGCGCGGACCACAATCGACTCCTGTTCCTGATAGAGCTTGGAGCGACGAATGCCGGCAGGTAGCTTACCGAACCAGCCGATAAGCAGATCAACCTGATTGCTTTCGAGTTGGCTAACAACATCGAGGCGATTCAACGGGAAAACTCGCAGGTCAACGTTCGGTGCGCTTTTGGCTAAGCGTTTGACCAGCGCCGGGAGAATAACCACCGAAGTCTGGTCACTCGCGGCGATACGGAAAGTCCGGACAGCCTCCGCCGGTACGAATGGCCTTGTCATCAGGGCCAACTGGAAGCTCTGTAAACCTTCTCGGACGTCCGACGCCAGCTCGAGCGCACGTGGAGTCGGCTCGACACCCGAGCCATTAGGAACAAGAAGCTCATCGCCGATGGTCTGGCGGAGCCGGCTCAAAGCATGGCTAACGGCCGAGGGAGTCACCGAAAGTGCGCGAGCAGCTTTCGTCACACTCCGGTGCTGCATCACCGCGTGAAACACCCGGAATAGATTAAGGTCGATTCTTCGGATTTGGAGAGCCGTAGCTGACGACCTGATCTTTTCCTTAGACCTCTTCGATTCTTGTTTCATCCTGGAATTCTTGGGTCGGAGGAGTTTGAGCAAATGTCAACCAACCTTTGAATAAGTTTCACTTTGCTATCATGGCACGCACGACGGAAAAGACTTCGATGTTGCAGCTATCCACATTCCGCAAAAACTCTAGCGAAGTTACTGAGCAACTTGCTCTTCACCCCGAGTTTGTTATGCAAAGAGCTGGTGTGCTCTTGCGAGGAACGGAAGCATAAAGCGGGCTCGGGGCTTACCTCTCTACGTGGCCTGGGCGACGCGCCGTTGTTCCGAACGATTTTCGGACTCCGCTTCGCTCCCCGGCAATCCCCGCAGGGCAGCAGCACACAATGTTCAGCTCGCCGATCTGAGGAATTGAAGCCTTCCCGACATCGCCGTTCAGATCGCCCGCCGCCCCGCACCGCCGGGGAGCGCAGGACTTCTTGGCAGAGTGCATAACATGGAAACCTCACTAACCGACCCCGCTCTCTGGCATCGGATCCATTTCGCGTTCACCATCACTTACCACTACCTGTTTCCGCAGCTCACTATGGGGCTTGCCTGGTTTCTGGTTTACTGGAAATGGCGCGCGCTAAGAACTGGAGATGAAAAATACAATCGAGCTGCACGGTTCTGGGCCAAAATCTTTGGTCTTAACTTCGCGGTCGGAGTAGTAACCGGCATTCCGATGGAGTTTCAGTTCGGAACCAACTGGGCCGGCTTCTCCAAGTACTCTGGTGCGATCATTGGCCAGACGCTGGCAATGGAAGGAATGTTCGCCTTCTTTCTTGAAAGCGCATTTATCGGTGCGTTGATTTGGGGAGAGAAGCGCCTCGGTCCGCGCAATCACTTCTTGGCAGCAGTCGGTGTGGCCACCGGCAGTTGGTTGTCCGGTTTTTTTATCCTGGTCACAAACGCTTTCATGCAACATCCGACTGGCTACGCGGTCGCGTCGAATGGGACGCTCGCATTGTTAGATCTCAGAGCTTATCTGCTGAATCCGTGGGCGTTGGTCCAGTTTGCTCATAACCAGTGTGCCGCGCTAGTTACCGGCTCATTCGTGGTCGCTGCGATGGGAGCGTTTTATATGTTGCGGGGGATGCATCCGGAGCAGTCCCGGCTTTACCTGAACGCCGGCACATTGGTTGGGTTGGTTGCATCCCTGCTGGTCGCGTTCCCGACCGGCGACGCTCAAGCGAAAATGGTCGGAAATCATCAGCCGGCTACCTTGGCGGCGATGGAAGGCCGTTTCGTGGGAGGGCGTCTCGCCGAGGTAACGATGATCGGTCAACCGAACGTCAGTGAACAGCGCTTGGAAAATCCGATTCCGCTTCCGGGTGCGCTCAGCTTCCTGGCCTATGGAACCTTCAAAAGTTATGTCAAGGGATTGAACGAGTTTCCCAAGGACACCTGGCCGGATAACATCGAGTTACTTTATTACGCATTTCATATTATGATCACACTGGGCGTGATCTTCATCGTGATCATGGCTTGGGCCAATTGGAAGCGTTGGCGCGGCCGCTTGGAGTCGAGTACTGCCTTACTCTGGATACTAATGCGCGCGTTTCCGTTTCCTTACATTGCAAACACCTTGGGGTGGATGACCGCGGAGCTAGGTCGACAGCCCTGGCTGGTCTATGGCCTATTCCGCACGAATCAAGGCTACAGTCAGAACGTCGCTGCCGGCGATACGATCTTCACCCTCATCGGTTTTGTCGGCTTGTACTTTGTCGTTGGTCTTCTCTTTCTCTATCTTACCGCGCGAGAGATTCATCACGGTCCGGATGCTCCGGCGCCTGTATCAGGCCCTCGGGAGGTGCCGGCATGATTGCGCTCTGGTACGGGATTCTTGCGTTCATGCTCACGACCTACATCGTGTTAGATGGACGTAACTTCGGGACAGGCATCCTCCATTGGATCGTCGCGCGGAATCAAGCCGAACGACGACAAGTCATCGCGGCAATCGGACCGCTCTGGTCATGGCACGAAGTCTGGTTGGTTGGCACCGGTGGCGTGATGGTAATGGCTTTTCCCCGCCTGATGGCCGCGTCATTCTCAGGATGCTATCTCGCCTTGTTCCTCATTCTTTGGTGCGTTTTGTTGCGGGGTATCTCCATCGAAGTCGGTGGTCATCTCAATGACCGGCTTTGGCAAGAGTTCTGGGACTCGGTTTTTGTCTTCAGCAACGTGTTGCTGGCTGTCCTGTTTGGAGCGGCTCTAGGCAATATCGCTCGGGGAGTACCGTTGACGGCCGAAGGCACATTTTATCTGCCGTTCTTTACCAATTTCAATATCCATGGGAATGTCGGGTTGCTGGATTGGTACAGTGTCCCGATGGCGTTGTTTTGTGTCCTTATTTTGACCGCTCACGGGGCGACCTACCTGACCATGAAGACCGAAGGAGCAGTGCACGAACGGTCGCTCAAACTGGCCCGCAAACTCTGGTTGGCAGTGATTCCGGCTTTTCTGCTAATCACATTACTCACTTGGCTCGTGCGTCCTGAGCTGTTGCAGGGGATTGTGTTTCGACCGCTTGCTTGGTTAACACTAGCTATCTGCGGTGCGAGTGGGTATGCGATCGCTACCGGGATCCGGAATCAGCGCGAACATCTGAGCCTGTTGGGATCAATTTTTCTGCTCTTTGGGCTGTTGATGACTGGAGCAGCCGCGCTGTTCCCGGTCATGCTCTTCTCGACGACCGAGCCCGCCCGGCGACTAACCGCTGCGGATTGCGCCGCGCCCGATGCCAGTCTCATCATTGGCATGGCCTGGTGGTTTCCGGCGCTGATCTTAGCCTTCGGCTATCTTTATATCATTCAGCGACATTACTGGGGCAAAGTGAACGTTCCCAAGGACAACCAAGGATTTTACTAGCGGCCGGCTTGGGGACATCGATCAGCCGTGCGATTTTTGGTAGTCAGGACTAGGTAGGCCAACGATAGGTATCCTAGCATTCCTACGGTCGGAGAAAAAGCCAAGCCCACCTTGAGCTCTGTCCGACCGGCGGAGCCAACACAATGACATTGCGGCCGATCACAATAAAGCTTCTCTGTTTAACACGATGAATCCACCCATGAAAACACCCGTAGATTCTCAATGTCAGAACTTAGAAATTGAGGACGACCGGACCGGTTTGAGCGTGGCAACGCTCAGAAGAGCTATTGCCGATAACCTTTTCTACGTACAGGGCAAATTTCGAGCGATCGCGACGAAAAATGATCTCTATATGGCGTTGGCGTATACCGTGCGCGATCGTCTACTGCGGCGCTGGATAAATACAATCGAAACATACCTCAAACAAAAGAAGGCTAAGGTCGTCTGCTATTTATCTGCCGAGTTTCTGTTGGGACCGCGACTGGGCAACTCCTTAATTAACCTCGGTATTTATGATGAAGTCCGTCAAGCGGTTGAGGAATTCGGACTGGACCTGAACGAATTGCTCGAACAAGAAGCGGAACCGGGGTTAGGTAATGGCGGCTTGGGCCGGCTTGCCGCCTGTTACATGGACTCCTTAGCCACATTGGAGATTCCGGCTATCGGCTACGGTATCCGTTACGAATTCGGCATCTTTAGCCAGGTGATTCGGGATGGGTGGCAGGTGGAAATTGCTGACAGGTGGTTGCGGCTGGGCGACCCCTGGGAGATTCCTCGTCCCGAGGCAACCGTCGAGGTAAATTTCGGCGGTCGCACCGAAGCTTACACCGACGATCAAGGCTGCTATCGGGTGCGCTGGATTCCTGCGCAGGTGGTTAACGGGGTTCCCTGCGATATGACTATTCTTGGCTACAACGTAAACACTGCCAATACGCTGCGTCTATGGAAAGCCGAAGCCCGCGAATCCTTCGATTTTCAGGAGTTCAATGTGGGTGACTACTACGGTGCGGTACACGACAAGGTGGTGACGGAAAACATCACCAAAGTGCTTTATCCGAACGATGAACGCATTGAAGGGAAGCAATTGCGTCTGGAGCAACAGTATTTCTTCGTTTCCTGCTCCCTGCAGGACATGATTCGCATTCACCTGCGGAGAGGAGATAGCCTGACCGATTTCCCTGAAAGGTTTGCCGTGCAACTAAATGATACCCATCCATCGATCGGAGTGGCCGAACTGATGCGATTGCTGGTCGACCAGCATCAAATGGATTGGGATGCGGCTTGGGCCATCACCGAGAAAACATTTGCTTACACCAATCACACGTTACTACCGGAAGCTCTGGAAAAGTGGCCGATCAGCTTGTTCGGTAGCCTCTTACCACGGCATCTGGAAATTATTTACGAGATCAATCGTCGCTTCCTGGAGCGAGTGCGTCTTAAATTTCCGGACGACGCAGCGCGCGTTACTCGAATGTCACTGATTGAAGAAGGGGGTGAAAGATATGTGCGGATGGCTTATCTCGCGACCGTGGGCAGCCATAAAGTCAATGGAGTGGCCGAACTGCATTCCCAGCTGCTCAAGGAGACAACCCTGCACGACTTCTTTGAGCTCTGGCCTGAGAAATTCCTCAACATTACTAATGGCGTCACTCCGCGCCGATTCGTGGTAGCCAACAATCCTCGGCTGGCCAGCCTGGTTACCAAAAAAATTGGCGATAGCTGGATTAAGCAGTTGGATGATCTCCACCAGCTGGAGGCGTTGCTGGAAGATCCGGGGTTCCGTGGCGAGTTTCAAAAGGTTAAGCAGGAAAATAAGCAGGACCTGGCTGCTTACATTCAAACGCAGACCGGTATCGCCCTGGATCCGAAATCCATCTTTGATGTGCAGGTGAAACGGTTGCATGAATATAAGCGGCAACATCTGAATGTGCTGCACATTATTACGTTGTACAATCGCCTGAAACACGATCCGAAAATCGAGATCGTGCCGCGTACGTTTATTTTTGGCGGCAAGGCCGCCCCGGGCTACTTCATGGCCAAGCTGATCATTAAGTTGATTAATTCGGTAGGAGAAGTCGTCAATGACGATTCCGATGTAAGTGGACGCCTTAAGGTAGTGTTCTTACCTAACTACAACGTTAAGCAAGCTCGATGGATCTACCCAGCAGCCGACCTCTCTGAACAGATCTCCACGGCTGGCTATGAGGCTTCCGGTACCAGCAACATGAAGTTTGCCCTGAATGGCGCCTTGACGATCGGGACATTAGATGGTGCAAACATTGAAATCCGCCAAGCGGTGGGAGAAGAGAACTTCTTTTTGTTTGGATTAACTACGGAAGAAGTTCGAGCGAAAAGGGCGGCCGGCTATCATCCGCGGGATTACTACCACTCTAACCCTCATCTGCGGGAAGCAATCGACCAGATAAGTTCCGGACGCTTTTCCCGGGGCGACACTGACTTATTTAAGCCACTGCTGGACTCTCTGATGAAATACGATCCGTACCTGGTTTTCGCGGATTACCAGGCCTATGTAAATTCCCAAGAAGAGGTCAGTCAGGCTTATAAGGATA
>DASTDH010000732.1:0-10779 GCA_035710445.1 Chthoniobacterales bacterium
GAGCGGTGAGCGATCACGAAAGTCGCGACCGAACTCGGGGGCAAATGCCTGGGATTGGCGGTTTGGGCTCGCTGGTCGGCATGTTCGACTTCGAGCATGCTCTTCTGGGGTAGACAAATATTGGATTACAGACATTCTGCGACATGAAGCGTCCTCCGCCCCTTCAGGGCTTCCCGTCCAGGAATCTACCCAGGCTAAAGCATGGGCTAAGTTTTCCAACCGCTTCGCGGTAGATCCGACCGGTGGCCAAGGTCCGGCGGTCCCGGGGACGCAGGACGTGCCCTCCCGAGCGCCAGCAGCGCGCTGACGTTCGTTTTCCTACCGTCTCGCTAACCGGTAAAACAAAATCGATCCCAGCGTGAGATAAACGACGTTGGGGAGCCAAATAAGTATTTCGGGGTGAAAGTTAGCCTTCCCTTTCATCGTGTCGGTCAACACAACGAAAATAAAGTAGGTGAACGCGATGCAGATACTCATCGCGATTCCGATCGAGGTTTCCCGACGCTGAGCGGTAATTGCCAGCGGAATACCAACCAGAACAAAAGTAACAACCACCAGGGCGTTGGAGAATCGTTTACTCAATTCCGTGCGCAGAATCGTTCGCTTTCTCAGCGATTCCCTGCCTTTCTGTTGTTCCAGCGTGTCGCGCAATTGTCCTAAGGTCAGCTGATTGGGACGTCGATTGTTTTTCGCCTTTTCGATGAGTTCTTGCAACGAAATCGGAAGTACTCCTTCCTTCAGGCTGATGCCATAATGCATCAGTCTCAGATCGTTCACATCGGATTCGTCTCGTTCCTCGTAGTGCGCATCGTAAATGTGCAGAAGGATGCGCTCATTCTGCTTGTCGACCTCCAAGGTACCTCTTCGCGCATAGATGACGCGAATGGGCACTTGGTACCCATCCATTTCATAGATGTGCAGATCCTCCAGGGACGACCCGTTTTTCCGGCCCACATAGATCTTGCGATTAGGAAACTGGTCAATGACTTCGTCACTCCCGAAAAGAGCAAGCGGATCGTTCGAGGCCAGATTCAAAAGCAATGCTCTGGCTTTTACTTCTGAGATTGGAGCGAGATACAGATTGATCCATAAGCAAAGGCTAAACAGCGCGGCGCAAATGGCGAAAACCGAAAGGCAGATCCGGAGGATACCGACCCCATTGGCCCGGAGCGCTACCAGTTCGTTGTCCGAAGACAGCTTGCCGAAAACCAGCAGGACAGCCACCAAAATTCCCCACGGAATCGAATAGATCATCGAGAAAGGGAGAAGATAGCCGATGAACGTAAGGATATAGCTGATCGGAAGCTGATGGCTGATCAACAGGTTGAGCAAGTCGCGTAGGGCGTTACCGACGACTAACATCAGGCTCAGCATTCCCACCGACCAGGTGACCGTGCTGATCACTTGACCGCTAATGTATCGATCAACAATTTTGAACATCAGCTAACCCAGGGTTCGGTTACGTTCCATCATGGGCTGAGTCTTGGAGCCGCTTGCCGGCAAAGGCAGCCAAATGGGCGACCCCGCGTATAATCTGTCATCTGCCATTTGTCATCTGTCATGGGTTTCGCTGGTCGGGCGCCTCGCCCGCTTCGACCGGAACGCAGGTACAAAAAAGGTTTCTGTCGCCATACACATTGTCGATACGGCCCACCGGGGGCCAATATTTGTATTGGCGGGTCCAGGGAGCCGGGAATGCCGCCGACTCCCTCGAATAGCTTCGGTCCCACGACTCCGCCAACAAATCCTGCGCAGTGTGCGGGGCCCTTTTGAGCATATTGTCCTGCCGGTCCGCCTCGCCGGTTTCAATCGCTCTGATCTCTCCGTAGATCGAAATCATCGCATCACAGAATCGATCCAACTCTGCTTTCGATTCGCTTTCGGTTGGTTCGATCATCATCGTTCCCGGAACTGGCCAAGACATGGTAGGCGCGTGAAACCCGTAGTCCATCAGCCGTTTAGCAACATCTTCGACCTCGACGCCGGCCGTCTTTTTGAATTGCCGTAAGTCGATGATGCACTCGTGAGCGACCAACCTGCTTTTACCGCGGTAAAGGATTGGATAAAGCCGCTCTAATCGTTTGGCGACATAGTTGGCACTCGCGATGGCGACTTTCGTGGCATGAGTGAGGCCGGCTGCACCCATCAACGCAATGTACGCCCAGGAAATACACAGAATGCTTGCGCTGCCGTAGGGAGCGGCCGAGACCGGACCGATGATCGCGGGACGCCCCAAATCGGCAAGGGGGTGACTTGGTAAAAAGTTCGCCAGATGGGATTTTACTCCGATCGGGCCGATCCCTGGTCCTCCTCCGCCGTGTGGTATGCAGAAGGTCTTGTGCAGATTGAGGTGACAAACATCCGCTCCGAAATCGGCCGGCCGGCAGAGGCCAACCTGGGCGTTCATGTTGGCACCGTCCATGTACACTTGGCCGCCGTGGCTGTGTATGATGTCGCAGATCTCGATGATCCCCTCCTCGAAGACGCCGTGAGTTGAAGGATAGGTAACCATGAGAGCGCCTAAACGATCACGATGGCGTTCCGCTTTCGTGCGAAGATCGCTCAGATCAATATTTCCATCCTCGTCACAAAGGACCGGCACCACTTCAAAGCCCGCCATCACCGCAGAGGCCGGATTGGTTCCATGGGCCGAAGTTGGTATTAAGCAGATGTTCCGATCGAGGAAACCTTGCTGCGCATGATATTCCCGAATGGCCAGGAGACCGGCGTATTCGCCTTGTGCGCCGGAGTTGGGCATGAGGCTGACCGCATCAAATCCCGTAATCTTGCCGAGCCAATTTTCCAGTTCCGCAATCAGGTACAGGTAACCCTTGGTTTGTGTCCGCGGCGCAAAAGGATGGATCTGCCCGAACTCCGGCCAGGTAACCGGCAGCATTTCCACCGCAGCATTTAACTTCATCGTGCAAGAACCCAGCGGAATCATGGAAGTTGTCAGCGAGAGATCCCGGTTCTCGAGCCGCTTCAAGTAACGCATCAATTCCGTTTCGGTGTGATACCGATTGAATACCGGATGCTGGAGATAGGTGGACTCGCGGCGAATACCCGCTGGCAATTCTTCCTCCCGGTAGTCGGAATAATTCGGAAAAACGAATTGTCGTTCCAGATCAAACAATCGAATCAAGTTTTCCAGGTCCTTCTCGGACGTGGTCTCGTCGAGTGATATCCCGAATTGGCCATCCGGAAAATGCCGCAAATTAAACCCGGCTTCATTGGCTCTTTCGCCAATGCTGCCGCGTAACGATGCCGCATCAACCTTAATTGTGTCGAACCGAGGACCTGCGAGCACCTTGTAGCCGAGATCGAGAAGAATGGAAGCCAATCGTTCGGTTTTACGATGGATCTCGACGGCGATCGCGCGGAGACGTTGAGGGCCATGGTACACTGCGAACGACGAAGCTATTACGGCCAGCAGCACCTGGGCGGTGCAGATGTTGCTCGTGGCCTTGTCGCGCCTGATATGCTGCTCGCGAGTTTGCAAGGCAAGGCGGTAGCTCTCTCTTCCGGCTGAATCTTTGGACACCCCGACCAGTCGGCCAGGCAAATGGCGTTTGAACCGATCGCGCGTGGATATGAAGGCTGCGTGCGGTCCGCCAAATCCCATCGGGACGCCAAAGCGCTGGGAAGAGCCGATGCAAACATCTACGCCGAACTCTCCCGGAGGGACAAGTAACGTCAGACTGAGAATGTCAGCCGCCGCGACAACCAAAGCGCCGTGAACGTGGGCTTTTGCGGCCAGAGAGCGATAGTCATGAATTGTGCCGTTGGTATCGGGATACTGAATCAGGACACCAAAAAAGGCGGAGGCCCAATCAATCGATCGATGGTCCCCCACCACAACCTCGATTCCGAGCGGCTTGGCACGAGTCTGAACCACGGCGATGGTTTGCGGATGACAGTCGGCGGAAACAAAGAACCGGCGCTCAGGGCTATCAGCTACCGCCTGACAAAGGTGCATCGCCTCGGCTGCCGCGGTTGCTTCGTCAAGCAGGGACGCATTTGCGATTTCCAGACCGGTCAGATCGGTGATCATTGTCTGGAAATTGAGCAAAGCTTCCAACCGACCCTGAGCAATCTCCGGCTGGTATGGCGTGTACGCCGTGTACCAACCAGGATTTTCTAAAATGTTACGTTGAATCACCGGCGGCGTGACGGTGGGATGGTAGCCCAGTCCGATGTACGATTTGGCGACCTCGTTCTGGCTGCCAAGTCCTCGCAGAGTTTGCAGGACCTCAAACTCGGTTTGCGGCTCCGGCAAACCAAGGTTTTCCCGAAACCGGATTCGTTCCGGCACGGCCGAATCAATCAAAGAGTCAAGCGTGTCGAACCCGAGTTCTTTGAGCATACTCTCAAGATCATCGGGACTCGGCCCGACGTGACGTTCGGTAAAAGTTGGAAGTTCCAGGCCCTGAGTTCCAGTCTGCGACATCATAAAACATGAAACGAGTTTGTGCCTTCAGCAACTGCAGAGCTTGCCGGAGTCTCGGCGTTGTCGGCGCTCCCGGCGTTTCGGTGCTTGGACGTTTTCCAAACTTCTCTATGTTGCTGCCATGGCTTCCAGTAGTCTGCGCCGGACAGCGCTATATCCAGAACATGTTAAGCTCAACGCGAAGATGGTTCCCTTTGGCGGCTGGGAAATGCCGGTCTACTACAACGGTATCGTCAACGAGCATCAGGCGGTGCGTACGGCGGTCGGCATATTCGACATTTCGCACATGGGCGAAATCGAGGTGTTCGGCCCTGAGGCCGAACCATGGCTTAATGGTTTGTTAACGAACAATCTCTCCAAATTAACGGTGGGAGAGGGCCAGTACACTCTCATGCTCAACGACGCGGGAGGGGTGATCGATGATTTGATCGTCTATCGACTGGAGCAAAATCATTATTTTCTGGTCGTGAACGCCGCCAAAATTGAAGAAGATTTTCTCTGGTTAAGTCAGCATCGCGTCGGAGAAGTAACGGTGTTGAACCGCAGCGATCACTTTGCCGCAGTTGCGGTGCAGGGACCAAAATCACTAGAGCTTTTCCGTCCGATCGGTGAACTGCCGGATCGGAATCGTATCCGAGCCTATCGGCTAGGAGCGGCTCAAGTCCTGATTGCTCGAACCGGATACACCGGGGAGGACGGGTTTGAGGCCTTCTTTCCGGGCGATTGCGCCGGTGCGGTTTGGAATCAGTTTCTAGATCTCGGTCAGCCTTGGCAGATATTGCCGTGTGGATTGGGTGCCCGTGATACGCTGAGGCTGGAAGCTTGTTATCCGCTCAATGGAGCTGATCTTTTCCCCAATCGGACGCCGATTGAAGCCGGCCTGAGTTTTTTTGTTGATCTTGCCAAAACCAATTTTGTTGGTCGCGAACCGCTGCTGAAACAGAAAGCGAATGGCGTGAGGGAGAGGCTGTGTGCGGTCAGGTTAGCACCAAAATCGGCCCCTCCGCGCGCCCATTACCCGGTGTATGCGGAAAACCGGCAGATTGCCGAGCTGACGAGCGGGAGCCAGTCCCCGACGCTGGGCACCGGTATCGGGCTCGCCTATCTAGGCAGCAGCTACGCCCAGCCAGGTCAACAATTGGAGATTGAAGTGAGAGGCCGAAGATTTCCCGCGACTGTTGAGAAAAAACCGTTATACAAAAGACCATGTTAGTCCCAGACCATCTGAAATATGCCGACACTCACGAGTGGATTCGCTTGGAGGGAGAGGTCGGTACCGTCGGCATCACTGATCATGCGCAGGCGGAACTCACTGACATCGTGTATGTGGAAGTGCCTGCGATCGGTGCAAAATTGGAGCAAAAGCAAACCGCGGCCGTTGTTGAATCGGTAAAGGCGGCGAGTGATATCTATGCGCCGGTCGGGGGGGAGGTGGTCGAGGTCAACAAAGATCTGGAAGCGAACCCAGCATTGGTCAACACCGATCCCTACGGTGCGGGCTGGCTGTTCAAATTGCAACTGAGCAACAAAGAGGAACTTACCGGGTTGAAAGATCCGAGCGCTTATCGCGCACAAATTGGAGAATGAATCGCACCAATACGGGTGATTTACCCGCCTGCCGCCAGCCGGCCATGCTTCGACACAGCCAACCAGCGGCGGATTTCTTGGCCGCCAGGTAGTCAACAACTACGGTTGCGGCCAAGGCTATTCGAGCGGTCACTGAGAGAACTATTTATGTCTTGGCTGAATTGGTTGGAACATCGAGTGGGTTTCCTTGCGATCCCACGATTGATACCGACGATTGCCCTGCTGAACGCTTTTGTCTTTTTGCTCAATCTCTTTCAGCCAGAGTACGTTTATTATCTCACGCTCGAACCGTCCCGAATCCTGCACGGAGAAATTTGGCGGCTATTCTCTTACGTCTTTATTCCGCAAATTTTCTTGACCCATAACAGCATGGGAGTGCAACCCCTGTTCTTCCTGCTTTACATCTGGATGCTGATTTGGATCGGCAACTCCCTCGAACAAGCCTGGGGAGCATTTCGGCTGACCGTCTACTATTTGCTGGGAATGTTGGGCGTCACGATCGTCGCATTTTTGCTTAACTGGGGACAAAGCGAAGGCAACGTCGCTCCCTTCTACATCAATACGTCGCTCTTTTTTGCTTTTGCGACCGTTTACCCAAACGTTCAGGTCTATGTCCTCTTGATCCTCCCGGTCCGAGTGAAGTGGCTGGCATTGATCAGTCTCCTTCCGCTCTTGTTCGTATTTTTCATGGGTGATTGGTTGGACAAGCTCGCAATCGTATTCTCGTTCCTCAATTACGTGGTATTCTTTTTCCCGTCCGCAATTTCCGGAGCGAGACATCGACGTCAGGTTCACGGCCGGCGCATGAAGTTTACGGCGGATTCGGTGCGAGCGGATGAGCCGCTACACCAATGTGTAGTCTGTAAGCGGACGGAACGCGACAATGCCGACCTCGAATTTCGTGTTTCATCCAATGGTGAAGAATACTGTCTGGAGCATCTGCCGAAGCCGGTAACTGAGACAAACAGGAATTAACGCCCGATACCCGGGGACGGAAAGAATGCTGAGCGATCAGGCGCGAAGATGCTCGGTCAGAAACGGCAAAAGGACCTCATTAAATCCATGTGCCTGTTCCACGATTCCGAGATGAGCGGCTCCCGGCAGAATTTTTACCCTTGAACCGTCGATTCGCTCCCGCATTGCCTCCGAAACCGAAGTCGGGAAACTTTGGTCATTTTCTCCGGGAATTAGCAAGGTTGGAACCTTTATCTGCTTCAATCGTTCGGTAAGATTCAATTTTTGAAGCGCTCGGCAACAGCCGATAAATCCGTCTGGCGAGGTTGTGCGAATCAACTCCGCAATCCAAGCTGTGGTTTGCGGGGCTGACTGCACGAACACCGGGCTGAACCAGCGGGCGAGTGTCGGTTCGACCTGGCTGTCCATACCCTTCAGACGCACCGCTTCGATCCGCAGCTCTAAATTGGCTTGCATGGCTTCATTCGCTTCGCTTCCGGTGGAGCAGAGGGCTAGAGCCGATAAACGCTCCGGTGCAGTCAGGGCCAACACCTGGCCGATCATTCCGCCCAGCGAAAGGCCGACCAATGCGGCTCGTGCGATCGAGAGGTGATCGAGAAGTTTCAAGACGTCGTTGGCCAACTCTTCCAGTGAATAGTTGTCTCCGGAGGCTTCGCTTTCGCCATGCCCGCGCACATCATATAGGATAACGCGGAAATGCCGGCTCAGCAGCGGGAGCTGATATCCCCAAACCTCCCCTCTGGTCGCAAGAGCGTGAGAGAGCACCACTGCGGGAGCGGTTTCCGCGCCGATCGCGGCGAAGCTCAGTCGGTAACCGTTGATCTGGGCAAATTGCTTTTTCATTATCCTTTGGCCTCAAATTGAGCGACTGCGATCATCGACTCTCATCTTCTCAAACCGAATTCTAGGAAATCCGCCCGCTTTTCTATTCGCCGGCTAAAAGTAGAAGGGGATACCGAGCTCCTGAAACGTCTTTTTGTTTTCTCCGAAATATTTATTTCCGAGGTCGTTGAATCCGCCGCTTTCTTTGAACTGTTTCAGGAAGGCGTTGACCTGGGTGCGCAATTCATTGTTACCTTTGCGTATTCCCATTGCCCATTCTTCGGTCTGAAATGGTTGCAAGATCGGCCGCGTCGAATCCTGATATTTTCGCCAGTTTTCGAAGATGGATATCTGATCATAGATCATACAATCCGCTTTGCCCTGCGCGACCTCCGTCGCACAAGTGGGGGCGTCATTAAAGATGAGTATCTTCGCGTTATGGAAGTGCTGTATTGCGTAAATGTGACCGGTGGTAGCTTTTTTTACTGCCACGGTGGTGTTGGGCTTATCCACGTCGGCGATCGATTGAATCGAGCTATTCTTGTTAGCTAGAATCGATAAGCCCATCTTCAGGTAGGGATCGCTGAAATCGATTGATTTCGAGCGCTCTGCTGTGACGGTCATTGAAGAGATCGCCAGATCGATCTTTCCCGTCTTGAGCGAAGGAATCAGGCCGTCGAAGGGGATGTTCTCAAACCGAATCGAACGCTGAAGGAATTTCCCCAAAGCTTTTGCCATTTCGACGCTCACGCCAGCGGGTTGCCCGCTTGTGTCCAGCATTTCGAACGGCGGAAAACTCATCTCCATCCCAATCACCAGCTCTTTTTGTTGGCCATTCGAAATTTCGACGCCGAGGAACCCGATCATGAGACCCCAAATGAACAATTTCACGTAGGCTTCTTATTACCCACTAACCCGAGTTTCAACAATGGAATGACCGCCAAAAGAAATGACAAGAACAAATGTCAGATGACAAATGGTCCCAATCGCGCGAAGTGGGTTAACCCGATCTGTCATCTATCATTTCTTTCTGAGCATGCTCGAGGTTCGCGATCTGACCGTCAATTTCCAGAGTGATCATGGCGAGCTTTGTGCAGTCGATTCGGTATCATTTTCGGTGGCGGAGGGGGAGACGCTTGCACTAGTCGGAGAGAGTGGCAGCGGAAAAAGCGTGACCGCTCTTTCGCTCACCCGGTTACTCCCGCAGCCGCCGGCTCGCATTGTTGACGGTGAGGTCGTTCTTGATCGCCAGTCGCTGCTGCGGAAACCGCCGGGAGAGCTCCGAAGGATTCGGGGAAAACAAATAGCTTATATCTTTCAAGAGCCGGCCACTAGCCTAAATCCGGTCTTTTCGGTTTACGAACAGGTTGCGGAGGCTATTCGTTTCCATCGTCCGGAGGTTAAAGACGTCCGACAGGAGGTCGTTTTCTGGCTCGATCAGGTAGGAATCGTGGAACCGAGCAAACGACTACACGACTATCCCTATCAATTGAGCGGAGGTATGCAACAGCGCGTGATGATTGCGATGGCCCTGAGTGCTCGACCTAAAGTGCTGATCGCAGACGAGCCGACCACGGCGCTGGACGTGACCATCCAGAAACAGATTCTGGACCTCTTCGCGGATCTCAAGCGAAAGTTCCAAATGTCACTCATCCTCATTACTCATAACTTCGGCATTGTTCGGGGACTGGCAGATAAAGTGGCAGTGATGTTTCGAGGTAAATTGGTGGAATTGGGAGATTGTGAGACGGTGCTGGACAAGCCCCAGCACCCTTATACGCGAGCGTTGATCGATTGTGTGCCGAGGCTGGGTGCCGATCTTAGGCGCCTGCGGACGATCGATTACTCCACATTTTGATCTCTGCCCGCCCTCGTTTTCTGTTGATTCAGCCAGTCCCGGTGGTAAGCGGCAACCTTGACGTACTTATCTGCCAGTGAAGCGATCGAAGCGATTTCGTCGTCGGTTAACGTGCGCACGACTCTGGCCGGTGAACCGATCACCAGGGACCGGCCAGCTATTTTGGATCCTTTGGTAACGAGCGCCCCTGCTCCGACGATGCAATCCGGGCCAACCTCTGCTCCATCGAGAATAATCGATCCCATTCCGATCAATACGCGGTCGCCGATCGAGCAGGCGTGGATGATTGCGCCATGGCCGCAGGTCACCTCGTTACCGATGAGCAACGGATATTGATCGGCTACGTGCAAGATGGAACCGTCTTGAATGTTGGTCCGGCTGCCGATCTGGATTGAGTGAATATCGGCTCGAACCACCACCTGATACCAGATGCTCGAATGGTCGCCGACACTAACCGCTCCGACCAGAGTCGCGCTCGGAGCGACAAACGCCGTTTCGGCAACCCTAGGCGGGCGCTCCAAGTATTCCGCCAAGCGACCGCGAACACCGTGCGATTCCATCATTTCAGTCTTTTCCGCTAATTATGTTACCAAAAATGAAATCGGCTCAAGTCCTCGAAAAAAAAGTGCGCTTCTAGGTTGACAAACCTCGCCCATTCCGTCGATAAGGGACGGACGAAGGCGTTTCGCTCGCGAATCGGCTCCGGTAAAGGTTTCCGGGGTCATGGCGTTCCGAGCATCGCCGTCTGCATCCCATGAATAAAGTAGAGTTAGTTGAATCCGTAAAGAAGCAGCTCGGATCCGAGATAAGTAAGGCAGAAGCCGAGAAGGCGGTGACGGCTGTGATCAACGCCATCAAGGCCGGTGTCAAAAAAGACAAAATAGTTCAGCTGGTGGGATTCGGAACCTTTAAGGTGGTCGAAAGGAAAGCGCGTAAGGGGGTTAATCCGAAGACTCTGCAACAGATAAAAATTCCCAAATCGAAGACCGTGAAGTTTGTTGCGGGTAAAGATTTCAAAGCCAAGGTTTAATTTTCACGAACCAAAAGAGCCGGCCATTTTCCCCCCGTAACCGAGAAAACCCGTTGGGTA